>RGDM01000014.1 GCA_009918675.1 bacterium
CATCGGCGATCACTGTGGGTTTCGGAGGGACACACAAGACGACTAAACCACAAAGCAGAATTGTCACACCGCTACCAATTGCAAACACGAGAGACCGTGAGAAAGCTTCCGATTTTTTTTCCGGCGAATTCATTCAATGCCCCGCATGCCCAAAGAAATTCAAAAGCTCAGGTCGACGACATTGCGCGCCGCCTCTCCACAGCAACGAGCAAGCCAATGCAACTCATAATTGTCAACATGTGACTTCCACCATAGCTGATGAGCGACAAAGGCACACCCACCACAGGAAAAACCCCAACAACCATTGCAACATTGATAAAGAAATGAAACAAAAAGAAACCCGCCACGCCCAAGGCCATCAATGCGGAAAATGAATCGCGCGCTTTTTCAGCCACCTGAAAAACTTGCAAAAGCAACAAGAGGTAAAGTCCAAAAACAACAACACAGCCAACAAATCCTTGCTCTTCCGCCCAAACAGAAAAGGCAAAGTCTGTATGACGTTCAGGCAAAAAGCTGAGTTGGCTTTGCGTTCCTTGTTGAAAGCCACGCCCCCAAACACCACCACTTCCCACTGCAATCATACTCTGAATGGAGTGATAACCCGCACCTTTTGGATCGCGCATCGGATTAAGAAAGTTAAGCACACGCTGCTTTTGGTAATCATAAAGAATAAAGTTCCAGGCAACGATGGATGCAGTGAGGCCCGTTAGCGCAACGATTGCCAAACTCATCCAGTTGATGCGCACGAATGCGATTTGAAAACAGCCAATGAGCAAGACAAGACCAGCCGTTCCTAGGTCAGGCTGACCCAACACAAGTAGAAACGGAATTCCGATGACGATGATCTGCCGCCACAGGGTGAGCAACGTAAACTCATACACACCTTTTACATACGCGAAACTTCTTGCCGTGATGAGAATAATCACAAACTTGGCAAGCTCGCTGGGCTGAATTCGAACCGGACCAACCGCAAGCCAGCGCTGCGAGCCTTTCGCGACTTGACCGCTGATATCCACCGCCAGCAGCAAAGCGCAAACCACCAGATAACTAAAGAGAGTCAATCGTTCGATGGTCCGAACATCAAAAATGACTCCCCAAAAAATCATCGCCAATGTCCCGAGAGCAACCCAATGAAGTTGGTCATTGAAACGCCCGGGTGACACGTCTGCACCTGAAGCGCTGTACAAATTAAACAGACCAATTGAAATCATCAGGTAAACAGTAACAATCAAAGACCAAGGAGTGCCGCGAAAGCGTTCTTTGAGCAATTGCCAAAATAAAAGCACTTTGCTGTACTCCTTCAATCGCCAGGTGAATCGTTGATGATTCCTGAATCAACCTCTTCTTCATCTTCGAGCCGCTCAGGTGGCAGAACATCGATGTTGGGCGAGACGCGAGATTCATCCAAGGGAGTCTTTCTTTCCGCCATGATCTGCGCATTTTTACCCGCTGGAAACTTTTCCGGGTGTGCCTTCCGCAGGTAAGCCTCCAATACTTTTTGCACAATCGGTGCAGCTTGCGCGCCACCGCCGCCGCCGTCAAACTCGCTCAGCGCAACAACGGCAATTTCAGGATAGCAATGAGGAAACCAGGAACCTGTGCTCGCTTACCCGTTCCGGTAGGGCTCATCACCACATCTTGCAAACCCGCTTTCACGAGTGCCAGATTTTCTGGTTTGTAGGTGACTCGTTTGCGCAAGAGTGACCTCTCTTCGGCAACTGTCTTGCCCGACGGATCAACAATTTTCTTGAGCAAATAGGGACGAAATACTTTTCCACCATTTCCAACCGCCGCCATCATCGAAACGATCTGCAAGGGAGTCATCAAATTGTAACCTTGCCCAATCGAGACGTTGATGGTGTCACCACTTTGCCAAGGCGCGCCCTTTGTTTGCAGCTTCCACCCGGTCGATGGAACAATGCCTGTCACCTCCATATTGAGGTCGAGTCCAGTCTTCTCACCCAAACCAAACGCCCGCGCCCATTTTGCGATGCGATCAACACCAAGCAGGTTGCCGACCTGATAGAAATAGACGTCGCAGCTCTGCTCAAGTGCTCGGCGCAGGTTTACAACGCCATGACCAGTCTTTTTCCAGCAGCGCCATTTTCCATTACCTAGCGAGAACACACCGTTGCAAGAGTATGTTTTCTGCGGGTTGGTCACCCCTTCTTCGAGTGCAGCAAGGGCAGTAAGGATTTTGAAGACGGACCCAGGTGGGTATGCACCGCCAGTGACTTTATCCAGCAGAGGTTTAAATGGGTTTGTTTGCAGGAGCTGCCAATCTTCACCGGTGAGTCCATCCTGATACATCGACAAACTAAAGTTTGGGTGACTCACATAGGCGAGAATTTCTCCGTTCTGCGCATTCATAGCGACAACGGCACCATTCTTGTTACGGAACGCATCAACTGCAGCGCGTTGAATGTCATCATCGATGGTCAGCCACATATCGAATCCGCGCTGACCATTCCTTCTTGCGCTCATGCCAAAATCCATCGCCGCGCTTGATTGCAAACGACCATAGGCATCGACCTGGAGATAATCTTTCCCTTCCACGCCGCGCATGAAATTTTCGAATTTCTTCTCAACTCCCATTTTACCGATAATCGACCCAACGCGGTATTGGTAATCACGAGACGCACCATTGAGTGTGTCGAGTTCGCGGCCGGTAACTTCGCCCAAATAACCAAACAGATGTGCAGAGTCGCTGCGCTGATAGTCGCGCCGCGGGGCTGTATCAACATCGACTCCCGGCAGAAAGAATTTGTTGGATTCCATCATTGCCACTTCGTGCAGCGTGAGATTTCGCTTGATGCGCACAGGAACAAAATGAGGAACACTTGCAGCTTCCGCGAGTCTCTTTTCGATTTGATCGAGCGGAATGCTAAAAAGCTCAGATACGATCCGCAAAGTCTGTTCTTTATTTTGCAAGTATTGCGGAATGATCACCAAATCAAAAAATGGCCTATTGGCGAGCATCAGACTTCCATTGCGGTCATAAATAAGACCGCGTGGTGCTGGGCGAGTCACTTCACGCACTCGGTTACGCTCAGACGCAATAGAGAAGTCTTTGCCTTTCAAGATTTGCAGATACCACAATCGACCAACCAGCGAGATGACCAAGAAAATAAAAACCGCAATCGCAACGTAAATACGTCGCGCATCAATGAGGAGTTCAGATTTGAAACGACTCTCAGCCACGCGTTAGTCTCTCCTTAACTTTCCACCAGTTCTTGGCGGTGATCCCTTCGCGCACTTGCATCAAATAATCCATCCAACTGGGCAAAAAAAGCAAACAGCGGCACGGATGCCAAAGTTGTCATCATGAAACCCGGTGCGACTCGCCAAATAAATTGCCAGACTTCGGGAGCCCGCTGAGCTTTACTGAGACTTCCATAAATGAGAACGAATTTCAGACAAAAGATTCCTGCAAAAATCAAAAACTGACTACTCAATTTATGAAGTGCAAAAAAGCGAGCAAGAATGTTAGAGATGACCAAAGCAAGCAAATAGAACATCAAAAAGAAACCATCGGGTGCGCCAGAAAACATGTGCATCAAAGCAGCGACGATAAAAATTCGCAACAAAGCACCAAATAGCAAATGCTCAATTGAAACATACACCACGAACACAGTCGCAAGATCTAAATGTAGCCATGGCGAATGCATCCGGCCAAGGATATAGGATTGAAAATAAACAAGCACCATTGCCACAAGGATCATGACTGAGGCATGCACTTGCCACGCTCGAAGGCGGATCATTCTTAGCCTCCTGAGCGGCCAGGAACAGATTCAACCAGACGCTTCATCCAATCAACACCACCAACTTTGCGGATCACATCTACTTCACGGCTGCTTCTGAGAAGAATCAGAGCCTCAGACACCTCCGCAAAGTTGACAGCAGGTTCAACTTCAATCACCTGAGTGACACCATCGGGCTCAACCCGAATGCGACTCACTTTGCCAACACCAATGCCGCGTGGGAATGGCCCGGTCAGTCCACTGGTCACAATTTCATCACCCACAATAACCCGACTGCCGCGATCTGCATATTTAAAAAGCATTGCTTGCCCAGAGCTCCCCTCAAGCATTCCACGCCGACGATTGCGGGCAACAATGACGTCAAGGTTCGAGTTTGGGTCATTGAGCAAAAGAACATCAGAATACGAGCCGACGGTGCGCATCACGACTCCCACGGCACCTTCGGCAGCAACGACCCCCATTCCCGGAAGGACACCCTCTGACTCGCCCCGATTCAACCGAATACTTTTATACAGAAAGCTTGGATCTCCGCTCTGAACCTGACCAGAAACGAACTTAAGGCTGACTTGCCTGACGAAATTAAGCAGCTTCTGCAACCGCTCATTCTCGTTCTCGACCTCTTTAAGCATCTGCATTTTGACCGACAATTTGGCATTTTCTTCTTTGAGACGCTCCGCTTCGACGCGCGCGCCACGGAGGTCAACATAAGAACGAATGAGCCCGGTTGATTGATGAATGAGAACATTGAAAAGGGTTTCGACCGGACGACTGACTGTGTAAACAAGCTTTTCAACAAACGAGAGGTCGCGCCGTGCAGCAACGTCTGACGAATAGAATGCAAATGGAAAAACAAATGCACTCAAAACAAGCAAGGCAAAACCATATCTGCGAAACACGAGCATGGTGGAGTCCTACCGGGTGAGCTTTTTGAGTTAACTCAATCAATTTATAGCCACTTGGTTGAAAAAGAAAGCTCACGTGTTAAAAGATTCCAAGGTTCATGTCATTGTCTGTCGTCTTCCAGAGTACCGGCCACAGTGGTTTACGGTTGTCTCGGCTCGACTCAGCTCATTTTCGAGGCAAGCATGCGTTTGTCAACCAAGTCACTTCTCTCTCCGAGTGCAAAATCACTGGCCGTTGGAATAGTGATTGCACTAGGTGTGCTTGCGTTTGCCGTGACTGGCATTTCGCCCAACCGCTCGCAAATGGATAGCCATTTGGCTGCACAGGTTGGAAATCAACCGGTGACCATGGTCGAGCTGCAGCGCGCCGTTGAAAATTTAAATCGGCAAACTGGCAACGAAGCAGGCCGGCGAGAAGCGAACATTCAGTCTTCACTCAATCAACTCATCCAAGAAAAAGTGATGCTCGAAGAGGCCACACGAATTGGTTGGTCCCCAAGCGATCTCGAAGTGGCGAGCTGGATCCGAAAACGGCCTGAATTTCAGAACGAGAAAACAAAACAATTCGACATTGCCATTTATAAAAAATTCCTCAAAAGCGGGTACATCAGCGAACTTGATTTTTTTAAACAAGGCCGTGAGTCTTTGACGCTTGAGAAAATGAGCGCATTGCTCTCGCTTCCCGACGCAACACCGAAGGCGATTCTCGTCGAAAAATCGCAGCGGGACACAACTGAATTCCAGCTCGAATTCGCCAACATCCAACCGAGCGAAAGCAAACTCAATGAAAAGTTGAGCGCTGAAGCAAAAAAATACGCCGCTGATTCAGCCAACGAAAAAGGCTTGAAGGACGCTTGGGAAGCGAGCAAATCGGAGTTTATCAGGCCTGCCCAAGTGCGTGCACTGTCTATCCTAGTCTCTCACAAAGACGCTCAACGCGCCGAAGGCGACGCCAAGACCCGCAGCAAAGAACAAGCACGACAAATGATTGAAGACGTGCAGAAGAAAATCGCCAGCGGTGAATCTTTTGCAAATATTGCTGGAAGTACCAACGATGATGCGAGCGCCAAGCAAGCCAAGGGCGATATTGGCTGGATTGACAGCACTAATATTGATGCCGCAACTGCAGCCTCGGCGTTTGCGCTCAGCAAAGACAAACCCCTGTCCGGAATTATTGAAACCCCATTTGGCTTCCGTTTGCTGCAATGGCAAGAGTCACGCGATCGGCTCGAACGCAAATACGAAGATGCCAAAGAGGAACTTGCAAAGCGCGCTCTGAGCGAAAAAATAAAAACAGAAATGAGCACTGAACTTGAAAAGAACATCAACAAACTTCTCTCTGAAAAGAAGTTCAACGAAATTGAGCCGCTTATTCAAGCCAATGGATTGCAGTGGAAAACCGTGAAAAAGCCGGTCACCCCACGCACACGATTTATCGAAGATCTCGGCCCCTCCGAGCCGCTGATGAACGTGCTTTTCTCGCTCAAAAACAAAGGCGACATGCCCAAGGAAATTCTCGATTTCGCAGGACGTAAATCACTGGTTCGATTGGTCAGCCGAAAAGAAGGCACGACACCCGACGCTGAGAAAATCAAGCGCCTGCAAATGGCAGATGCCCGCGTATCAGCGCAGACATTCATTTCAACCATGCAACGCAAACTTTTCGACATCTACACCAACAACAAAGAAATCAAGAGAAACCTGGAGCTACTCCGCTAATGCTTGCGAGACCCAGCTCGGGCGAATCACGACCCCCTCTCACAGACGTAGTCGTGATTCAGAAAAAAACTGCTCTTGAGCGCTACGCGAATGAATTCAAATCGGATTCCGCGCGCACATATTTTTTGCGTGACGGTCAAAATGATGAAACTCTGCAAAAAGCCCACAATCAACACTGCCAAACTCTCGACAGCTTGTTGGCAATGCTGACCGAACAGAGTCTTTCGTACTCTCTTCACACCCTTGACGATTTGAACGGCGACGGCAATGCAGGCTTGTTTCCTTATCAATTCGGGACACACCCAGGCCTTCAATCCAGGCTGAATTTGGTGCTCACGGTGGGCGGTGATGGAACCTTATTGCGGACCAGCCATTTCGTTGGTGGCGAGACACGAATGCTCGGAATCAACTCCGTTCCTCAGCATTCCGTTGGCCATTTATGCGCACTCAAACCCGAAACACTTGAACGCGGACTCCAGGATATTTTATCCAGCCAGCGTGCTGCCAAACACGTCCGTCGACTGGTGGCACGCACTTCTAAAGGCGATGCTTTGCCTTATGCGCTGAATGATATTTATTTTGGCCACCAACACCCCGCTTCTGCCAGTCGCTACACACTGTCAATTGAAGGTCCGCGCGCTCTGAGTGAGCGTCAGCTTTCGAGCGGATTGTGGATCTCCACCGCCGCTGGC
Source organism: bacterium (assembly GCA_009918675.1). Lineage (GTDB taxonomy): Bacteria > Bdellovibrionota_B > Oligoflexia > Silvanigrellales > Silvanigrellaceae > RFOM01. The sequence goes on from RGDM01000014.1 coordinate 7,075, forward strand.
AGTACAGCGGCAATCCGCTCTTATGGCTTAGGCGCGCTCGATGTCACATCAAACCAATATTTAGTTGCTGTGCGTGAACCTTACGTGCATCCAGATCATCACCTGACCTTGACCAAACTTGCCCTTGACGGTGACCATGAAAGCGTCACTCTGTTCTCACGCATGCGGCACGGAATCGTCTGTATTGATGGTCCTGTCACGGCATGTGTGCTTGGCTTCGGAGATACCCTTGAGGTAGGTCTCGCTCCCGAGGGAATGCTGATGATTTACGTGTGACCCCTTTGCACACGCGGACGGCACGGCCCGATGAAAGCCGCTCTGCCCATCGACAAAGGCGACCCACTTGTGATTAGTTGGAAGTCGTAAGGAAATGCGCTCGTTGGGAGTTGAATCATGAAGCACCACAGCTATGGACAAGAATTTTTCATGACGACCAAGGTCGACCAATTTGTGAATTGGGCCCGCCGCAACTCGCTTTGGCCCTATCCTTTTGGAACGGCGTGCTGTGGAATTGAGCTCATGTCGGTCATGGGTCCAAAATATGACCTGAGCCGTTTCGGCGCGGAGGTTGTTCGCTTCAGCCCACGTCAGGCCGACCTTCTGGTTGTTGCCGGAACAATCACTGAAAAGATGGCCCCTGTGCTACGTCGCATCTACGATCAGATGTCAGAGCCGAAATGGGTTCTGTCGATGGGTGCATGTGCGTCATCGGGCGGATTCTATCGCGCATACCATGTCGTACAGGGAATCGACCGCATTGTTCCTGTCGATGTCTACGTTCCAGGCTGCCCGCCAACTCCTGAAGCGGTGATAGACGGAATCATGCAACTGCAAGAGAAGATCAAAAAGCAGCGTGAAGAAGACAGCAAAGGCGCCTAACGTTTTGCCGCAGGCCGCCTGTGCTGCATGATTCGAGAGAAAAAGCCCCGGGCCGGCCCGCTTATTTGAAGCAAAAAGGTGTCAGATTTGTGGAAAAAGTGTCACACACTTCCCTGCCGCTGCGAGCTTCTGCTACAAAGCTGATGTTAAGGCAGGAGGTTTTTTCAAAGTGACAGAAATAACAGCCACGCACACAACTCGTGAATTTCGGGCGCGCGTGCTCATTATTGAAGACGACCGCGACCTTAACAATCTCCTGAAATTCACCCTCGAATCAACCAAAGATTACGAAGTCGCATCTCACTTTGACGGCAAAGACGCGCTTGATCGCATCAATTCCTACCGCCCCCATCTTGTTCTTCTCGATGTCATGCTGCCTCACTTGGAGGGCACTGAAGTTCTTCGTGCCATGCGAAAAAATTCTGAGCTGGCGCCAATTCCTGTGATTCTTCTCACGGCGAAGTCGCAGGAATCCGACAAAATCGATGGCTTCGAGGCCGGAGCTGATGACTACATCACCAAGCCCTTTTCTCCACGAGAACTCCTTCTCCGCGTGCAGGCTCTGATGCGCCGCACAGGTCTGCAGCCACAGCCCACTGCCGCCAGTAGTATTCCAAGTATGCAGAAGATGCGCACTGATACAGCATCTTCTTCTCCATCTGAGGCATACTCAGGTGAACGGCAAATTGCCATTGGACCACTGCAAATTTACCCCGAGCAATTCAAAGTCCTTGTGGATGGCGAACCGGTTGCGCTCACAGCAACTGAATACCAACTGTTACTTTATCTCGCCGAGCGGGTTGGGCGCTTACAAAGCCGCGATGCACTCTTGCAACGGGTCTGGGGATACGAGGGGCAACTCAACACCCGCACCGTAGACACACACGTCAAACGACTGCGACAAAAGCTCGGCGACGCGGGTGTTTTGATTGAAACAGTGCACGGGTTCGGTTATCAGCTTATTGACAACCAGCGTCACAATAAAGCTTGAATTTTACCTGATTGCCTTGAGCATCTCGCACAAATAATTCTCGACACCATGATCAGCGAACAACGTGTTTTGTGGCGTTGCCACGTTCAAAACACTCTGCTTCACAGAATCAACATTGCTAAGCCAATAGCGTGAGTCCCAGGCATCATCGCTGGTGAACGCTGTTTCGGAAGAATTTGCTTGGCCAAGCGACACTGGCACCCCGACATGACTGAATCTAAACAACTGCAATGCACCTGCGAGGGTGGCCTGAAGGAGTTGGTCGGGAATCAAAGCCTGCGCCACCTGCTGTGCACTGCCAACCGCAGGCGGCACATGTGGAACAGGGTCGTTACCATAAACATAACGCCGAAATTTACCAGCAAGAACACGCTCTGCCGCCAGCGAAAAAGTTGCATTACCAATGCGAGGTTGCCCCAGCGAAACAACACCAGCCAACCTGACACCCTTGCTCACTCCGTCAACGGCAGCCAGGGTTGCAAGCGCCGCACCAAGACTATGGCCAACATAGTATGTGGGAATATCGGGGCGATCTTTTAGGTTCAATGCTTGATACAATGCTGAAGAAATAGAATCGAAACTACTTTTGAAACCGCTATGCACACCTCCCGGCAATGAGGTGAACGACGAAGGCGACACCGCAAACTGAAGATCGCTGATAGCACCTTTGAGATCATGAGTGCCGCGGAACACCACCAGATTGATTTGACTCGAAGAAGCAACAAATCCTTGCACTCCCATTGCTGAATTTTCCAATGCTGTGAACTGCGAAAAACCGGCTGATTTGAAATAATTTTTCAACTCAGCGTTGAATGGAAACGGAGCCCCACCAACCATTGCAAAACGAGCCAAGAGATAAGAATTCACCGGATTGAGGCCCGCGGATTTGATGAATTCCAGCCCCTGTGGATCGGCGCAACGCAGGCGCATGGGAACTGAACTCAAGGCAAAAGCCGGCTGCTCTGCCGCCTCGACCGCGATACCACCTCCTTTCGTTGCACTTTCCGCTCCATTCGCTTTTCCAGCGATACTGCGCTGGGCTGGCACCTGACCACCAGCCCCTGGTAGGTTTTTCTGCGCACATCCGCCCGACAAAACGAGCAAACTGAGACAAAACCAGCGAAAGCGCGTTTTAAACATCAGCAACCCCAGGCAAACACTGAATTTGCGGGCGTATCGGCAGAATCGCAGCAAAAATTGACTTAATTTTATTTTTTCATATCCGATCCTCATTGAGTTGATTGGCTTTGCGCTACAAAGGGGAGTCACGGATGTGGAGTTTTAAAACACCAAGCCCTGCAGTCGCTGTTTGTGCTTTGGCCGCGCTTGTCAGCTTATCGAGCTGCACGAAATCTTCGTCGCAATCGGCGAATTCACCCGCCCCTGTGATTCAACCACCAGCTCCATCCACATCAGCTCCAATAGGCAATGCGCCCGGCTCGGGGAACGTAAGCGAATCTATGCTGAGCTATTCAATTGCTTCGCTGGCTGGAGAGGATCTGTTTTGCCAGACGGTAACAACAAAAAATCAAATGAGAAGTGCAGATCTTGAGCCGCTGGCAAATGCGCTTGCCGGTGCGCAAGGAAATGTTCCAAAGGGAGTCTTGAACCCCTTCACAATGCAGACTCTTGGTTTGGTAATAAACGCAACGCCATGCAACAAAATCCCCGCGCTTGTTGCATCAGGGCATTGTGAAATTGCTGCAAGTCAACTTGCTGCGACAGGTCAAATAGCAATTCAAACCGAGCAAAGAATTCTTTGGAAAGATGTTGCCCTCCTGGCGCAGGCAACCTCAGTACAACTTTCGCTCGACAGCAAACGCGATGTCATTGCCTCAAAAAATGCGGTTCTCAGCAGTGTTCAAAGTCAAATCCGTCAGCAGCAATTACTGTTGCAGATCCTGCAGGCGCCAAACGGAAATTCAACACTTATTTCTGAAGCACAGGCGCTTTTGACACGTTTGCAGGAGCAAACTGTCTCACTCGATAAAGACATCAAATCTCTTGAAGCGGAAACGAAACCCATTCAAGATGAACTCAACAAGACACTCGATAAATTGGCAACAGCGCGAGCGAGTTTGAAACTTGCCTGCAACCCTGTGGGTATGGGTGCTGATTCAGCGGTTTGGAAAGACAACTGAATCTGCCATCAGCGCAAGACACGACTTATTTCTCCGCTCAATCAAAACGGTGCGAGGGCTGCAATGCGACCGGTTGCGCGGTGACGTGGAATTGTGACGGTAAAGACCGTTCCTGCACCGGGTTCGCTGCGCAGGTGAATATGCCCGCCATGCGCTTGAATGACATGTTTCACGATAGCCAACCCCAAGCCAGAACCTCCGCCCAAACGTGCGTGGCTTTTATCAACCCGATAAAAACGCTCAAAGGCGCGCAACTGTGCTGCATAGGGGATACCCAAACCCGAATCTTCGACATACACAGTCCATTCATCGTCGCTTTGCCGCACTGAAACTTTCACATAGCCGTCGCGCCGATTGTATTTGATTCCGTTGTCGACCAAGTTGAGCAACACGGAATCAAAGCGTTGTCCATCCACCATCAATTCCTGCACCTGGGGAGCGATATCAATCACCACACTCACGCCAGCTTCTTTCGCTTTCGGAGTGAGTGTTTCTTTCACGCGGGCAAGTGCCATGCGGATATCGTAGGGTTTTACCGTGAGGGGTATCTGATTGTTCTCAAGACTTGATAGCAGGATCATGTCTTGAAGAAGCGTTGAAACCTGCTCTGAATTGCGAACAATGACGTTCAAAAACTGCTGAGCCATCTCCAGGTTCAATGATGCATACTGATCTTGCAGGAGTTCGGCATAGCCACGAATCGATGAAATCGGTGTTTTCAGCTCATGGCTCACGTTGGCAAAAAATTCGCGGCGAAATTGCTCGAGCCGATGAAGGTCACTCATGTCAAAGAGAAAAATGAAACAAACAGGATGCTGTGTTCCCGATTGCACCAGCACCATCTTGGCGCGCACTCTTTTCGCTTCCGGACCATCGAGGTGAATCGACTCAACCACCTCAGCTTCAACACCACCTGCGGCGAACTCGCTGCGGCAGCGGAGAAGAAACGAGACAAAGCGATCATTGAGTTCAACGCTGCGAATGACCTCAATCAAATCACGTCCAACCGGATCGCCATAGTATTCCAACCAACGCCGCACGGTGTGATTGATTTTTAATATTTTGCCCTCGAGCGTGCACAGAACAACACCTTCACCAATGGCATTAAAAAGCTCATCAATGCGACTATTTTGTTCGCGGGCCTCTTGGATGGATGTGTTCATCCTCCGGCCCATGCCCTGAATTGCACGCGCAAGCCGCGAGTATTCATCGTACCCGCTCACCGCAGCCACGCTGCCGCTCAGATCGAACCCACCCTGACGCGTGAGCTGTTGCAGCGAGCGCAACGGCACATCAACAAGCCTTACAAGCGCAATATAAGCAACAGCGGCGCAAATAACGATGAGAAGCACTGAAGGAAGATGTGGACTTAAGACCTCTTCTAAAACCAGAATTAATACAACTAAAATCCACAATCTTAGATGCACTGAAAGAGGAATAAGAACTCTGAGGAGGAGGAGAGAATTTTCAAACAAGCGAACAACCGACCGACGCCAGCTTTTTGCTTGTGCAGTTATTCTTTCTAAAGAAACAGCAACTCGACTCACAACCCTTCAACTCCATCCTCAATGCTGCAATCAAACATCAACGTCACCGGCCCATCATTGGTTAAAGTAACCTGCATGTCAGCAGCAAAAACTCCGCTTAAAACAGGTCTATCTGCGCATTTCTCTCTGACAAATAAGAGTAAATCAGAAAAACAGTGTTTTGCGAGTGGAGCCGCAAGAGCACCGGTAAAGCTTGGACGATTGCCTTTGCGCAGATCGGCAAACAAGGTGAACTGACTCACCAAATAAAGACCTGCCGAGGCGGATTGCTGCAGCAACGATTCATTCATGCGCCCTTCGGAGTCTGAGAAGATCCGCAGTTGAGAGGTTTTTTCCCACCACCGCCGAAACAACGGCTCGAGCAGTTGCTGGCGGGTGTCGTCAGGAATCTGCAAAAGCTCGGAAATTCCTTCGGTCATGAGATCCGCCTGGTCTGTGGCAAAGCCAACCAAGGTCAGCAGGCCTTTTTCAAGAACTCCACGCGACTCACCGTCAATCACGACTTGCGCATTTAAACTTCGCTGGACAACAGTGCGCAGGCGAATTTGCTGCCACGGATTCGAATTAGATTGACTCAGCAACGACACGCACAAGCCTTTCAACATCGTCCACAGTATGTTCTGTGCTCAAGAAACCTACCTCATAGCCACTCGGCCCCATGTACAAACCTGCATCCAACCAACGATGATAAACCTGATTAAAAAGATTCATGTCAGTTGAGGCAACCTGGGTGAAATTCCGCGGAGGCTGTTTGCTTCCGAAGAAAAAGCAAAAAAACGATGCTTTGCGAACAAAAGACACTCGCCCGGAGCGAATGGCGGCAGCCAAATGCTGTTGCACCAGAGCATCAAGTGCTTGTCCGGTTTTTTCAAGACGGTTAAATGCGTCGCATTCTTCCATTGCGGTGAGCGTTGCCAAGCCTGCGGCCATTGCGAGCGGATTGCCACTTAATGTTCCCGCCTGATAGGCCCGCCCCAACGGAGCAACATGTTCCATGACGCTTTTCTTTCCGCCGTATGCTGCGGCTGGAAGACCACCACCAACAATTTTTCCAAAAGTCCACAGATCAGGCTGAACAGCAAATGCCTCTGCTGCACCGCCGCGTGCGACGCGGAAACCGGTCATGACCTCATCGAAAATAAGCACACTGCCATGTGTGCTGCACTGCGTGCGCAACGCTTCAAGGAAGCCTTTTTCTGGCAAGACAAGGCCCATGTTGGCCGCCATCGGCTCAACAATCACGGCCGCAATTTCACCACCCCAGCGGGCGAAAATCTCTTCAATACCTTCGATTGAATTGTAGACTCCAGTGATCGTGTCCTGCACACAGGCTTCCGGAACTCCGGCTGAGCTCGCCTGTCCAAGTGTTGCCAATCCGCTTCCAGCCTTGACGAGCAAGCAGTCCGCATGGCCATGGTAACAGCCCTCAAATTTAACAAATTTATTGCGACCCGTGGCTGCGCGAGCGACTCGAATTGCGCTCATTGTTGCTTCAGTTCCGCTGTTCACAAAGCGCATCATCTCTAACCCAGGCATCCAGGTTTGAATTTTTTCTGCAAGCTTCACCTCTTCTTCGCTGGGAGCTCCAAAGGTCAGCGCTCGCGCCGCTTGCTTTTCAACAGCCGATAGAACTGCTGGGTGGGAATAGCCCAAAATGAGTGGTCCCCAAGAACCACAAAAATCAATGTAGGTGTTGCCGTCGACATCGGTCAGGTACTTTCCGCGACCGTGCGAGAAGACAATGGGGTCGCCGCCGACGCTGCGGAAAGAACGAACAGGAGAATTCACTCCACCGGGAAAAATTTTCCGACTTCGGACCATCACCTCGGCAGACCTTTGTCGATTCATCTTCATTTTTGACTCCAAACTCCAAACGCACAACGGCTTATGCGATTCTCAATGCGACCCCATGACCATAGGTGCCAAGAGCGGTGGGAGGCAAGTCGGATGAGCAACAAGAGTTCGGGTCGCCAAAGCAAACCCTTCGGTTCTGGGCAATACTCAGCGCCGTTTCACCTCCGGTTGGTCGGAAAAACCCTTATTTTCGTTGCATTCGCCCTCAGCGCATGCACTCAAAAAGCGCGAAAATCAACCCTCCGAGACCTCCAGGCCGACGCAGCCAACCAGCCCACGCTGAAGCAAATGAAAATTAAATATTCTTTCGTTTTCATTGGGAGTTCTGGGAAGAAATACCCCATCTACATGAGCGCCGATGTGGCGGTCAGCGACGGGCAGAAAGAAGCCCTCTGGAATAGCGCAATTGACAGCGACGCTGGGTTAACCTCAGCCAGCAACGAAAGTAAAACATTGAAGCCCGACAAAGACCTGCAGTTCAAAGCGCAGATCAGTGGGGAAACCAGCAGCCCTTCGGTTGTGGTATTTACCTCTGGCAACCCCGAACTTGGGCGCGGACTCAGTCTCTCTGTGCAGAAAGTGGTGGCAAGTGGTGCGACAACCTGGAAGGCTATTTCTCTGAGCTATTTCGGCTATGACGCGCAGATTGAAGACAGCACCCTGCCGACGCAAACGGCAGCAAGCACAACCAACCCACAACTCGCAAAGTAACACAAAGACATCTGTAGAAACAAATCAGATCATAATTCATTGCAGGACAGTAATCATGGCTCTCGCAAAAATATTGTTCAGCGCTCTTGTGCTTTACAGTGTTGAATTTCAGGCGGCCGCGTCTTGCCATGATTCTGCGAGTCAACCAAACAAAAGTCAGTTGGGTTCAGAGGTCTAACTTGCCAACATGATCATCTATTCACAAGAATACATGCGCTACTTTTTCGCCGACAATGATTCCAATGTTCAGCCTTTACCCGCCTCGGGAATGTCATTGTTTCTTGCTCGCGATGTGAAAAAAGGAACGCGCTTTTCAAGTATCCTCACGCTTCCATTGCGTGAAGAAGAAGTCCGCAAGGTGAATCAAGAAGCCTTCAAATATTATTACCCAAAACTTGCGATGATTGGTGTCGAGGTGAGTCATCACGTCTATTTAAATTTTGGCCTGGGATATTCCGGCAATGTAAAAACGGGAGCCTGGTTTTTTCCCTTTGGGATCAGCTACCGTCTGGTTGATGAGAGTTCATCCATTTGAACGCACGACAACCTTAACCTCAAACAACCCTAAACCTTTGATTTCATTGCGATAAAACGAATATTTTAAAGCTTCAATCAAGGTATGACGATAATAGCCCCACTGGGGGATATTCAATTTGCAAACACGTCCACAAAAAAACTATCTCGTTCTGCTCATGTTGTTTTGTGTGTGGACTGCTGCGTGCAAAGGTGCACGCAGCAGCGGCTCCGAAGTTTCTTCGACCGCATCTGCAACAGTGATCGCTCTGCGTCCGAAAGAAAATTCGTATATTTTCCTCCACCAGTTCTCGACACGCTCTCTGGTTAGAAAAGGACTTGAGTGTTCTGTCAAACTGGAAAACGATCAACAGTTGGAGCTTGTGCCCGTCAGTGAAGCTCGCCTAAAAGCGCCCCAGGGTTACGAGTATTTTATTGTTCTCAAAGAACCTTTGGATTTGAAGAGCTGCACTGGCAACAACGAGGTTGAAGATTTCGACGGCAAATCTTTTTTCGTCAGTCGTCTGCAAACAGAACTTGTTCTTTCGAACACAGTTGCCCCTGCACCGGACAAAGAAGTTCCATTTTCAACCGATGATCTCAAATCATCCAAATCAGAAGCGCTTGCTCGTGACATGGAACGCCGTCGATCGGGAGGCGGCAAATCTTGTGGATTGACTGCCTTTGGCAACCGCGGGTGTTGGGCGTGTGTGGGTTGGGCGATGACTGATCAAGGGCTATTTCCACGCGGATTAGGCTCTGATGCAGATAACAGCCCAAACGGATTTCTTCGCGCAACCGCATCCGCTCGGGCAAGAAAAACTGCCGACGGTCTCGTTAATATCAATGGAATTCGCTTTCGCTCGCTGAAAGCGCAATACGCCAGAACGCCTTCGCTTGCGCCACGCGGATCAATTCTCTTCTGCAATACCTCAGCCGAGGGTCACGCGGCGGTGGTGATTAAGCCAGCCGAAGAATTGCGCAGCGATGTCGTTGAAATTCTGTCCTCGACCTGGCGACAATCAAAATGCTGGGAACAGGTGGAAGAAATCCTTTTCCCTGTGGATTAAGCCTTCCATCCATGAACAACAGCACAAAAAAAAGGGACCTCGAAGAGGTCCGTTTTTGCATTAATCACGCAGCTGCTTTCGCTTGACAGCAGCCGAGATCAGTTCTCGAAAGAGCGGATGAGGCTGGGTTGGACGGCTCTTGAGCTCTGGGTGAAACTGGCAGCCCATGAACCAAGGATGCCCTGAAAGTTCCATCATTTCTGCAAGCGTTCCATCGGGGCTTTCTCCCGAGACCAAAAAACCCGAATCCTCAAAACGTGATCGGAATTCTGGGTTGAATTCATAGCGATGGCGATGCCGCTCACTGATTCTATCAGCTGCATAGGCCGTGTAGGCATTGGTTGTGCGGCGAACGATGCAGTCGTAAGCCCCAAGCCGCATGCTCCCACCCTTGCGCTCAACATTCTGCTGACTTTCCATGAGGTGAATAACCTTGTTGCGCGATTGGGGATCGAATTCTTCGGAATTTGCATCAGCGATTTTCAACACATTTCGTGCATATTCCAAGCAAGAAAGTTGCATACCCAAGCAGATCCCGAGGAATGGCACTTTGTTTTCACGGGCAAATTGAATGGCTGACATCTTGCCAAGCACACCACGGTCACCGAATCCACCAGGAACAATAATCGCATCAAAGTCACCGAGAGTTTCTGATGCGTTCGCTGCAGAAATCTGCTCGGAATCGAGTCCAACAATTTCTATCGAAGCTTCGTTTGCGATTCCACCGTGGGTCAGTGCCTCATACAAAGATTTGTAACTGTCACGCACGCCGAGATATTTACCAACAACACCGACTCGCAAAGAATGACGAGGCTTTTCAAGGCGCTCGATAATCCGATTCCATTCTTCGAGATTAGGCTGTGCCGTCCAGATCCCGAGATGCTCAGCAATCCGCGCATCCAGCCCTTGTTCGTGATAAATGATTGGCATTTTATAGATGTTATCTACATCAAGCGCTTCAAAAACACATTCACGATCTAAGTTACAAAACAGCGATATTTTTTCGCGTACATCTTGCGACATCGGCTGATCTGCGCGACAGATAAGAATATCAGGTTGAATACCTATGGAGCGCAGTTCTTTGACTGAATGTTGTGTTGGTTTGGTTTTCAATTCACCAGCAGCACGAATGTAAGGAACCAATGTCACGTGAATGAAAAGTGAGTTTTCCTTACCCACATCATTGCGGAACTGCCGAATGGCTTCAAGAAACGGCAGACTTTCAATGTCCCCAATCGTTCCACCCACTTCAACAATGGAGACATCTGCACCTTCAGAAGAATGGACAATATTGGCTTTAATTTGATCTGTAATATGCGGAATCACCTGCACAGTTCCGCCCAGATAATCACCTCGCCGTTCGCGATTGATGACCGTATCGTAAACCTGCCCCGTGGTAAAACTGTTGCGTTTGGCAAGGTTCGCACGAGTAAACCGCTGATAGTGTCCAAGGTCGAGGTCGGTTTCAGCTCCGTCGTCGGTGACAAAAACTTCGCCGTGCTGAAAGGGCGACATCGTGCCTGGGTCAACGTTGATATAAGGGTCCATTTTGGTCATGGACACGCGCAGCCCGCGGGTTTCGAGCAAAGCGCCTAGGCTCGCAGCTGCAAGCCCTTTGCCAATGCTGGAGACAACCCCACCTGTCACGAAAATGTACTTCGTCGGATGCTGCCCGCCCCGACGTACCCCGGCCTTTTGCTGAAACTGCATGGAAGCCCCCAGGAATCACAAAACTATCTGAACGTTCGTCGGGACCCTTCTTTATCTTAAATCTGCGAGCAAGGGAAATTCTTGCCCGTGCTTCTCTGGGCAAGGGAAAATCTTGCCTGCACCTCTCTTCCGGTCACTGATAAAAATGAGGTGAACGTTGATGTGAGGTGCCCATGATCAGCAGAGACAAAATTGATGTGCCCAAGTTCGCAGCACCTAATTTTGCACAACCCTCAACTGAACAGGTGGTTTCAACCCTGCTGATGAGTTTTGTGGAACGCAAAGTGAGTCCGCAAACCATTGCTGATGTTGTGCGCGCTCAAGTGACTGAAAACGGCATCAATGCCGATTCACTCAACCCTGCCACATGCAACGGCATTATTGAGGTTGTCACCACAGCTCCCAGCGTGGGCGACTGCACCGACCTGCTGTTCTTCATTGCAGGCCACAATCAATTTCCATCTGCGTTGTCCTCCAAAGCCGCCCTGGGCGGCCTGGCCTATCTGCTTCGTCGGGCACAAGTTTATCTGAATCACTCGGATGCACTGCTGCGTCGGCAGTATTTGAATACCATCGAAGGATTCGCCCAACAGGTGTTCAAGTTGATAGAAAATGAAAGTGCGGAGATTAATCACGCCGACAGACTGCGTCTCATTAACGTCGTTAAGACAAACGACCCAGCGCTCGTGCGCCTTTTCTCGGCCTCAGACCAACTCAACAAGCTCAAGGAACATCTCCTGTCGCCCGTTGCAAGAATGACTGCAGCACTTGGCGGAGCAAGCACCTTGTCTGGAAAAGCAACCTCGCCCGACCAAATCATTCAAGAAATTTCCACAACTGCGGATCACACCCTTGCACTCAAGGGAGTCTCAGCATTCAAACTCTCGTCGCAATTTGGCGGACACCTTTGGAAGCTTCACAATGCCGATGCCTGTCTTGCCTTTCTTGATGACGGTGCGATGTCAGTATTTCAGCTGAGCTTCTTCGCCGAATGGTTCTTTGACGGATTATTTCGTGAAGCAGTGCTCAACCCTTCTGCGGAACAGGGCGTTTTGCAATTGATGCGGAGAATTCTCACCCAGAAAGCCGCAGACATGTCGATTGTCAAAGGGCTCGTGCGTTCTCTCCAGCGCGATTTTAGCCAGGTTCAGGTTGAATTCCAGAATCAGAATGCCGCGCCATCTGTTCTCAACAAAGCAACAGCGGTGGTCAATCAGTTCTTCTTAACCTTGCTTCCAGCAATCGAGCAAAATCAGCAACTGTACGCCCGCCAGTTCACTCCATGGGCACTTCAGCTGCCTGTTCATCCGCCAGAAACGCGCATCATCACCCGTGCACAATGGCAATGGCTGCGCACTCTGACTTCGCAAAAATGGGAAGAAGACCTCCGCGAACCACCCAATTGGATCATCACCAACGCCAGTCGGTTTGCGGCCCACATGTTTTTGATGGCACCCAACTTTTGGTTACATGATTATGCAATTCAGCTCTTCGATAAACTTTACGTCGAAAGCCTCACTCCTCAATTCCAAATCAACAAACATCATGTTGAGTACGTTGAATTCCTGGTGCGCGCTTTGCGAAAGAAATCTCCGTTCTTTGCAAGCCGCCCGGAAACTCTCGCAGCTCTAAAAGCACTCGGTGTTGCAAGTCCGCATGAAGAACAACTCCTACAATTGGCGCTGACACGCGCCAAAATCAACGCACGCAGTGGTGGAGAATCTGCCAAAGAGCATGAGTTCTTGCTCGAGCTGTCGACGCACGGAGCTCAGAGTGAACACTATGGACAAAATCCAATTTCAAGAACACTAAACTTAATGATCCGTGCCGCGCGTGACAGCTCGCGGCAGCCGGCTTACGCGCGTATTCCCCAACCACCGGCTGCAACAACCGGAGTTGGCCACGGCGGACGCTCAGGATTGGCGTCTACCACTTAAGTGTAAAGGCTCAACCACCACCATGTGCGGCTTTTCTGGTCTACTGACTGCGAATCGAAATCATTCGCTAGCGAGCGAATGGAAAGAAAAATTCGCTGAAGCGGCCCAACGCATCGCGCATCGTGGCAACGATGAAGCACGCCTTGTCCAATTCGCAGACGTTTCGCTTCATCATTTCCGGCTTGCCTTTCAAGACATCGAGTCAGGGCGACAGCCGATGCTGTCTGCTGACGGCCGCTTGGCTATCACCTTCAATGGCGAAATTTATAATCACTTTGAGCTTCGCAAGATTCTTGAAAAAAAACACGGAAAACGAGAGTGGCGCACACTCAGTGACACCGAGACGATTGTTGAAGGCTGGGCTCTGGAGGGCAATGCATTTGCCGACCAACTCGAAGGAGAATTTGCTTTTGTCATTGTCCGCACCGACGGCTCGGAATGCTTTGCTGCGCGCGACACCTTCGGTGTCAAGCCACTTTTCATTGCTCTTGCGGACTGCAACACGCGCATGTTCTCATGTGCTCGACCCATCTACCAATTGCAATCGCCAGTGATTGCCTTTGCCAGCGAAATGAAGGCTCTCCCGTGCAAAAAAAACTGGAATCGAGATGGCGCACTTCGCCAGTTTGTTGGTCTTTTTGAGCCCATTTGCACCCCATATGAAAACATCATTCAATGCCCTCCGGGTGGTCGCTTGCACGGTCAACGCTTGCGCAGCCCTGATAGTGAAGGTGTCTTTAATATCTACGTTAGCACCCGCACTCAACCTATTCGGCGCATCAATAAATCGGCGTTTTGGAGCGAACCAACACTTACAGAAAAACTCAAAGAGCTTCGCAACGCGCTGTCACACTCCGTGGAAGAACGCTTGCTTTCAGATGTCGAGCTGGGAGTTTACCAAAGCGGCGGAATCGATTCCAAAGCTGTTGCCTTTGAACTCGCAGCAGCACTTCAGAGACGTGAATCGCCTTGGTTGAAGGAAAAGCTCAAATCATTCACAGTTGGTTTCGCCGCACTTGGCTATGATGAAAGCGAGGAAGCTATTGCATTTTCGCGTCATCTGGGCTTTCAACCACACCTTCTGCGCTTAAGTTCTTCGGCTTTGAGTTACTCATATCCTCATGCAGTGAATATTTCTGAAAACATCCAACCGTTCACCAACGGAGCGGCCAAATGGTGGCTCAGTCTATTCGCACGACAATACGTCCCGGGTGTTTTAACCGGCGATGGCGCTGATGAACTCCTCTGCGGATATCCAAGTTTCAGGTATTGCGCGTGGTGGGCATTCTCGCAACGCGGACGCAAAACGGATGTGCCTCTCGGTGGTCGGTGGCGCGACGACCTGTATATCAAAAAATTTGCTGAACAGTCGCGTGATCCTTGGCTTGCTGGCAGTAGCGCTGAAGGAAGTGGCGAAGACTTCGAACTCAGTCTTGCATTGTGGGGTGTTCCCCACCCCTTGTTCGGGCAGATCTTCACAATCACTGAATCAATTTTGGGCCGAGAAGAAGCTCAACTGTGGTTATCGTCGCAAGGCCCTTCGCTGCGCAGCTGGTTCCAACTTGGGCTGGACAATGTCTGGAATGTCGATGATTCATTCCTGAAAAATCCAGAAAATGCGCTTGTCGTCTGGCAGAATTATTTTTGCCATACACACCTGCCCGTGCAGATTCTCAATTGGGTTGGTGATCGCATGGAAATGGCCAATACACTCGAAGGACGCACGCCATTCCTCTCGGGCGCTCTTCGGAACTTAGTGGCAAACTTACCCGATATTGCTCTCATTCAAGGTTTTCTCGACAAATCAATTCTCCGCAAAGCCTATGTAAGCCAATTCCCACGCCAGTTCGCGCTGACACCGAAAAAACAATTCAACGCGCCATTCATCAACCTGTCCCAATTATTCCATGAATACGACGCAGAGAACCTCCTCCAGAAAATGGGACTTACCAACAACAGTGCCCGTGTTGCATCTGCGCTGTTGAAAAACTCAAATCAAAACACAAATGAATTGTCGTCAGCTTCTGAGCGTTACGCTCACACGCATAAACTCTCTTCGTTGCAAACCCTGATCTGCGCGGCAATCGTCCAGCGCAGTTTAGTTGAAGAAAACTCAGCCAAACGCGATACACACTTTGAACAGGAAATCATTGCGCAAGGAGGTCCCGTCTCATGACTCATAAGTTCTTCCCACGTTCTGCGCTCCGCATCGCCCAATTGGCAATAACCCTACTCTTTGCCTGTGTTGCCTGTGGTCCAAAAGACTCTGTTGAAGACAACGAAACACCAACCGAACCAGTGAAGAATGACACCCGGACACGTCTCACAGGTGGACAAACGGTTGGGGGCAGCGTGCAAAGTTATTGCCGCGTTCCTCTCGATTTGGGCACAGTCGTTGATCCAAAAAGGCCTGGACTCATGCAAGTTGTTCTCACCAGCGCGATCGACAGCCGCTGCGGCAGTAAATCACAAGCAAGAATTTCCATTCGCTCGCGCCAGAAATTAACCCTCGTCGGACGCTTTTATTGCAACAGTGGTTCACAGTTGAACGAACAAATTTGCACCACTTCTGCACAGGATATCCTCTCCCAGCAAAAGACCACTATCGCGGTTGCCGTTGTTGCCGAAGACACCCTCCGCAGCGTCGATCTCGAAGCCACAGCTGAGCTTTTCTGATCCAATCCCCGACAAGGGCTTGCCAATTTAAAAAATGGCAGCATAATCTTCCGTGCACGTGAATTGTGCACTGGAGGTACCTATGTTGCGTAAAACTTCATTCGCGTTGGCACTTGTGGCCACTCCCGCATTCGCTTCAACCTGGACAGTCGACCCTGTTCACTCAAATATTGGCTTCACTGTGCGTCACCTGGTCACCAAGGTGAACGGTAGCTTCAATGAATTCGAAGGCAATGTTCAGTTTGACGACAAAAAGCCTGAGGCAAGCAAAGTTAACGTGACGGTGAAAACCGAAAGCATCTTTACTGCAAACCAACAACGCGATGAGCACCTCCGCTCAGCCGATTTCTTCGACACCAAAAAGTTCCCAACCGCGACCTTTGAGAGCGGAAAAGTTGCTGCACTTGGCAAAGGCCAATTCAAGATCGACGGCACCCTCTCGCTGCATGGCGTCACCAAACCGGTCACGCTCGAAGTTGAGTATTTGGGAACCGCCAAAGACATGTACGGCAACACCCGCGGCGGCTTTACAGCCAAAACCAAAATCAGCCGCAAGGAATTCGGTCTGACTTGGAACAAATTGACTGAAGCTGGCAACGTTGTGGTTGGGGACGATGTTGAAATGAATCTCAACATCGCCGCAATCGAGGTAAAGCCACAAGAAGCGAAAAAAGAAACAAAGCCAAAGTAACAGAAACAGACATTTGAGCCTAAAAAGGGTGGCCAACTGAGACAAAGTTGAGGCACCCTTCTCTTTTGCCTGGTCAGCTTTTTGGCTCTTTCAAATCCCCTATTTCAAAGAGAAAATACCAAGGCTCTGAGGGGGATTCCGTGCGAAATATCATCGAAAAAATGAGAGTCAACTTGCTTCAGACGACAAAAGCAAGCCTGCTTCCCTGGCTTCTTTTTGGATGCACGGTTTTAACGTTCATGTCGTTTATCTTGAGCCTGCAGCGCGAATACGACGTCAATTCGAATTTGCAGAAACTCAAAGATGACAAAGAGATCATCACTCTCGATGAATGGCAGGCGCTTCCTTTCCATTGCCCTCAATTTGCTGAAAGCCTCGAAAGTTGCAGCCCACTCAGTGCCGCAGAAACCACCGTAACATTCCCGCGCACAACTCATTTTTTTGCGTCGATCATGAAAGATCTCAGCAAAACCACTGGCTCGCAAGTGACGCCAAATGCGGCGCGACTCACCTATCGTTTCAAAATCAACGAACTTGATTGGATGACACCTGTCAAAGGGCAAAAACTCTATTTCAGCCTGGTGGTTCCTCGGACATCGCAAAACTTTCTTTCGGTCTACAGCAATCCTGAATTTCCATGGCAGCACAGCGGACGATTGATCAACGCTGTATCGAACTTTACGAATCAGAATCTCGCAGCCAAGGGTGCAATCACATTGGAATTCATTGCATATGATTATAAAGGTTATTTTGGCCCTTCAACGCTGCCCATTGCGCTCATGAAACCAAGCAGGACGACAACTTTCATAGCGCTCCTGCAGCAAATTCAATCTTCAACAATTCCAGTCACACTGCTGTCACTCATTCTTCCCGTCTTGGCAGCTGCGATGGCAATTATCCTCGATGGCAGCAAGGTGATGTTTAACATCAGCATATACTCTTTCTTACGCGGCCTCGAAGCACTTCTCGCGCATACTGCCAATACCAGCGACGGACGTGGCGTTTCCTTCTTAGGTTTTGCTATCCAAGCTCAGTCACTGAAAATCGCTTTAATTGCGACGATCGCTCTCACTTTATCATCATTATCGTTCGTTATATCGGCGCTCATCGTTGATCCAGGGTCACGGCTTGCACAGAAGAAAACACAGTTCATCTCTTCATTCATCTGCGCTGCAGCTTTGATAGCACTCATTTTCCCGCTGCATGCCGATAAAGCACTTACCTTTAAACTTGAACGCAGCAGCGATCTCATCATCGGTGGGGCAACCCTCGTTTTGGCCAGCATTTCATTATTTCTTCACAATCGGAACAAATCACAAGCTGATCACCTGCCAAGCCTCGACGTCGACAACGCTCGAGCGCTTTTTGATCCGACACATTTTTTCACCTTCCGAACCTTGTTGATCACCGGAACGACACTGCTGATGGCGTTTGCTTCGTACAAGGACCTGCGTGGAGGATCGACAGGAACTATCGCCTATCAACCCTTGGACTGGCGACAAATCCTATTGGTTCCCGTGCTTCTCTTGTGCGCAATTTTGGGAGTTGGAAGTGTCACCCAGAAAATGAGTGAATATGCGCGGATGATGCGCCGGCGTGTCGAGCAACTCATGGTCGGCAGCAGAACACTTGCAAGCTCGAAAAAACATGCAGACGCAGTTCATGCAGCGCTGAAAATTCTCGCGCGAGAAATAGAAGTTCTTTCTGGTGCAAAAGCAGAAGTTATTTTGCCCTCTGGTGGACCGCGCAAAATACATTTCTACAAATTTATTTTAGGACAGACTCATGAAAATGATGAAATTGCAGCACCAGAAGTCCGCGACGGAGTTCCACCCCTTGCCGACGCAAATCAATATCTCATCAACGGAAAAGTTCTTTCTCTGAACCTCTTCCAAGAGAATCGCTGGCTCGGTTTGGTTGCTATCCAGTCAACCGACCCACTGGTCATCAACCAAGAGGAACGTCATTTCATTCAGGTCACTCAACAAACACTGTGTCTCACTCTCGATAATCTCACAGCCCTCACGGAGCTCAGACGTGCTGACAAACTGAAAGATGACTTTCTTGCAAACACCTCACACGAACTCCGAACTCCTCTGCACGGAATTGTTGGCCTTGCAGAAACCCTTCTTGCAGGGGCAGAGGGAAATCTTTCTGGCAAACTCAGAGAGAATCTCAACCTCATTGCCATTTCTGGTCGGCGTCTAACCAACCTTGTCAACGATTTACTCGATTTTTCCCAAATCAAACAGCACGAATTGAAGTTACGCATTTCGACTGTTGAACTCCGTCCCATGGTGCAAGTTATTCTTGCCCTCAGCGAGCCTCTGATTGGCGGAAAACCGATTGATTTACACAACAACATCGAACCAAATCTGCCTCTGCTTTCATGCGACGAGGCTCGCTTGCAGCAAATTTTGCAGAACCTCATTGGCAATGCAGTCAAATTCACACATGCAGGACACGTCACCATCTCGGCTGGCGTTGAGGGCCGGAACGTGCGCATTTCAGTCAGAGATACGGGCATTGGCATTGACGCCGCAAAGCGCCAACGCATTTTCAATTCTTTCGAGCAGGCAGAAGGAAGCATCAACCGCATCTATGGTGGAACTGGTTTGGGCTTAACCATCACCAAGCAGCTTGTCGAACTTCACGGTGGAAACATTCATGTTGAATCGCAGCCTGGAGTTGGATCAGACTTTTCTTTTACTATCCCCATTGCAGATTCTTCAGCTGAAGCGAATTCAGCGAAATCGAGCGCAACCAACGCAGGCCCCTTGGGAAGACCAAGAATACTTGAATCCAATCAGCAGTGGTGGGAGATTGACGACCCCGAGGAGAAGAATTCCCATCCACAAATCAAACTCTCATCCAAATCCGGTGGATATAAAGTCCTTATCATCGATGACGAGGCCATCAATCGGCAGGTTCTACAAAATCAACTTCAAAACGAAGATTACCAAATCTTTCTTGCACAGGATGGCCCTTCTGCACTTGCATTAATGCGCGAAACCAAACCAGATCTCGTGCTGCTCGATCTTATGATGCCACGCATGTCTGGGCTTGAGGTTCTGGCTGAAATCCGAAAACAATATCAAACTGCTGAACTGCCGGTTATTATTCTCACAGCAAAAAATCAAATCAGCGATCTCATCACTTGCTTTTCTGATGGCGCGAATGATTTTCTTATGAAGCCATTTTCGCAGTCGGAATTGTTGGCGCGCATGCGCAATCATCTGCAGATCAGCAAAGTTCATGGTGCTTACTCGCGCTTTATTCCGCAAGATCTCCTGCAACTCCTTGGCCGAGAGTCGATTGTTGACGTTAGGCTGGGAGATCAAGTGCTTCGAGAAATGGCGGTCATGTTCCTCGACATCCGCCAATTCTCAAAGCTCTCTGAGGGTATGACACCAAAAGAGAATTTCGATTTCCTGAACAGTTACTTTGCAACAGTCAATCCGATTATCCGCAACAATGCCGGATTCATCGATAAGTATATTGGCGATTCGGTGATGGCCCTGTTCCCCAACCGAACTGACGATGCCCTGCAAGCCGGACTCGATCTGCTGAGCGAGCTTGAAAAATACAACAATAGCCGAAGGAGTTCTTTCCAAGCCCCTATCAGTATCGGCTTGGGAGTGCATTTCGGGCCACTGATGCTGGGCACACTCGGAAATGAAGAGCGGATGGAAGGAACAGTGATCTCTGAAAGTGTTAACTTGGCATCGAGACTTGAGAGCATGACTAAAATGTTCTCAGTCAATCTCATCACCAGCCAAGATTCAATCATTCTGACGCAGAATCCAAAGCAGTTTAATTTCCGTTCGCTTGGCAAAGTGCGCCCTCAGGGTTTCACCCGCGCACTCAACATTGTGGAAGTCTTTAATGCAGACCACCCACATGTGCGAGAGATGAAAATCAAGACTCTTGAACGACACGAAAACACCCTGCGTGCATTCCAGGCAGGGCAGTGGGAAGTCGCCATTGAAGGTTGGAAAAAGATTCTCGATGAGAATCCGGCAGACCGTGTTGCAGCACTTTATATGGATAGGGCAGCCAGATACCATCACGCACCGCCCTCAGAACCTTGGGACGGAGTCTTTGATATGCGCGCGCGTTGAATTACACTGGTCCACGTAAAAAAACGCAGGACCATTGGGAGCACTGAACGTGAGAAAAATTATCCAAACCTCATTCGTCATGTTGGCAACACTCTCGGCTCAACAAGCGTTGGCAGCAGAATGCGGTGGCTTTAGCGGACAGGCTATCAATGCTGTCGCATGCGCCGACCCAACCTCTGCTCGTTTTCTCGCCCGCACCGCCAAAGCAATCAAGATGCTCGAGCGAGTGATTCCCACCGGCGCGCGGCCGGCTCTGCGCAGTCATCAAAATAAGTGGGAGCTGTTTGCCGATGCCTGGCTCGCTTCAAATCAAACGGCAGGCTCGAGCTCTGGTCCACTCACCAGCCGCTGCTCTTCTCCACGCGCTCTGCTTTTTCAGCGCATGGACACAATTGAAAAAGCCATAGCAACGGTGCGTGAAACAAAACCCAAAAGCGTTGATCTTTGCTACGACAATGCTGCTTGTCTTGAACCCGGCGCAACCAACACGGAAATGATCTGTGAAACAATTCATCTCGGCATTGAAGGTGTTCCCGCCAATGCAGAAGCAATTGTGGTTAATCTGCTTGGACAATGGGTTGCGCAGGGCCGCCCATTTGAAACCCATATTATTAAATCAAGCCGCAATCAGGAGCCCTGTGAAACCGTTTCTGAAAACACGATGGTGGAATACATCCGTGGCGGGTTCGTGACCGTTCGGACGCGGCAAGGAGACACCTGCAATCCACAGGCCGGAAGTGAACAAATTGCAACCTACGACCTTCGCTCCGGTCGGGCACTGACAATTGCTGATTTTGCGAATTCGCCAGCTGAACTCTTAGCAATTTTGCGCAAACGCAAAGAAGGCGATGTGCTGCAATCTTTGTTGCGTCTGCAAATCAATGGCGACAAAACACGTGCCAATATTGAGCCTGCTGAATGTGCACAGCTTCCGTTCACAACATTGAATGACGTCAATGTTCATTTCACTAGCGACGGGCTACGCATCAACAAACTTTTCAAAAAAACGTCGCGCGAGTTGGCCTCATGTCAGTTCAAAGTTGAAGAGGGTCTTTCACCCTCTGCAGTGGCACAGTTATTGAAAGGGAAATCGACTCCCGCCAGCGCACTGCTCCGCTACATCAAGTAAGCACTAGCCTAGAGTCATTGAGTCGACACAGAATGAGGATTAAGATTTTGTTTGCATGGAGAAAAAATCTAAAATTAATCTGCTTTTTTTGCGTCTCCTTTTCCAATCACAACGCGCTTGCTCTCGACACGGAAATCTAAGTTGAGGGGCATATTGGAACAGAAAACTACACAGCAAGAACTTCGGTAAAAAGCAACAACAGTACTGGCGTGAACGAGGTCTCTGCAGAGCTTAAAAATTTAGATAGTTTATTGATCTTCGGACCACGCCTCGATGGAAGATTTCTGTTTATGCCATCTCGAGCGTTACACATTTCAGCTGGCGCTGGTTTCAGTTTGGATTTCGGTTCCACAAGCGCAACTCTTCCAGCTAGCAAAATTGACTACAGCCTCAGTCGTTTTGCAATGGAACCGAATGCTCGGGTATTGTATATGCTCAGCCCCAAATTCGCAGTGGGTGCGGGTCTTGGCTACTTTTTTACCCTGACTGGAAGCGGTGAGACCACAGTGACCAGCGAAGCGGCCACTGCCAAAGTCAAACTCGATATCAAGAGCAACAGTGGTTTACGCATCCGCGCCACAGGGGCAATGCTCCTGAGTGGCAGCAACCGGCCACAAATTCTTGCAAGCTATCAACTCACGACTGCAGGTTCTAGTCAAATGGACAAGTCTGAGAACATCGCTGATCTTTCCGGACATTCATTTTTGCTCAGTTACGTTTATCCAATCGTAAGCCGCAAAGCATCGCAAAGCGAAAATGAAGAGGGCGATAATTCCGATAGCGACATGTCGCAGCGTCGTGGCAGAAATCCCTACAACAAATCAGGCAGAAAAAATCAACGCAATCCGCAACAACGCTAACGTAATCCGACCCTTTAAATGAACTATTTCAGCCGCAAGAGTGAGCCGATGTTGAAAGACAAACATCTAAGTAGAACTTGCACACACCAGGCACGCGCGGGAACGGAATCACATCGCGAACGTTACCCATACCCGTGATCCAGACCAACAGGCGCTCCAAACCCAAACCAAAACCACTGTGCGGCACACCACCGAAGCGACGCAGATCGAGATACCACTCAAGATGCTCAGGTGAGAGTCCCTTGGATTTCATTTTTTCCACGAGAACGTCATAGCGATCTTCGCGCTGACTTCCTCCAATCACCTCGCCAATTCCAGGCATCAAAAGATCCATGGCGCGCACGGTTTTGCCATCGTCGTTTTGGTACATGTAGAAAGCTTTGAGGCTGGAAGGATAGTTATACACGATGGTCGGTGCCTTAAAGTGCTCTTCACACAAGAACCGCTCGTGTTCACTCTTGAGATCTTCGCCCCAGGCAACAGGATACTCGAAGGTACGGCCACAGGCTTTGAGAATATCTACCGCTTCCGTGTAGGTGACACGAACAAATGGCCGTTCGAGAGCCATTTTGAGATATTCACGTGTCTCAACGCCATTCTTGGCAATAATATTTTCCAGGTCGTCGCTGCAGTTGTCGAGAACATCTTTGACAACGTAACGAATCATGTCTTGAGCCAGCTGCATGTTGTCTTCAATCTCAAAAAAAGCCATCTCTGGCTCAATCATCCAAAACTCAGACAAATGCCGGCTTGTATTAGAGTTCTCAGCACGGAATGTTGGCCCAAATGTATAGACTTTCCCCATTCCCAGGGCGAGCGCTTCAGCTTCCAGCTGCCCGGTCACGCACAGCATTGCTTGCGCGCCAAAGAAGTCTTTTGAATAGTCGACAGCACCTGCTGGAGTGCGCGGAAGCTGATTCAGAGGCAGGGTTGTGACCTGAAACGTTTCACCCGCACCTTCCGCATCCGAGGTGGTCAGCAGAGGTGCGTGGATGTAGTAGAAGCCATTGTCAGAGAAAAACCGGTGAATCGCTTGGCTCACCCGAGCACGAATCCGAAAAACTCCACCGAAGGTTGCGGTACGGCCGCGCATGTGTGCCACATCACGCAGGTATTCATAGGACATGTCCTTTTTCTGCAACGGGTATGTTTCCGGGTCAGCAAAACCGTAGACCTTCACTGCAGAGGCTTGAATCTCGAACTTTTGTCCTTGACCAGGCGAGGCAACCAGTTGGCCTTGAATCCGCACGGACGCGCCTGTCGTCAGATGGAGAATTTCAGCTTCATAGTTAGGCAAAGCAGCGTCGACAATCACTTGAATCGAGCGCCCACTGGAGCCATCATTCACTTCTAAAAACGAGAACTTTTTTGAGCCCCTTCGGGTGCGAACCCAGCCAGCGATTGTCACCTGACCCAAGGGCATGCGATCGGCCAAGATGTCTGCGATTGAAGTGAGTGACTGTCGAGTGGTCAACATGACTGAAAATCCTTTGTCCGGAGTAAGTCTTATGCTACGCCTGAAAGCGTTAATGTGGCACACACACCGGCAGAGTTCAACCAATGCACGATGACACAAACGAGCGCCCCGATCGCTTCATAAAGTCTTGGGAACTCGAACCCATGGGCGACCAGCCGCAGGCTATCGAAAGCCTGGTGGAGGGCGTTGAAGCAGGCATCAGCGAACAAATCCTCCTTGGCGTCACCGGCTCTGGAAAAACCTTCACCATCGCAAATGTCATTGAGCAAACCCAGCGCCCAACACTCATTCTCGCCCACAACAAAACCTTAGCTGCCCAACTGTTCCAAGAATTTAAGACATTGTTTCCGCAGAACGCGGTTGAATATTTCATCAGCTACTACGACTACTATCAACCCGAGGCTTATGTTCCGAGCACCGATACTTTTATCGACAAAGTCGCGACTATCAACGAAGACATCGACAAAATGCGCCACTCGGCGACCCGCGCATTGCTTGAACGTTCCGACGTCATCATCGTTTCAAGTGTCAGTTGTATTTACGGCCTGGGTGATCCGGAAGCCTATTTGAAAGCCATGGTGATGGTCGAAGAAGGCGCGCGCATAGGTCGCGACGAACTTCTCGCCCATCTTGTCAGCATCCAATATACGCGCAATGACATCAGTCTCGAACGCGGCAAGTTTCGTGTGCGCGGCGATGTTGTCGAAATTATCCCGAGCCACGAACGCGACAAAGCGCTGCGCATTTCATTCTTTGGCAAGAAAATTGAAAAGCTGCAGTGGATTGATGCACTGCGTGGAAGTGTGATCGAGCGAGTGAAACGCTGCGCCATTTATCCCGGCACTCACCATGTCACCGACAAAGAACAGCTCAATGACATTATTGAACGCATTTCTCTTGATCTCATCGAGCGTATGGAATGGTTCCGTATGAACGGCATGATGGTTGAAGCGCATCGAATTGAGCAGCGGGTTTTGCACGACCTCGAGATGATGCGTGAGGTCGGTTACTGCCAAGGAGTCGAAAACTACAGTCGGTATCTCGATGACCGTCAACCTGGTGAGCCCCCTTCGACTCTCCTCGATTACTTTCCAGATGATTTTCTGCTCGTGATCGATGAAAGTCATGTCACGATTCCACAGATAGGTGGCATGTACCGCGGCGACCGTGCGCGCAAAGAAGTTCTTGTTGAACATGGTTTTCGTTTACCTGCGGCGCTCGACAACCGACCGCTCAATTTTGATGAATTTTTGGCTCGCATGGGGCAAACCATCTACGTTTCGGCAACACCTGGAAAATTCGAACTCGACCGCTGCAATTACAAATCAGTTCAACAAATCATTCGCCCGACGGGGCTTGTCGACCCCATCGTTGAGGTTCGTCCTGCTCAACATCAGGTCGATGACCTGCTCGGAGAAATCCGCAAGACAATTGAAAACAAAGGCCGCGTTCTGGTCACAACCCTGACAAAAAAGATGTCCGAAGATCTGACCAACTATTACAAAGATCTTGGCATTCGCATCCGTTATCTTCACTCGGACATCGACTCGATAGAGCGGGTCGAAATACTCCGCGATCTGCGTATTGGCCTCTACGACGTGCTGGTTGGCATCAATCTGCTGCGCGAAGGTTTGGACTTACCGGAAGTTCAATTGGTTGGAATTTTGGATGCCGACAAAGAAGGGTTCCTCCGTTCGCGCACAAGCCTCATCCAGACCGTCGGACGCGCCGCGCGAAATGCAGAAGGACGAGTGATTCTTTACGCCGACAAAACAACCGACAGCATCACTGCGACGTTGAATGAAACGAGTCGACGCCGTGAGTTGCAGATGAAATATAATCAAGAAAACGGCATTACGCCGCAGACGATTATTAAAAAAATACCCGAACAATTGCGTAAAATTTATAATCTCGACAGTACCCCTGATGAAGATGATCTGGAACTCAAAATTGAACGCGCCCTTGATGGCATCGACGATCGCTCCGTTCTAACCAACCCAAGAAAACTTGAGCGCGAGGTCAAGCGGCTGACAAAGCAGATGCAACGTGCGTCTCAACAATTGGAGTTTGAAGAAGCTGCGGCACTGCGCGATCAAATCAATCTGCTCAAAGACGTCGCTTTGCAGGTCAGCAAGGCAGCAGGAGAATTGCTCAGCAGTGAGTCTTGAAACCCAAAACAACTTTATTGAACGGATTGAAACAGAAAAAGGTGTGCGCTTCAAAGCCTTGCCTGGTGTGCGAAATTTATGTCTCGAGATCTCGTACCGCGGTGAAGGCTTTATGGGTTATCAAAGCCAGCCGCATGGAGTCACTGTTCAAGACACCCTCAGCAAAGCCTGGCAGATTCTAACTCAAGAAACGAGCACCCTTTACGGCTGCTCCCGTCTCGATGCCGGGGTTCATGCGAACCAGTTTTTCGTGAATCTTTACACACGCTGTTCGCGTCCAATGGAAGACATTTCTCGCGCCTTGAATGGCATTCTTCGCACTCATTTAAACGTCGCTATTTCTATTTATCAAATTCGCGAGGTCGGCGCCGATTTCAACGCTCGGTTCGACACTCTCGGGAAGCACTATCGCTATCGCGTTTGGTATGGTCGCGGTCATCACGCACAATTAACGCCCGCCTCGTGGGCGGTCCGCAGTCGAGAATTCAATGCAGCGCTTCTTTCAGAGGTGCTGCAAGATGTGGTTGGCGAGCACGATTTCTCGGCTTTTCGCGCCGCCGATTGTACTGCGAAATCAACCGTTCGGAAAATCGAACGCATTGATGTCTGGGCGCATCCTCTCGTCCCGGAAGCAATGGTGCTTGATGTTTGGGGCGAAGGTTTTCTCAAAAACATGGTTCGCAATATCGCTGGCACGGCTGTCGACATTGCAGTCGGCAAACTTTGCCGAGAGACCATGAGCGCGGCACTGGAACACGGGATTCGCAGCAAAATTGGCCAGTGTGCCCCTGCTCATGCGCTCACCTTGCAACGCGTTTTTTATGCTCAAGAACAATGGCAAGCCGCCCTCACCGAGACTTCGCACAGGTCTCTCTGAACGTTCCTCTCAAGCCTTTGACATGTAACTCTCCAGAAAAGGTTTTTCAGCCGCAAGGGTGGTACCTTTGTAACAAGAGAGATCTTGGGGGAAAAGTTCATGAGTTTGCGTTCCCGTTGGCTGACGCGCTGGACTGTCGCAGGGTGCCTACTTGCGCCACTACAAACCCACGCACAACAATTTTCGAACTACACTCTTGTCAATCCGCCGATGCCGACAAAGCGCTATGGAATGGCAGGGTGCGGTTTAGGTTCAATTCTTTTACCCAACGGTCCACACGTGCTGACATCGATCATCAACGGCTTAGGTTGGAACCAAGTCTTCGTCATTTCCAGCGGCACATCAAACTGCCAGTCTGATCCAACCCGGCAAGCGTTTCTCGATCAAGAACACTTTATGAAAACCAACTACCGTGAAATTGTTCGCGAGGCTGCGCAAGGAGATGGAGAGACTTTGAAAGCCCTTGCAAGCACGCTTGGCTGCAGTGCTTCAGCACAAAATAATTTTGCAAAATTCACGCAAAAAAACCATCAAGTGATTTTCTCTAAGCCTGGCGCACTCGCTGCTTTACAAACGCTCAAGGGCGGAATGAGCCATGAGGACTCTTTGCGCAACTCGTGCAGATATGCAGCAGTACAAACTGACCACGCTGCAACAGAGTGAGGAGAACTGGAAGATGCGCAATTTGAATTCTTTCTCCAACCCCTACTGGTCGCTTGCATTGGTTGCCGCACTTTCATCGACGCAAATTGCACAGGCAGGAGTGCGCCACAGCCGCTCGGTTGGCGGTACTGGCCAACCCATTCCAAAGGTGGATGAGCGCAGCACAGGCGGATATGATCCCAACTTGAATCAAGGCATTCCTATTCAAGTGCCAAGCCAAACACCCATTCAAGTTCCATCTCAAGGTGGCGCACAAGGACAACCTCAACAACCGGTTTATCAGTTACCCGCGCAGGCGCCAATTCCTGTTGCAGTTCCGCCGCCCATGCCCGTGCAAGTTCCACAACCAATGCTGAATGGAAACAACGAAAACACGCAGATTCCCGTTCAACTTCCTGCAAACACATCATCGCCGGTTGCAGCTCCCGTGCCTGTCCCCGCAGGCGCACCCGTGCCGGTGGCAGCACCTGTGCCCGTGAGTGAACCTTCAGCAGTGAATTCAGCACCTGTGCCCGTGAGTGCACCTCCATCAGTGAATTCAGCACCTGTGCCCGTGGCCGTGCCAGCAGGAACAAACGGCAACCAAACACAAGCCGGATCTCCTATTGTCGCGCCTGTTCAACAAAGCACACAACCCCTTCCTGTCCAGGGGCAACCCACTCTTCCGCCTGCACCACCTTCAACTTCGGTGGGTGATCGCTACATGCTGCCAAGCTATGGCATGGCCGGATGTGGTTTGGGATCGATGATTTTCTCCGGCAACCAACGCTCAGAACAATGGCTTGCCGCAATCACGAATGACGGATTCATTCCACAATCCGCTGTCATCTCAACTGGCACTTCAAACTGCGTCGATGTCGACGAAGAGCAAGCACAAGCAGAACAAGAAATTTTCATCGACAGCAACTTCCACACTCTGCGCTTAGATGCCGCGCGTGGCGATGGAGAAAGTCTTCGTGCCTATGCGGATCTCATGGGCTGCCAAAAAGAAGGTTTATACGACACGTTTGCCGCAGTGAGTCAGGGCCAACATTCCTTTATTTTTTCCGACAGCCAACCACAAAGTATTGCAGAACGCTTTCGTGATGCTCTTAAACGTTCACGTGCGCTAAAAACTCGGTGCGAGCGCCTTTACTAATGAGCCGCCTGATCCTCTCTGCGCACAACATGGCAGCCCTCGAAAATGCCGCGTTTGCGCAAGGTGAGCAGATTGCGACTCTCATGGAAAAGGCAGTCGTTGGCTGCGCCAATTGGCTGGAGAAGAATTACGGCAAGAGCCAATTCCCGGTTGTCGGTTTGCTGGTAGGAAGCGGGCACAATGGCGGCGATGCGCTTGGAATTGGCCGTGAACTTTGCAAAGAGGGCCGCCAGGTCAGAGCTTTAATGGCCAGCGCAAAAGAGGCTCTCAAACCCCTCACTCGTTCCGCACTTGACGATTTTGAAGCTCACGGTGGGACAGTCTTCTATTGCTCCGCGGATACGCGCAACAACAGTCTGCAACCATCGATACCCACTGAAAAGCAATTGCAAGTTTGTGATCTTTGGCTCGATGGTCTGCAAGGATTTGGTCTCAACCGCGCGCTCTCTGGCACGCATGCGCAATTGGTTGCATTTTTAAATCAGACAAAAAAACCTGTTGTCGCGCTTGATCTTCCCAGTGGTTTGCACAGTGATTTCGGAGTCATTGGCGAAGAATTTATACGCGCAACAACCACTCTTGCGCTTGGAGCATTCAAACCCGTCCACTTCGATGAAAACGCACTTCAGGCAATAGGCAACTTGAATTTAATCGATCTCGATTTGGAGAAATTCCGCGAGCAGATCTCCGCGCCAGATTGGACATCGCTGGTGGGAAGCGATCTGCCCGTGCTCTTTGAAGAGATGCGGAGAACGCCCTCTGCGCATAAATATAAAAACGGAAAGCTGCTTGTGATTGGCGGCTCAACACTGTTTCCCGGAGCGGGAATCCTCACCTGTTTGGGAGCGGGAATCTCGGGTGTTGGAATGATCCATGCCTGGGTTCCTGCTGAGGCCCGCACGCCACTGCTTACGGCGATGCCTGAAATCATTTTCGAAGATCATCTGCCAGCATTGGATCATTTCACCGCCATTGTTCTTGGCCCTGGTTGGGTTCCAGGAAACCTGGACGTTTACCGACGTGTTGTTGACCATGTGCGCAACTCAACTCACTGCGGTCTTGTGCTCGATGCGGGCGCTTTCTCTTTTTTAGAAGCAGATCTTTCTGCCGGAGAAATGCTCTGTGAACGCATCGTCATGACTCCCCACTTAGGCGAATTCGCTCGCTTGTTTCCAGAGCCGTATGCACGCATGCAGCACAGCACCTTCGATCTCAAGATCAACCGGCTTGAAGCTGCAAGTTGGGCGGCGCAAGCATCTGGAGCAGTTGTCCTGTTCAAAGGCGCTCGCACCTGTATTGCTGAACCCTCTCAAGCTGCCTCCTGCGCAGCAATCGCAAATTCATCTCCGCTTCTTGCACATGCGGGACATGGTGATGTTTTGGCCGGACTGCTGGGTGGTTTGCTTGCCGCAATGCACGCAAGGGCAGCTCAATCGCATCATGCAACCCAAGAGAAACAACTGAACCCGGCGCAAAAAACAAAAAAGGCTGCCTGTTTGGCAGCCCTTTTACAAGCACAAACGGCCCTGTGGTTCAGTGCGCAGAATCCTGCTGCACTGACTCTGCCACCAGGCGAACTTGTCCGCCTGCTGCCGCACCTTCCACACCAGTGGTAACGCTTGGAGCAGGCCAGCCACCCTGCAACGTTTCGTTCCAAAGGTCATCGATTTGAGAAACATAGTGAATCTCAGCACGCTTGCGCAACGATGCAGGAAGCTCTGCGATGGCTGATTTATTCTTCTCGGGCACACAAATTTTCTTAATTCCAACACGTAACGCGGCAAGAATCTTTTCGCGCAAACCACCCACAGGCAGAACTCGACCGTGTAAGGTTAGCTCACCCGTCATCGCAACATCCTGGCGAATCGGACGCTTCACAAATGCCGAGAGTAACGCACAGGCAATTGTCACACCAGCGCTTGGACCATCTTTTGGAATCGCTCCCGCAGGGAAATGCAGGTGGACATCCATTTCTGTAAACATCTTCGCATCAATTCCAAGAGACGCAGAACGGCTCTTGATGTGACTCAACGCCGCATGAGCAGACTCTTTCATCACGTCGCCCAATTGGCCGGTAAGAATCAAGGAACCTTTGCCAGGGAGTAAATTCACTTCGATATAAAGAATTTCTCCACCCACTGAGGTGTACGCCAACCCTGTTGCAACACCAACACGTTGTGCAGTGCAGTCATGCTCTTCCGAAGTGTAACGCTCTTCACCCAAAAGCTCACGTGCAACCTTGGGAGTTACCTTCCACACCTTGCGGCTCTTGCCCGTTGCATCCGATTCAGCAACATTGCGGGCAATCTTACGAGTGATTGAAGCTATGTGCTTTTCAAGATGACGCAGGCCGGATTCGCGTGTGTAGCTATTTATCATCAACTCGACGGCTGAGTCTTGGATTTGCACCAAGTCAGATGTCAATCCCGTTTGCTCAATCGATTTCGGAATAATGTATTGCTTCGCAATCTCACGTTTCTCGTCTTCGCTGTAGCCGCTGACCTCAATAACTTCCAATCGATCACGCAACGGCGCAGGAATTGTGTCGAGCCGATTTGCGTTGGCAATAAACATAACCTGGCTGAGGTCAAAAGGAACGTTGATGTAGTGATCGGAGAAATTATGATTTTGCTCCGGATCAAGAACTTCAAGCAATGCTGAAGCAGGATCACCTTTGTAGTCTGAACCCAGTTTATCAATTTCGTCGAGCATGATAACAGGATTTTTCACCTGAACATTTTTGAGCGCCTGCATCAAACGTCCGGGCTGAGCACCAACATACGTGCGGCGATGGCCACGGATTTCCGCTTCATCGCGCATTCCACCCAGACTCAAGCGAACGAACTTACGACCCAATGATTTTGCAATTGAACGGCCCAAACTTGTTTTACCCACTCCAGGAGGTCCAACGAAGCAAATGATTGGCCCCTTGGCATCTGGATTGAGCTTCTTGACCGCAATGAACTCGAGAATTCTGTCTTTGATTTTCTCGAGTCCAAAGTGATCTTCCTCAAGAATTTTTTGGCACTGAATAATATCAAGATTGATTTCACTCGCTTTCGCCCATGGCAACTCACAGAGCCATTCAATATAAGTGCGCGTGATGGTTGCTTCACTTGAATCCTGATTCATGCGCTCAAGACGTTTGATTTGCTTGCTGGCTTCTGCCAAAGCATCGGACGACATCTGCGCGCGTTGAATCCGATCGCGCAGCTCTTCAAGATCATCTTTACCGTCAAGTTCGCCCAGTTCAGAGCGAATTGCACGCAGCTGCTCACGCAGATAGTGCTCACGACTTGCACGGCCCACTTCCTCTTTGGCTGCAGATTGAATTCGCTGCTGTGCGCTGTGAACCTCAACTTCGCGAACGAGCAATTTGTGAACCCTACGCAGACGCTCAAGACCACCCGTTGTGGCCAGAACCCACTGTGCATCGGCAATTTTCAAATTCATGTTGCTTGCAACAAGATCCGCAAGACGACCTGGATCAGTGACATCATCAAGCAGGACAAGAATATCAGGAGTCAGTGCTTTGCCAAGCGCAACCAATTTTTCAAGTTGATCGCGGACTGTCCGAGAAAGCGCTTCTGCCTCCGAAGCCATCTCTTTATTGATTTCTTCATCCGCAAGCGCACTCACCTTCACCAATGGAAAAGGTTCCTGCTGGAGAAGTTCTTTGATGCAGGCTTTACGAACACCCTGAACCAAAACCTTAACCCGGCCATCAGGTAAGCGACGTGTGCGCATGACCATTGCAACCGTTCCAACATCATACACATCAAAAGGAACGGGCGACGACGCTGCCAGCTCTGTTGTGCCGTTGTTTTCCGGTGAACGACCGGATGCGTTATCGACTTGAAATGCAGACAGCAGAATAAGCTTGTCTTTTGCCATAGCCGATTCCACAGCTTTCAAGCAGACGTCTTCAGCAATAAAGACTGGAAGAATCATCTGCGGAAAAACGACGATGTCTTTCAAAGGAAGCAGGGGAATTTGCTCCGGGAGTTTGTCTTGAACAAGCTGCATGCCGTGCGTTCTCCTTGAATTGCCCAAAGGGCAGGTTCTTCTTTAATTGTGAGGGAACGCGCGTGGAGCAAGTGAGTCGCGAAAATGTCATGCGGCGAGGAAAAAAAAGCACCCCGTATGCAATTTGCACACGGGGTGAGCGAACGAAGACTTGGAGTGCGTTATTTTTTTGAACCTGTCGATTTCGCTGCTGCCGCTTTGCCTGTTGCTGGAGCAGTTGCCGGAGCTGCGGAGGCAGTCACTTTTGCAGCGAGTCGCTCGTTGCGTGCGGCAATTTCATCTTCAGTGAAATACGTATATTGCGGGTGCTTCCCATCGCTGATGCATTCACCTGAAACAATCACTTCTTTCACATTTTTCATGCTTGGCAATTCAAACATGGTCTCGAGCATCACGTCTTCCAAAATTGCCCGCAAACCACGTGCACCTGTCTTGCGTTTGAGAGCCTCATGCGCAACTGCAGTCAAGGCCTCTGGTTCAAACACCAGGCTCACTCGTTCGTATGCAAACAAACGTTGGTATTGCTTAACAATCGCATTTTTGGGTTCTGCGAGAATCTTTACCAATGCAACATCGTCAAGCTCAGCAAGCGTCACCACCACCGGCAAGCGTCCCATGAATTCAGGAATCATCCCGAACTTAAGAAGGTCTTCGACTCGCACCTTGGCAAATAATTCAGTGACGTTCAGCTTGTTCCGACTTTTTACGTCAGCACCAAAGCCCATGGAATTGGAATCCATACGCGCACGAATGATTTCCTCGAGACCTGCAAAAGCACCGCCACAGATAAACAGGATGTTGGTGGTGTCCACTTGCAAAAATTCTTGCTGAGGATGTTTACGTCCGCCACGCGGAGGAACGTTGGAGACGGTCCCTTCGAGCAATTTCAGAAGCGCTTGCTGCACACCTTCACCCGACACATCACGAGTGATTGAAGTGTTTTCACCCTTGCGCGCGATTTTGTCGATTTCATCAATATAAGCAATTCCCTTTTGAGCTTGCTCCACATCAAAATCAGCGGCCTGCAGAAGGTTCAAAATAATGTTCTCAACGTCCTCACCCACGTAGCCAGCCTCTGTCAGGTTGGTGGCGTCGGCAATCGTGAATGGCACTTGCAGAATGCGCGCCATACTTTGTGCAAGCAGAGTTTTACCCGAACCTGTTGGACCAATCAGAAGGATGTTGCTCTTGGCAAGCTCGACTTCATCTTTGTTCTGAGCGTTCGAGTGCTCAATACGTTTGTAGTGGTTATGAACAGCAACCGAGAGAACTTTCTTCGCACGCTCCTGACCAATCACATAGTCATCAAGAACCTTTTTGATTTCCGAAGGACTCGGAACTCCCTCAACCGCACCCACCACATCATCCTTTTCCATTTCCTCGGCGATGATGTCGTTACACAGTGCAATGCACTCGTCGCAGATATACACGTTGGGCCCGGCGATCAGTTTTTTAACTTCGCGCTGGCTTTTTCCGCAGAAGCTGCAATGGAG
The DNA here is from genome assembly GCA_009918675.1 of bacterium. Classification (GTDB taxonomy): domain Bacteria; phylum Bdellovibrionota_B; class Oligoflexia; order Silvanigrellales; family Silvanigrellaceae; genus RFOM01. Next base: position 41,747 of record RGDM01000014.1, read on the forward strand.
ACCGTGCAGGTTTCCACCGTTGCCTCGGGTCGCTGAGAAATCAATTCCATGAGTTGTCATAGGGTTCCACCCCGCAAAAAAACTGCCCGCAAAGCCAACACAAAACAAAGTTCAATCAGTCTGCTTCATTCCGTTACAAACCTGTATAGGCTGGTCGGTCGGAACGCGGCATCAACAGATCGTCCACAATTCCATAATCCTTAGCCTCTTTTGCTCCCATGAAGAAATCCCGCTCTGCATCGGCCTCAATTTCCTTAACAGATTTGCCAGTATGCAGCGCCAAGATTTCGTTGAGACGCTTTTTGAGAGAGAGGATCTCGCGCGCCTGGATCGCGATGTCGCTGGCCTGACCACCGGCCCCACCGGACGGCTGGTGAATCATGATCCGGCTATTTGGCAGGGCAAACCGCTTGCCCTTGGCACCCGCAGCGAGCAGCAATGCTGCAGCGCTCGCGCACTGGCCCACACAATAGGTGCGCACCTGAGGACGAATCACCTGCATGGCATCGTAAATTGCAAGGCCGGCGGTGACGCTGCCACCCGGGCTATTGATATAGAAGTTGATGTCTTTCTCAGGATCTTGAGATTCAAGAAAAAGCAGCTGAGCCACAATGAGATTTGCCACTTCGTCGTAGACAGGCGTGCCCAAAAAAATAATCCGGTCTTTTAACAACCGCGACCAGATATCGTAACTACGTTCACCCCGGTTGGTTTGCTCAACGACTATTGGGACTAATGGCATGTGCTGAAACCTCATTTTGCTTTCGCCCGGTACTTTGCCATCCTTCACTTGCAGGACGAGCCGTTTGCCGAGACACTCAACCCAGACTTGGTACCTTAGCATTCTGTCGGAAGGAGACTGCCGATGCCATATCCATTCCCGCCGCCTAACGGTCCAGAATTTGACAACTGCAATTTCTGGATCACTGGAGCCACATCCGGAATGGGGCTTGCCATCGCGCAACGTCTAGCCACCCTCGGAGCCTCGCTGTGGATCATGGCCCGGAACGAAGCAAATCTGCAAGCAACCGCGCAACAACTGCGCTTGGCTGGTGCAAAAAACGTCATTACCGTCGCACTTGATCTCACCCGTCCACATCTCTACGAATACATCCGTCGTCAAGTCGACAAGGTAACATTTCGAGGAGTGCTTATAAACGGCGGTGGTCCGCACGGTGGTAAGTCGCTCGATTTTTCGGCAGCCGACTACGATCAAGCACATGCGCTTTTGCTGCGCGGACCTGCGCTGCTGTTGCAAGCCTTGTTACCTCAGCTGGAACCACAGACGGGCAGTGTGGTCGCAATTTCAAGCACAACAGTGAAAGAGCTCAATCCATACCTGCCATTGTCTGGCGCATATCGGGCGGGATTTTCGGCGCTTCTCAAGGCATTTGCCGAAGAGTTGGGCAAGAGAGGGATCCGTGTCAACAGCATCGCACCTGGCTATGTTCGCACTGAAAAGCTGCAAGATTTGCAGGCCTACGAAGCTCAGCAACAGTTCGGCTCAGACTCTCCCGAAGCTCAGAAAAAAATAGCCGATGATTGGGCGGCACTCTCACCAATGAATCGCCTCATTGAAACCTCAGAAATCGCCGACCTTTGCCTGTTTCTTTTTTCAACGGCGAGTTACGCAATAACCGGACAAACTCTTGTTGCTGATGCCGGACAACTGCGTCTGTATTAGAAAAGGAGCTAGCTTACAGTCGAACCAACTTCAATTCTCCTGCGCAGTGTTTTGCAATCCATGACTTTCTCCGTTGTTCTAATTGCGTCTTTGCAAATTTTCTTATTCAATAAAAAACGGCGCACTTGCGTCGATCGCCATCAATTCACAACTCATTCTCGCAGATGGAGCTCACAACAATGGCTCAAGATTCTCCAACCATTGGACACAAACACCAACGCCTCCGGCGTTTGCGACAATCCGAGGCTCTTCGTGCCATGGTCGCTGAAGTTGAACTCAACAAAGCCGATCTCATCTGCCCTATTTTTGTCAGCGAAATAAACTCACAAAGAACACCCATCGCAAGTTTACCCGGCGTGGAGCGCATTCCCTTGGCAGAATTGGCCGATGAAGCCAAACGCATCTCAGCACTTGGACTAAAATCAGTTCTCCTGTTTCCCGTTGTGGATCCAGCAAAAAAAACCAACGACGGTCGCGAAGCCTACAATCCCAACGGACTCATTCAACAAGCCATCGCATGCGTGCGGCATGCAGCTCCAGAACTCGTGGTGATGGCCGACGTTGCACTCGATCCATTCACCACCCATGGCCACGACGGAATTCTTTCTTCGGACGGGACAATCTTAAACGATGAAACCGTTGATGCGCTTGTCAAAATGTCACTCACTCTCGCCAGCGCCGGCGTTCACTTTGTTGCACCAAGCGACATGATGGACGGACGTGTTTGTGCCATTCGTCAGGCTCTCGATTTTGCAAAACACGAGCAGGTGAGTCTGCTTGCCTACAGTGCCAAATACGCATCTGCATTCTATGGTCCGTTTCGCGAAGCGCTTGGATCAGGCGCGCGCGGCCTCGATAAAAAAACCTATCAACTGAACTACACCAACATCCGCGAAGCACTTCTCGAAGCCGAATTCGATGAAGCCGAAGGAGCAGACATGATCATGGTAAAGCCAGGATTGTGTTACCTCGACATCCTTTGCAGAATCCGCGCCCGCACCCAGAAACCGCTGGTCATGTACCATGTGAGCGGTGAATACGCGATGCTCAAAGCCGCGGTTGAAAAAACATGGCTCGACGAAAAACCTGCGGTTCTTGAAACTCTGACATCAATGAAAAGGGCAGGTGCAGATCTCATTGTCACTTACTACGCGCAATGGGCTGCAAAAAATTTATTCTAAGCAATATTTGGGTCTTTGCGCGCACTCTCATCAAGCTCTTGGATCCGCTCATTGAGGCGCTCTCATAAATCTACGAGACCCAGCCACGGGGGCACTGCGAAGAGAGGCAATGTCTCAACATCCGGGGCTCATCAAACGAAATGAGACAAAATATAACCAAACTTTATTCGTTTGTCTCATGCTTTTATCAATGATTTCAATGTTAAAAAAAAGTTCTTGAGAGACAGAATAATTTGCCGATAAGAGAAAAGTCAGGGTTGGAAAGCAACCCGACGAACCCAGTCTTTAGGAGGTGCCTTATGAAGTCCAACTCTCTTCGTAGCAGTGTCCTTTCAAGTCTCTGTCTCCTTGCGCTCTCGGTTGCCGCCTGTGGACAAATCGACACATTGTTGACCAAGCAAGGCGACAACAAGTCGGAACAACAAAGCTCAACCTATGATTCAGAAAATTCACAACTCTTGGATGGCACATTCAGCGCTGCCGCGGGGTCAAGCGACCCTTCACTCCGTCCTTATCCAATGGATGGATTGGCAGGCCGCGGAGAATTTGAAGGTGATGATCGTGGCGATGATCATGGTCGCGGCCGAGGCGGTCATCATGGTGGTGGCCATGGCCCACATGGCTCTGGAAAAGGCCGCGGAGATAAAGGCCCACCGGCTCTTCCCGCAGACATCGAAGCACTGATGAAAGCAGCAGACGCTAAGAAAGATACAGTGCTCAAAATTGATCGTGCAAAAGTCGACGAGATTCTCAAAGCGATGCGTACAGACCTTGAAGCGTTGCGCACCGTTGCTGTCAGCCGCGAAGATTTTCAGGCTCAGGCCAAAACAATTCAGGACAAATATACACCCCAACTGCGTGCCGTTGTGCCTGCATTTGAAACCCTCAGCCAAGAACAAAAGGATCGCGTTAAGGCACTGCACGACCTGCAAAAGAAAGTCATCGACGGCTGCGTTGCGCGCGGAGCCGATGCTGCCAGCGCAACCTGCACAACCGCAAAATCGGACTTGCAAGCCAACATCGACGCCCCATAAGACAGGTCCTGTCGAAAGTTCAAACATCCCAGGCTCAAGGAAGTGGATTTTCATGAGCTTGGGATTTTTCTTGACTCCAACGCTTCAAGGCTGAAATTAAGTGATGCAACTCAATTGGCTTGGCAATGTAGTCATTCATTCCTGCCGCAATACAAGCGTCGCGATCAGAAGTCAGTGCGCCAGCTGTCATTGCAATAATCACCGGCTGCGCACCACAAGACACTTTGCGAATCTCGCGAGTCGCAGCCAAACCGTCCATTTCGGGCATTTGCACGTCCATGAAGATCAAATCAAAATGTTCAAGCTTCGCGCGTTCAACTGCGGCGCGTCCGTGCGAAACAATGACCGGTTGATAACCAAGTTTTTCTAACAATCGCAGAATTAGTTTTTGATTCACAAGATTATCTTCTGCAACAAGAATCTTCAACGGAAACTCTGAGGCAAGATGCTGGCTCAACTGAGAAAAACGCCGCCCCTCCACGGAACGTGGCGGAGCGCTCAAATTTCCATGCAAATGCTGGCCGACAGGCGAATCTACAATTTCTTTCGAAGGGGCTCTTTTAAGGGGCAACTCAAAATAAAAGACCGCCCCTTCTCCCAACTCACTCTCAACCCAAATACGACCACCCATAATTTTCACCAGTCGTTGGCAAATCGCCAAACCCAAACCCGTTCCACCAAATTTACGTGTTGTGCTTGAGTCTGCTTGCGCAAATGCTTTGAATAAACGGCTCGATTGTTGCTCCGACAAACCTATCCCAGTGTCTCGAACAGAAAACCGAAAAACTTCGCTGTCAGCCGATTTTCCTTGCCAGTTCAGATCTATAGAGACACTCCCTGTTGGGGTGAACTTAATCGCATTATTGGTAAGATTCAGTAAAATCTGCCGCAGCCGACTTGCATCAACGAGCCAGCGTCCTTGAATCTCGGGCCGATCTTTGAATTCAAGCTGCAACCCCTTTTTTCGTGCCGAATGCTGAAGCACATCAACAACCGACTGCACACAAATCTTCAGATCGGTCGGGAGAAATTCAAGTTCAAATTGACCTGATTCAATTTTCGCGAAATCAAGGACGTCGTTGATAACATTTAATAGGATATCACCGCAGCTGCGAATGGTGTCGACACTATCACGCTGTTCTTCGGTCAACATCGTCGACATCAACAGATCGGTCATTCCAATCACGCCGTTCATCGGCGTTCGCAGTTCGTGACTCATGATCGCAAAAAATTCAGAGCGTGCTTTCACAGCACTTTCGGCAAGCTCTTTCGCATCGAGCAATTCCTTGTTGCTGCGCAACATCTCAAAGCGGGCTTTATCAAACGCCAGAGCAAGCTGCTCCAATTCATCACTCGTCCCGGTGGGTGAGCATTTAATCCCGCTCTGCGGCGGCAAAGCAACCTTCCGACAAAGCTCAAGGATTGGCTTGGCCAACTGCGCACCGAAACGCTTTGCAAGCACAAAAGCAAGAGCGGTTAGCAACAATGAAAATGCAAACAACTGCAAAGCAAGCTGCAAAAGCGGCTTGAAATAAACATCTCGCGGAACACTGATCCGCAGCTTGGTATCCAAGCCGCGAAGCAATGGAAAATATTCTTCCGCAGCCTGAGTTTCTAAAACGAAACCGCGTCGTTTCTTTTCTTCACTCTCCACCAAGACAGGATTGCCATGCATTTCATACTCAAGGTCGAAACTCTTTTCCTGAGACCAAAGATACTTTCTTTGCTCGTCAATACTCAAAAGCGAAAGTAAGACTCCTTGTGGTGTTTCATAATAAAAAATCGGTTCAACAATCACAAAGTATCTAAAATCTGGTGAGAGGGTGATAAAACTTTTTCCCGAGTGCAAAACGGGTCTAAGAAATTCAAATGTAAGCCATGGCAGCGGGTCGGCACGGCTCGAATAAATTGGATGACCATCAAAACCCAACACGACCGTCGATGACAATCCGTGCGAGCGGTTGTAGTCCCTCACCAAGCCTGGAAGGTAAGAACGCAACGCTTCAGGGTCGATGAGGCTATTTACAATCAATCGATTGCTGCTCAAAGAGCGCGCAACACCTGCAACTTCACTCAGGCGATGCTCCAAGCTCTGCATCGATAAGCTCGATTGCAAGAGCAAAGAGCGCTTGAGCTCGTTTGTCAGAGTCACCGCAGACTGACCACCCACCAACAGCAGAACTGCCAGATTTGATAAAATAACGAAAACCGAAAAACGCCACACCAGACGGCGGCTCAAACGGCCCGACTGTTGAGTTGCTTGGTGCCAGTTCATTTAGAACCATCCTCAGTCGGTAGAATCTCCCCCCTGTTGTTAAAGTGGGCCAGGAAATAAGCAGACGGATCGAGTGCATCGTGACGCTGCGCAGTAAACGGCGGGTTGTGAATTTTGTTGATTGCCGAAAAGTTGAAAAGTTTCTCGAGCTGCTCTCGAATTAAAGTCCGATCCAATCGTCCTGCGTTTATGGTTGCTTGCGCAATCATTTTTGTCAGATCATATGCATGAACTAAGCCCATGGCGGCAGATAGCTGAGTTGCCTTCAAGTTCATCTGCGAACTTGCAATCTGATAGCGTTCAAAAAGCGAACGAGCGCGTGGATTTGCGTTTCGAAAAAAGGTGAACGCCTGAATAAATTCGACTTTCACCTTTTTCAAAGCATCTGAGGTTTCTTTGTAGAAGTCATTTGAAGTTATTCCCCAATGCGACAAGACCTGAAAACGAACTCCACGTTCAGCCATACTCTTCACTGCGAGAATTCCCTCTGGCGCGTTGAGAGTCATCAGGACAATGTCAGCTGCAGATGACTGCAACGACGCAATTTGGATGCTGACTTCGTTTGCTCCGCGGTCAACCCATTGAACCATCACCGGTTTCACATGATTCTCCGCTAACACCCTTTCGATTGCTTTTTGGCTACTCCGTCCCCAAACACTCGATTCCATCAACAAAGCAATTTTTTTACTGCGCTGCAGCGCATTTTTTACTAGAAATTTTGCAACCTGTTCATCATTCCCGCCAAGTCGAAAGACATAATTTGGTTTTTGGCCGTTCTCGACAATATCGACTGCCGATGCCCAGGGAACTAAAAAGGGAATTTTGTATCGATGAATTGAGTCGATCTCGGAAAGAATCACATTGCTGTGAATTCCTCCAAGAATCGCTATCAGGTTTTTTTGCTCGGCAAGTTTCTTGATATTCGCAAGACCACGCAAATTGATTCCCGCGTTATCGTAAGACTCAATTTCAACCTTCCGACCTAAAACACCTCCTCTTTCGTTCAGTTCCTCAGCAGCCAAGTGTGCCCCATGTTGAATCGCTTGCCCGGCTAACGAAGCTGCAAGTGAAAGATCAGCATCAATACCAATAACAACCTCTCGATCGTTTGGCTCTTGCTTTAGTTCAATCTCATCTTTTGCTTTAGGCTCACTTTTGACAGGAATCTTCAGAGAAAATTCTTTTTCCCATTTCGCTATCATGCCTGCGCTAAAGTCTTTGACACTCGCAACAAAGTTTTTCCGTTCTTGTTCGGTCAAGCGTTCAACGCGCAGCCCCCCCGCCTCAAGTTCGGCGAGCAACATTTGCTCAACTCGCAAAGCCTCATGCCTTTGCTTTTCTGCAACCTCATCAACCACCCTCTTGAGTAAAGCATTGAGCTCTTTATCAGACGACCAAAGACTCTTCTCCGAAAGACATGGAAATTCAGACAAGTAACCATGGTTGCTGATGGTCATGACTTTCTGAACATCTGCGAGATTCAACGCGGCAATCGCAACAATACTGTTCTCTCCAGCATCGATCGCATTGTCGGCCATCGCTTTATAGATCTGCTGAAAATCAATTAAGATTGGGATTGCTCCCCACATTTTGAATTGTTCCATAATCATTGGACTGCGCATTGTTCTCACCCGCAGGCCCACCAGGTCGCGAGGATCCCGAATTGGTTTTTTTGCGGTAAATTGCTTGAATCCCGACTCCCAATGCCGAAAGCACTGCAATCCCTTTTGCTGCAGTCCGGCGCGAAGGCGTTCACCAAGCTCTCCATCAAGAACGCGATAGGCGTCTTCACGACTTTCGAAAACAAACGGCAAATCAGCATACTGAATAGGCGGATACAGCTGCGCTAATTTTGCTGTTGGGGGAAAAATAAGATCGAGCTCTCCGACAAGCGCACGCTCAATCATATGCTCATCGGTGCCAGCGGTTTGATTTGGAAAAATTTCAACCTTCACCCGCGCTCCCAACTCGTTTTTCAGCAATTCGGCAATTTGCAGTGTTGCCTGATGCAGGGGTGTGCCTTGCGGGAGATCATGAGCAATGCGGATATGAATTTTATTTTCACCGGAATTTTCAGAATTCGACTTGAAACGCCGCAATATATTTTGCTCCGAAAATAAAAGCCAAATTAAAAATATTCCACAAAAAATAGACAATATGAGCAAAATTGTTTTTTGATCTGGTTTTTCAAACATTTTGCCTCCTGCAAACAATCTAAGTTAAGGTGTACTTGCATTACGAGACATGTTCACCGAGTAAAGTAACAAAAACTCTGTAATTTTATCTTTTAAGCAACGCCATGCATTTGGGGAAATAAAATGAATCAAAAGCAGCCGGAAAAACAGATGCTCGAAAGTGTTGTCACGGAGTTCAAAAGTATTATTGAAAAATTTGAGGCTGAAGATTTGCTCGAAATCTTCAATGAAGTCTTGGCCGCATTTTTACAAGAAGAAAAAACAAGAAATGATGCCTATCGCGCGGCAATCGTTCAGCGCAACCCGAGCCAACTCGCAAGCGCCGCGCATGCTTTAAAGGGAAGCTTCGCAACCCTCGGGCAAAAAACCTTGCACAGCCGAATGGAGACTCTCGAGAGAAATGCACGTGAACAGCGCATCGACTGGGGTGCAGAAAAGAAAAATTTCGAAAGCTTTTGCGCCGAGCTAGAACTTCTTGTCAAAGTTGCCGAGAAATATCTTCAACGCGACTTGAGAGTCTCATCGAGCACCTGAGATGCGCGACTTTTAATCCGCGTATCCATATGGTTTTGGCTCAGCCACAAAAGCTCTTTAACCATTTCAGAACCGCCAACCCGACCCATCAGGTCTATCAGCTGAAATTGAGTCCACGCATTTTCCGAGCGAAATGTTGTCATCCATGCAACGGCATTAGCTCGAAGAAGTTCAACATAACTTTCTTGAAAAATCTGGCGGGCTCCCGCATTTGCAGCCGCAAAGTGAATATTCAGAGCAAAGAACTCTTCTGCGCTTGGTTTAGTTCGAGCAATATTCTTCAAATAAAGATTCAAGATCATCGGCGCAAGCGATTTGCTTTCTGAGTGGCCACGCCCCTCTTCTATGACAACACGCCCGTAAATTTGCCCAATCGGCTGCTGCAGAGCGCGCGCACTCCGGCTTTGCTCGGCTGTCTTGACAATCCATTTGCGAAGGAGTGCGGAATACGCATTCCTATCCCAGTGCTCAAGAGTGGCCAACCACTCCAAACCTCCGCTTGATGCGGCCTCAGCCTCAACGAATTCAACAGCCACGGGCAGATCAAGAAGAAGGCCTAAAGTCATGGCAGCAAGTCTTCCTGTGTTGTTTTGCATGCTCGATGGTTTTGATTTGATATCTTGCAGCCAGCCTTCCAATGTCTTTCGACAGCCGTTGCTTGGGTCTCTCATGAGCGTAAGCAACGACTGCCGCACCTGAAGTTCTGAGACAGAGGTTTCCGCAAGCAAAGCCTGCAATGCTTCCATGCCAATACTTCTACTTCCCGAACAACGATCTAAAAGCGCTGCCTGCGCACCTGCTCGCGGAGCTGCATTCACGGCAGGCGAGAGAGTCAACAATGTAAAGAATGAAAGGCCTGCGAAGGCTAAGCCAACGATCGAAAAAATGCATTTGGGTGAGCTCGGCAGATCACTTCGTGTCCAATTCATACCTGTCTCCCTTGTTCAGTCATAATCTGCCATTGCCCAATCTGGTTTTCTGGTTGACTCGCGTCAGCGCTATGACTTGAATTCTCTTTTCTCGCCGCGCTTGCCCAACACAAAAGAATTGCTTTGTCTTCCGGAAGGCTCAACGGGAAATTCTTATCTTGAGACATGTCGTGAAGCTTGCACATGGCCTCACACCACAGGCTGTGGTCCGCCTGGAGCAGTTCGCTGTCGCCCTTACATACATCAACGCGGATCGCTCGTCGGTGAATGCGACTCAGTTCCTCAGAGAACCAACGCAAAGCCCGGATCCGTGCCGACCTTCGTGACGCAATTTTTCCTTGCAGACGAGGGCCTGATAGCAAAGAAACAACTAAACCTTCTTGCAATTCGCGGTACCGACTCACGAGCGAGCGGTAGGCAAGAGATGCCCAGAGGGCCGCCAGAAGCGCTGCCAAGTGCCAAATCAGACTCGTCAAATCCATGTGTGCAGCCCACCAGCCGTGCTGTGAATGCGTTAAAGTGACAACGAGAGTAATTTACCAGTTTTTCAAGACAGAGTAGAACTGCCGCTGAAGGAGATCGCTGCAGTGACACAGTCACCCCCCGGACCAACGAGCGCCCCGCAACCAACGCCGCCTATCGCCGATGCCAAACCGGTTGATCTGCTGGCAGAGGAGGCTTTCCTTAAGTTAGCCGCTGCAACCAGCACATACCTTAATTCAGCTGCTATCGAGCGCTTGCGAAAAGCTTATCAATTTGCCCATTCTTTGCATGCGGGTCAGCTCAGAAAAAGTGGCGAACCCTATATTGTCCACCCTATTGCGGTGGCAGAGATTCTCTCCGAATATCGTATGGATGAAACCTCGCTCATTGCTGCTCTTCTTCACGATGTTGTAGAAGACACTCATGTAAGCGTTGAAGAAGTTGAGAAACAATTTGGCCCAAATGTGTCTTCGATTGTCGATGGTCTCACCAAACTTGCCAAAGTTGAATTCCGCTCGAGCCAAGAAAAACTTGCTGAAAACTTTCGCAAGATGATTGTCGCCATGTCGCGCGACATTCGCGTCATTGTTGTTAAGCTCGCCGACCGACTTCACAACATGCGCACACTTAAAGCGCTGCAGCTTGAAAAACGCCAACGGATTGCGGAAGAAACCAGCGAAATTTACGCCCAACTTGCTGGGCGGCTTGGTATGTACAAAGTCAAAGCCGAGCTTGAGGATCTCTGCCTGAAAGAACTCAAACCTTCGGTTTACTCGAATCTGGTTACCCGCGTTGCACAAAAGCGCGGTGAGCGCGAGTTGGTCATCAACAACGCTCGTGAACATCTTGCACAATCTCTTGAAGAGCATGGTATTAAAGCGAAAGTCGAGGGGCGCGCAAAACATTTTCATTCCATCTACAAGAAAATGTCTGAAAAGCAGATGGAGTTCGAAGACATCTATGACCTCTTTGCGCTGAGAGTTTTGGTCAGCAGTATCAGCGAATGTTATGAGACGCTGGGGATTGTGCACAGCATGTACAAACCTGTTCCAGGCCGATTCAAAGACTACATCGCAATGCCCAAAGCGAACCTCTATCAAAGTCTGCATACGACCATTGTTGCTGCACGGGGTGAATTGCTCGAAGTTCAGATCCGTACTTCAGAAATGCATCACATCGCCGAGAATGGGATTGCCGCGCACTGGGCTTACAAAGAAAAGCGCGGTCGAGAGCAAAGCCGCTCTGGAGATGAACCTATCAGCCAAGAAGACCTTGAAAAGTTCAATTGGCTCAAACAGATTGTTCGTCATCAAAAAGAACTCTCGGACCCAAATGAATTCCTTGAGGCCGTTAAAGTCGATCTCTTTGATGACGAAGTGTACGTCTTTTCTCCCAAGGGAGATGTGTTTGAACTGCGCCGCAGTTCAACATGTTTGGACTTCGCCTTCGGTGTACATTCCGACCTTGGTTTGCGCACAACTGGAGCCAAGATCAACGGACGCATGAGTCCGCTCCGCACACCATTACACAGTGGCGATGTTGTAGAGATCTTGTCGGGCAACAAAATTCGCGCCACAAAAGATTGGCTTTCCTATGTCACAACAAGCAAAGCCCGTAACAAAATCCGCGCCTACCTGCGAAGCGAAGATCGTGAAGAAGCCAAACGAGCCGGGCTGGAAATGCTCGAAACTGCGCTCGAGCGGCATAATCTAACTTACGATCGCGCATTGAAGACAGGCGTCTTCTCTGATTTGAACAGAGTTCTTCCAGTCGGGAGTCTCGACGACTTTATTCTGCAAATTGGCTACGGAAAGATGGATGCACCGCAGGCGCTTGTAAAAATAATCGCTCAGTTACCTATCACCGCAGTCCCCGACGTGTCGCAGAATTCGCAAGATTCAGCCTTGATTCCATTGAATAGCCTTGAAGCCTTTGAGCCCGACTCACAACCCCGCAGTCGCTTTAAAAATCGAGGCATCCGTAAAGCAGAAGACTCTGTCATCGTGCAGGGAATGGAGGACCTTGTTGTCCGACTCGCGAAATGCTGCGAACCATTGCCCGGACAACCAATCACGGGATTTGTTTCACGCGGGCGCGGAGTCACAATCCACTCTGCAAGCTGTCCTTGGGCTCTTTCCAATGATCCTGCGCGGCAAGTGGAATGCCGCTGGAATTCGCAAGGCAGCGCCGAGCACAACGTTCGTCTCAAGATCACCACTCATGACAAACAAGGCATGCTTGCAAATATCACGAAACTCATCTCTTCAACGCAAATCAATATCACTGGTGCCGATGTGCAAACCACTCCGGAAAAACGTGGCATCATCACCCTACGCGTGCATGTCAACGGCATATCTCAACTCAGAGACATTCACGAGAAACTTGAGGCTCTTGATGGTGTCATTCACGTGGAGCGCTTGACGGGCTGAGCCAGCTCCATGCAACACTCAGCCGTGGCATTTCGAGACGATCGGGAACAAAAAGTTCAGAGACGCCCAGTTTAAATCCGCTTGCAAGATTTAGGCCCAGCGAAAACTGGCTCCAATGAGGTTGTTTTGCGTTCGTCAATTGATCTGTCAGAGAAAGATCTGTTGCGTCGTCGACAATCGCCAAACGACTCTGGGTTGTTTTTTTGCCAATTGAAAGTCCTCCCCAAAATCCCGACTTTATGTGCTGCACTTGCACATCGACAAAGCTCAGAAATGCATCGGCGGTAAAAGAATCGCTGCCAGACAAACTGCTTATTGTGCCTTTAATTGACGACGAGGTTTTGGCAAATCCGCCGCCAAGATGAATGCTCGCTGACGACAACCGCGCAGACGCCAACTGGATTCGTGCGCCAATCTGCGTTTGCAGAAGAGATGCCTGGATGCCCATCATTTTCTCAACGCCTTGAGGCAAAACACCTCCCCAACCTTCCACCGAAATACTTTCAAGCTGCCCAAGGCGGTAGCCAGTTTGAAGAAAAAAGCTTGGAATACTCTGAACAGGTGAAGAGGGAAGCTTCTCGCGTTTACTACCTACTTTTGTGTTAGGCGATGGCAGAAAACTCAAATCTGTTTTGAGTCCAAGTCGCAAATCAGGCACGAGCGGCATGGGAACCGGAATTGTATCGAGCAACGCAGCGCTAACCTCTTGCAAACGCCGAGCTTGCTCCGTCCATAAAACCGCAGCCTGCGCGCTTGTTGCGGGAAGCAAAATGCTCATAACCAGGCGTAATATAATTTTTTTGCATCGATATTTCATTGCCTGGATGTCCTCAAGTCACTGATGAAGACATTTTTACATAGGAGTTCGCGCCAGCAAACTGCGTGTTTTTGACAAATCAACAGAGGAACGACACCCGTTTGCAGGCGGAAGTTGCAAGTGAATCTTTCACACTACGAAAAAAGAAATTTAAGGGCGGCAGAGCCCCGAGGACGGCTGCACACTCGAAACAGGCGCATTGGAATCTGCTTCACCGATTTTTTTTCGAGCTGCGGCAATTTTCTCTTGAATTTCAAGCGGCGGTGAAACCACAAATTTCACCGGAGAGGTGGCGCTTGTCGCCAATTTCGCCAAACTCGCAGACGAAGTGGAACTTTGCGGCGCTGAAGTGGAATTATTTGCGGAACCCAAATTCGCGGAAGTCGCTGATCCAGAACCTGGCGTGTTGCCAGAAGTCGCTGAAACAGGAGTTGTGCCAACGGTAGAAATCGCTTGAACAGCATGACTGCTAACAGGAGAAGCTGTCGACTTTGGCGGTAGTGGCTCACCTCTTGAACGATCTGCTGAATCGCTGGTTGGTCCGGTCGTAGTGGAATCCTTGCTTTGTGGCGGGAGCACCGAAATAGGCACTGAAGAACCAGTTTTGTTGAGTTTGATTCCTGCTGTCGACTCAATCCAATCCATGTACGGAGCGATCAAAGTATAATTGACATCACCATCTGCGCAATTGATAGCTTTTTGAACAAGCACATTCATCCCCGAGACAAGTCCGAAAACCCTGGGCGTGTCTTTAAGAAATGCAGGCCCCCCCGAATCACCCGAGCATGCCTGACGTGCTCTCGGCGGCGGATTGGTATCCTTAATGCGAATTTGGTTGAGCAAAATCGTGTCGGGATAATTCAACTTGTCAATGACATTGAAAATAAATGAATCTGCGCGTCGCATTCGCCCGGCATCATTGCGGTCCATGTCGGTGTTACCATAGCCAATCATGGTGACTGATGTTTGCGGTTGCAGCTTCTCGAGGTTGCTTTCAAACGAAGGAATTTTGCGATTGGCGGGAAGCGATTTCTCAGTTGTTACAAGTGCCAAATCATGAAACCAGCCATTCCATTTGGGGTGCACCGCAACCTGATCAATCTCCAGCATTTCACTCGCAGTTGCCATTTCAATTGAGGAAGCAACTGTCACGTTGCCGCTCACCTTCAAGGCCATCGGCCCCTCCGACGGCGCAAAGCAATGCGCAGCTGTAAGAATCAAATTTTCCCCAGCAATCACTCCCGTGCAAACGGAAACTCGAGTGCTTTCGTCGGCTAGTTTTAAAACGATCCGCAACCCAACCGTGGCAAGTTCAAGATCATCTTTGAGTTGGGCAAACTCCGCGTTCGTCAATCCTGTCACGGATTCATTCTTTTTTAATGAGGATTTTCCAACCGCCGACGAAGCGGCCGAGGCACAGTTTGGCAGCGAAACGAGCGGCGCAGACGCATTTCGACATGAGGCACTGGCAACGGCCCCAATAACAAGCAACGAGGTTTTGCTGCGGCGACCAAATTCATATCCGATGAACCACATCATTTCACCTCGAAACAGACCCCAATTTATCGGAGCCCTGCATATTTCCTTGAACAAAATCAGACAAACGAATGATCTTATTTGATAAAGATAGAAAAACCGGTTTTACTGGAAAAAAGAGCCGCACGAGCACCGCTGCGGCAATCGGGACATTTGGGGTACGAAAAATGAGTCGCATCACTCTCACTCTCACCCAACTCGAATATCTCGTGGCTCTTGATCAGCACCGCCACTTTGGAAAAGCAGCAAAAGCGTGTCACGTCTCACAACCAACGTTGTCTATGCAGCTGCAAAAACTTGAAGCCGACCTTGGGGTCGTTTTTTTTGATCGCAGCCACCAACCCCTTCTTCCCACTGCTGAAGGCGAACCACTCATTGCACAAGCTCGGGTTGTCTTGTCTGAAACGCGCCGGCTCACAACACTCAGCAAAGAAGATCAAAAAGAACTTAAAGGCGAGCTTCGTGTTGGAGTCATTCCAACCATCGCACCATATTTGGTGCCTCTGTTTGTCGAACACATGGCACGTACGTATCCCAAACTCACTCTCAACATTGATGAACTGCAAACACACCAAATCCTTGCAGCCTTGGAAAACGAATCACTCGACGTTGGCTTGCTAGCGACACCATTAAAAGCTGAGGGACTTGAAGAAGAAAAACTCTTCCTCGAGCCTTTCCTTCTTTACAGTCACATTTCCCATCCACTCGCCAAACGAAAGTTTGTCTCGGAAGATGACCTCGACGGCTCCGACATGTGGCTGCTCAGCGAAGGGCACTGCCTGCGCTCCCAGATCTTGCGGTTCTGTTCGCTCCGCAGCAGCCAACCTGTGTTTCGCAATGTTCGCTTTGAAGCCGGAAATTTGGAAACGCTTCAACGCTTGGTTGAGTCTGGTACCGGCTATACTCTCATTCCTTGGCTCGCAGCTCAGCGTCCGCACCCCAAAACAGCCTCACTCACGCCATTTAAAGGTGCCCCTCCACAACGCCAGGTGTCGCTAGTCTGGCGCCGTACTCAACTTAAAAAACGCGCTATTGACGCCTTAGCACAAGCGATTCTTGCATGCCTCCCAAGTGAGCTCAAAGGCATGCAAAAAAACAAATCCAACCAATCCACTGAGCCACTGCCGGCGTGGTGAGCAAGGTTTCGACGCCACTTGTTTTTTCAGCAATCTCATCGCGATAAAAAAACACCCCCGCTTAAAAAAAGCAAAAAATTTCGTGCCCTTGAGAAAATTCAAAAATGGCACACCGTTTGCTCACTCCCTCAAGCATGACCACTCGTGCGGTTCTCGAACGGAAGGTCAGTAAAGACGAACTCCTTTCGCGAGGTCACCATGAAACATCACACTCTTTCTGCAATTCTTGTGGCCTCTTTTCTCAGTGCATGTTCGCACGTAAACTCGCAAAGCGAGACAAAAAAGATCATCGGCAATAACGACATGATTCCGGTTGAAGAGGGAGGAAAAAATCTTCCCGAGACATTGCGTCCGTTGATTTATGCAATTGGCATGCTTGAACTAGGCTGCACAGTCACACACATCGGCAATGGTGTTGCACTCACCGCTGGGCATTGCGTTCCGCAACAAGGCATTAGTTCTGAACGCTGCCTTTCGGAATCTTTCCCAAAAATGATTGTGCGCTGGAACTATTTTCCTGGCGCAGAAACGGTTCCTGCTTCGAATTGTGTCAAAGTTTTGCAAACAGAACTCAATGACAAGCGCGATTATGCAATCCTCTTAGTCGATAATCCGCCAAAAGCGAAAATTGATGTTGACCTGACGTCGCGCCCGAAAATATCGACACAATTGACTCTCTTAGGGCATCCGAAAAAACGCGCACTGGAATGGTCGCAATACTGCACACTAGAAAAATTACATCGCGATGACACAGCTGATACTTTACAACCCTCGCCTTCAGCTTCTTCAGCAACCGAAGACAAGTTCTCGCATCAGTGCGACACCGACCACGGCAACAGCGGATCAGTTGTTATCGATGTCAGCACGCTTAAGGTGATAGGGATTCATCACGGTGGAATCGAAGATTGGAACAGTGCCACTTATGTTGCGAGCAAAAACATTGTCGGCGGAATCGAGAGCGCATTCAGCAGAGCAGCAGCCATTGCAGCGAGGCAAAAATCGTCTGCAGACAATTCAGCGGCAAGTAAATAAGCCATACAGCTTTTCTGAGTTGAGCTCAGCTCAGAAAAGCGCCACATTGCCGACGGACAATGGCAATCGAATCCTGCCAGAAGCGAGGCTCGCTCAGTTCCACCCCTAAATACTCGCGCGCAAGATCTTCAGCACTCATGCGTCCCGTGTCGCGCAGCAAGTTCACATAGTTTGCATAAAATTCCTTCCCCTGCCGCTTACGCTGCGCATACACCCCAAGCGCAAACAAATATCCAAAGGTATAAGGAAAATTATAAAACGATGTACCGCTGATATGAAAATGCAGTTTACTGCACCAAAACATGCGATTCATTTCGCTCAGTGTGTTTCCGTAGGCCCTCTGCCAAGATTTGTTCATGAGCTCTGAGAATTCATCAGGAGTTAATGTCCGTTCCGCGCGCCGCTCGTAAAACTCAGTTTCAAACCAAAAACGCGCTGGAATATTGAGTAAAAACGCTTCAGCGCTACCCAATTCTCCCCACAGAATCTTCTCCTTGGCCTGTTGGTTTGCAGCATTCTTGACAAGCACATGACTGACCACTGTTTCAGCGAAGATACTCGCTGTTTCAGCCAACGTCATTGGATAGTAAGTTTCCGGCAACGACAAGTCGCGCATGACCCAATTGTGGAATGCATGACCCAATTCATGGGCCAATGTACCAACATCTTCAAGAGTCCCTTTGTACGTCATGTAAACCCGCGGTGTGCGAGATTTTGCAAAACGAGTGCAGTAGGCACCAGGTCTTTTTGTGTCTGTCACCGTTCCTTCAATCCACCGATTTTTCACCATCACATCAACAAACTCACCCATTTGCGGATCAACATCAGCAAACGCAGTGCGAATAAGTGAAATAGCCTCTTCAAAGGGAATCATCTCATCTTCGGGTTCAGACGTTGGAGCCGGCGCAAATAAATCCCAAGGCGCCAAGGCATCTATATTCATCGCCTTGGCCTTAAAGCGCAGCGCCTCACGGGCCACTTCAGCATTCTGTTCAACAACCAACATCATCGCCTCGAGCGTTTCCTTTTCGATGCGGTTGCCGTGCAAAGGTTTGTCGATGAAATTTAATTTCCTGCTCTTGCTTCGAGTCTTGTAGTTATCCAGGCGCCAGCCTGAGAGGGCATTCAAGACAGATGCGCAAGACTCTTGTTGCGTTTCCCAGGCTTTTTGCACCGCCTTGTATCCTGCCTCGCGCTCAGCCCGATTCCCACTTTGCTGAGTCCCAGCCGCACGCGCCAAGCCCATGCGTGTCACAGTGCCATTAAAATCAACCTCGCACTGCAGAGAAGAAGAAATATTGTCGTACAAAGTGCCCCACGCTTGCAAACCATTCACTGCAAAGCGCGTCAGGATCCGTTCCTCACTCAAGCTCAGCATGTGCGGCGACCATTCTCGCTCTTTGCGAATCGCAAATGCATGTGCCTTGAATTCGCTGCGCGCCAAGCATGCACCGACAAAACTTTCGGGAGCTTTTGTCAGTATCAACTCAAGAGAGGTTAATGCCTCGCTGAGCTGAGTCATCAACTGACGGAGCACTGCCTGCATCTGTCGTGCTTGAGCATTGCCACCATTTACACTAAGCAAACAACTCACGAAAGTCCCGAGATTTGCCCCAACAACAAAAGCTTCATCTGCCGAATGGCGCAGCCGCCCAGCCGCTTCAATCAATTCAAAATCCATTGCCGACAACTGATCAATTCGTTCAATTTCTGAATCAAACAATTTACTCTGCTCTTGAATTCGCCCGATCGACTTTTTAAAAGCATCAAGGTCTTCGCTGAATTCAGCAGCATGCAAATCACTATATTCAGAGCTATTATCCCAGTGTGGACCTTGATATATTTCTTGGCTCAATGAGGATTTCGAAATTTCGTTCATTTGATATTCCCGCACATGCACGATCATTTAAATTTAAAACATTAGAATCGGAAAAAAAATTTAGTGAATTTGTTCAGGGCGAAAGCGAAAATCCAAACCCCGAAAGGTCATATCCATTCGTGGTTCATTCAAAGCATCGCGGCCATTTTCTGCACGACATTGTGGGCGAGGTACGTTCGTCTGAGAAAGATATTTATCCCACTCAGCAGAGCGCTGCTCAGCCCTGACCTCACGGTTTTCAACAATTTCTTTAAAAAGCTGAAAGCTGGGACGAGGATGACGTTGCAAAAGATTCACACGATCAACTTCCAGCAGCCCAAACTTAGGACAATAACCATCGGCCCATTCCCAGTTATCTGACAAGGTCCAAAAATAGTAACCATCCACCGGAACACCTTGATCCATGGCATAACGCACAGCTGCGAGATGTTCGATCAGGTATGCGCCACGAATCACGTCTGTGCTGTCAGAGATTCCATTCTCCGTGACAACAAAACTCAGCTCTTTGCGCACCAATTTGCGCGATACTTTTTGCTGATTGTAGCGTTGGTTATAATCAATCAGCAGAGCAGCCAAACCTGCTGGATAAATTGCCCGACCCGATTCGCTGTACTCGGCCCGGTCAACAAATGCGGCTCCAAGACCTTTGACAACTTCCTGGCCGTAATAGTTGATTCCAAGAAAATCGAGTTTTCCAACCACCCGGTCGGTGAAGGTGTATTTGGAAATCGCATCAAAGTAACGCGCCGAAGCCCAATCAAACCAGCGCGCGCCATTGTTAAAACTCATATTGTGAGCGAGCCCTACCCGCACGGGCAAATGATGTCCATAAGGGTTGCCTTGCGAGGCTACAACTCTGTCGTTTGCATAGATCGCATCATAGGCCTGGTTATGCGCTTCCGACATGTTCTCAAGAGAAATCCAATAAGCACCACGAACAAGCAGCGGGACTTCAATAAGTCCACCCACTCGTTGCTCGCCTCCTGGCGGCCACAGACCTGCAACCTCTGAGAGAAGAGAAAAAACCGTTGGTTCGTTGAAAGTAATCCATTCATCAACAAGGTCACCGCATTCGCGTGCAACTTCTCCTGCAAATGCAACAAAGTATTTAACAACTTCGGGATTAACCCATCCTCCCATGTCCAAAGCCCACTGTGGCAAGGAATGGTGAAAGAGTGTGACCATCGGCTCAAGGCCATGCGCGCGAATGGAGCGTAAAATGAATTTGTAATGTTCTAATGCTTCGCGGTTTTGAAGACCCTGGCCGCACGCGCTGATGGGGCCACATTTGTTCGAGCCGGGTGCATGCGGAACAAGCCGACCCCAGTCCAGTCCAAGACGCAGCGATTTCACACCACTCGCTTGCGCCCAAGCAATTTCCGTTTCCGGTTCACTCCAAAAACGCAAGCGCTCTTCCGGATGCGGAGTGTTACTCCAAGCAGCCACCCCTCCTTTTTGCGCAAACGCGAGCCAAGTGTCTTCAAGGCGGTCTTCGCTATGCGCTGGGGCGGTTGCCAAACCAAACACAAAAGAAGGCTTATCTTTGAAAGAAAAAGTTTGCGAGTTGGCTGGAAGAGCGGAGTGAGACACCGCTTGAGAATGCGCGGGAAAGGTCAACAAAAGGAGTGCGCTGAGGATGCTCTTGACGAACATTTTCACAACGACATTCTCCAGAGGTTCTCAAAAAGGCTTGTCGAAATTTCCAACCCGCAGCAAAAAACTTGAACTTCTGCGAAGCGGCTTTTCGACAAGCGAAGGAAACCATTCTTATTTCTTTGTGAGTGGGGCGTCAACGGCAAGCGCACAGTCGGGGAATAACTGATTTTCCAGGTATTTTTTCATTTTCAGCTTCTTCTGCGCCGAGGCTGTTGACATGCTTCGAACCAAACCAAAGGGCTCACGCGCAGGTGGCCAAGGCCGATCAAATTTGCCCAGACACCAATAAATCCCGGTGTAGGAATTCGGGTCGCGCCCATCGAGCGAGTATTTATTGTTCAGGTATTCCAATTTTTTCAAGGCATCCTCAGGACCATTTGACCACCTAACAATACCTTTCCCCCAAAGCATGCGCATGTAGTTGTGGATCACCCCGGTGCGGAGAAGTTCCCGCTGAGCAGCGTTCCAGACGGGATCAGGACTTTCGGCTGCCTCCAACGCCTCGAGAGACACCTGACGAGCTGCAGGTGGCGCAAATTTCTTGAGCGTTTCAAAGGTCCACTTTGGCAGCAATTGCACGCTGCCAAGTGGAGTTCCAGCGCGATAGGCGAAATGAGCCATATTTTGCCCGAGTTCACGCCACGTCACGAGTTCATCAACAAACTTGCCAGCAGAGGTTTCCAAATGAATCTGCGAGGGCAATTCGGTTTTTGCGGCTTGCGCCACCTCTGCGAGAATGGTCCGGGTGTGAATCATGCCAAAATGCAACCAGGATGAGAGTCGAGAAGAACAACGCTCGTCGGGGTGGTTTCGCTCTTCTCCGTAGCGCTGAATATCCTTTTGGAGAAACTCGGCGAGTCTTTGCAGTGCTGGTTGTTCTCCACCCAAAACAGTCTCCACCGCTGGCACTGCATTGCTGACTCGAGCAAAACGACTTAGCAGCTCACCATACTGGCGCGGCGGATATTTTTCCGACCTCACCACGTCACCCAAAACAAGTTCGCCTTCAAGTTGAATGCGTTCAGAAAAGACAAGTCGTTCACTTATCAAATCCTCAATCCCGCGCCGCTCACGTTCCGACGATTCTAGAAAAGGACGTAATTTAGGACGAATAAAGCGAGCCGCTGCCTCAGCTTTTACATATTTGAAGATTGGCACGAGTCCAACATCGTCGACGAGCAGAAAGGGTGCGTGCGGCGCTCTGTGCTCAAGTGTTTTATGCGCCCTGAGAGCAATATCTGGGAAAATATAAAACGGTGCCCAATCACACACAACCGCTGCAGCGTCGGCGAGAAGTGCTGGCACAATTGCCGCGTTTGCAACACTTTCTGGTGCGCTCAACAATCCCGTCTGAAATGCCTTCTCTGGGCTCAGCGTTGAGTCGATCGTTATTGATACGTTGTCTTGCGGTCGAACAAGCGGATCATGACCCTGAGGAACGAAAATATACCCCTGCATATTCTCGGCATTTTGCGCTGCACCTTGGCCTATGAATGAATGCACACGGGCGCTCGACCAAGGCGCATTTCCCGACATCGCTTCAACAATCAACACAGGCTTCTTAAGCGCTTTCGACAATCCGCTGGCCACCGCAAGCCCCGCGTTGTCGTGCAGTCGCCTTTGTACGGTCATCAGATAGACAACATATTTACCTCGAACCATTCCGCCGCGCGCGGCCGATTCCAAGATAGACGCGCACTTTTGTGCGTCGGCGGGTGCGGTCTTGAACTGGGTCAGCGGCTGCGGATCTCGGCCCCCTGGGCCATCAAGCACAAGCAGTCGCTCCAAAAACACTCCGCGTTCAGACAATTCTCCGCAAAAACGTTGCGCTTGTGAGCTCATGATGCTCCCTTTAAGGTGGTTGAGCCCGCCCGAGACTCGGGCTACAAGCATTCAATCACGGATCGGAGCGGTCGATGGCAAGTCAAACTGGGGTCATTTTCAGGGTCAGCACATTTGGCGAGTCGCACGGCGTCTCGGTGGGTTGCTGTATCGATGGCTGCCCTGCAGGTCTGCCGCTGTCTGTGGATATGATTCAAAGCGAACTCAATCGGCGCCGTCCCGGACAAAACCCCTTCACAAGTCCAAGAGCCGAGCTTGACCTGTGCCGAATCGTCTCTGGCGTTGAAAAGGGTCTTACCCTGGGCACCCCAATCACAATTCTTATTGACAACGGCAACGCCCAACCCGCCGACTATACAGAGAGTGAAACTGCTTACCGTCCGGGCCATGCCGATTACACGTACGATGCAAAATTTGGAATTCGCGCTGCGAGTGGCGGTGGCCGCGCAAGCGCACGTGAAACCATTGGACGGGTTGCAGCAGGGGCAGTGGCAAAACAACTTCTCCAGCACGTGTTTGGCGAAAGCATCGCGGCCGTCGCATGGGTTCAACGCATTGCTCAGATTGAATGCTCGCCCGAAAGTCGACCGCTAACAAACAGTGCAGTTGATACCTCCGATCTGCGTGTGCCTGATGCGCGCGCAGAATCGCAAATGAAAGAACTTTTAACCCATCTGATGAATCAGGGAGATACCGCTGGCGGACTGATTCGCTGTTGCGTCCGCGGGGTGCCTCCGGGATGGGGCGAACCTGTGTTCGACAAGCTTGAAGCTGATCTTGCAAAGGCCATGCTCAGCCTGCCTGCATCGCGGAGTTTTGAAATGGGATCTGGCCTGGCCGGTACATTCTTGACCGGCTCGGCTCAGAACGATTCTTTCGCCCGCGAGCCCGCAACAGGTCGAATTGTGACACGCACCAACAACAGTGGTGGTGTGCAAGGCGGAATCAGCAATGGCATGGAACTCGAATTCGCCGTCGGCTTCAAACCAGTTTCAACCATTCGAACTGCGCAAGCAACCGTCGATGCTAACGGCAATTCGCACACCCTGAAAATCAGCAAGGGCCGTCACGACCCCTGCGTTTTGCCGCGCGCGGTGCCAATTGTCGAAGCCATGACCTGGCTTGTCTTGGCCGACCACGGCCTGCGAGCGCTCAGCAATCGGGTCGCAAACCTCACCACCTTGAGTTTATCGAGAGCAGCCGAGCCCGGTGCAGGAAAAACACCATGAGCCAACGCTTAGATGCCAGAAAATTCATCGTCGAACTGATGACAGCAGCTGAAAAACAAAAGCTGAAAATTGTCTTAACCGACAGCACCCTCATCCGCCGACTCATCTCCGAACGCTTGCTGAAAATAACAGGATCGCGGGCGCAATTGTTCTCTGGCAAGTCGCCAGTACAGCTTGCAGTTGAAAGCCTTTCAACCGGTGATCTCTTTGGTGAACCAGCACCGGTTTGGATCGAACTCCCAGAAAAAATTTCAGCAAAACAATGGAGCGAATTCACCGCTCAGCTCAATCAACTCAGTGATCCGCCCAGGCAAGAACTTTACATCTTGGCCCCAGCGTCGGCCCGGCATGGAGCACCCGAAGCGAAATCGCTGCCTTGGCAAGCCGAGGTCAATGTGATTTATGAACCACCTCGTTCTGAAGGTATCAACATCCTCACGAGCCTGATGCCTCGCTTGGGAGGCGTCTTCGCCAATGCCAATAAGCCAGATCTTTTGTCCTGGGCTCACCATGCATTCGACCACTACAGCGGCGACCTTGAGGCCTGCGATCTTCATTTCGAGCGCATGGTTAAAGGAGGACTGTCCTTTGAATCGGCGATCGTTCCAAAAACCAGTCTCGATGCCTTCGACGTCATCGAAGCCGTTTCAAGCGGTGATAGCAACCTTATTCATCTGCGGATGAGCCAACTCGAACAAGCAGGTGAAGACGCCGGCGGAGTGGTTTCTGCTTTTGCTTTTACGGCACGGCAGGTCCTTTCATTCCAAGCAGCGCTGGCAAAAACAGGACAAGCACGACAAGCTCATGAGCAAGCCAAAACCCCTTACCCATCTCAAGCAAGAGTTGAACGACTCGGCAAACTCTTGCCTCCCGAAAAATGGGCTCGATTCTTCATGGTTGCCGCTGAATTGGAGCGTCAAACCCGCATTCAACGCGATGCGCATGCCTGGCTTGCTGTCGAACTGACTGGCCTTCTTGGCTAAAATCTGTTTCAATCAAAAGCAAATAAAACGTTTGAAAAGAACTTTGGAGTGGTCAATTCATGCAGATTGAGGGGCAAGAGCTGGCAAAATCTCTGCGCGTTTTGCAAGGCGTTCGAATTTATCTCGTCGAAGACGATCTCACCACCGCTCGGGTTTATCAACGCTGGATGCAAGAAGCAGGTGCTGTGGTTGAACACTTTGCAACTGCAGGCTCTTTTAGCGAGCGTGTTAAAAACTCTGATGAATGGGATTCTTCGTCTTCTCTGCGACCACAACTCCTGCTGGTTGACCTGGTCTTGCCGGATGGCAGCGGACTTGAATTGATCGAACAATGGCACAAACGCTGGCCGCAAATTCCGATTCTAGCCTTAACGGCTTTTGCAACTGTTGAAGTGGCAGTTGCAGCAATGAAAGCGGGCGCCCTCGATTTTCTTCGCAAACCAGTGCAAATGGAAGATCTTGTTCTGGCACTTCGCAAAGCGCAGCAACATGGCGAGCTTTTGCGGGAAAATCAGTCGCTCAACAATGCCGTGCACATCTTAAGTATCGCCCAAACGTTGGCGAGTATTTCAGAGAAAAAAGCGTTGCTGAAAACTTATTTGCGACTCATCACACGCGAGCTTAAAGTCAGTGAGGGTTTCTCATTTTTCTTTGATGCTAATCGTTCGTTTCCTGAGTTACTTCTCGACCTCCGCCAGGCCGGAATCGGCCGCACCGAACCTCAAGAACTCATTCACGGTGCGCTTGCACCAATGTTTCGTAATCGTGCAAAAGTTCCAGAGAACGTAGCTGAAGTTGATTCAGTGACGCTCATTCCACCGCGTGTTGAAGTTGCTTACACAGAAGATTTTGTTGTTGTTGAATTCAAAAGTCCAACCAGCAATAGCGGCTTTGTTGCGCTTGCCAAAGATGGGCAAAATGCTCAAGCGTTGCTTAATTCCCTTCAACAAGTCGCACCAATCACCATGCAGGCCGCACGCACATTCCAAAATCTCGATGTTGCAACTTCTCTTTCATTGGTCGACGAACTCACCGGGCTCTACAATCAACGATTCATGGATGTCTCGCTGAGCCAAGAGGTAGCCCGCAGTCAGCGCTACGGAAGCCCAGTGTCTTTGTTGTTCTTAGACCTCGATCGCTTCAAGGCTGTGAATGATACGCACGGCCATGTTGTGGGCAGCCAAATGATCAAAGCTGCGGCACGAACTCTCAGGGAAATCATCCGCGACTCCGATCAACTTCTTCGCTATGGGGGCGACGAATTCTGCGTCATTTTACCAAACACGTCGCTCGAGGGAGCACATATACTTGCCGAACGAATTCGGAGTGCATTTGCCGAGACTCAATTCGATTTGCGCGAAGCAAGTGGCGTTGATGAAGCAGAAAATCTCAAGGTAACAACGAGTATCGGTGTTGCCTGCTTTCCTGAATCAGCCCATTCAGTTCAAGATCTCATCAAAGAAGCAGATGCGGCAATGTATTCGGCAAAAAGAGCTGGCAAAAATTGCGTGAGTTTAGCTAACCGGGTTGACATGACCTAATCGCGACTGACTATAACCTAACGACATCTAACTGAACGAATCATTCATTTTTGTGCAGGACAGCGAAGCATTTTCTTCGCGCGTAAATTTCTTCTCCGGCTCGTTTCCACGCTGTTAAATTTCTTCGCTCGCTCTGTTGTTAAATTGAATCAAAAGCTCTGAAAGGGCCCTTGTTTGCTCCTGTGGAAGCCCAACATAAGCGACCCCATGCCAATGCATTTGCCCTACTGCTTCAACCCAACGAATGTCACAGGTGACGTTCGCCAGCCCTTTATTTACCAGCACCGCATTCCAGTCGGCACGGCCTGTTGTCAAAGTCACGGCCAGCTGATCTTTACGCGGCATGGGAGCAGCAAATTCCAAACAAAGACCATTCTCAGAAAAGTCGACCACGCGAGCGATATTGCCATCGGCCGTTGCGGCGTTCAAAGAGACCTCACAGAGCCAGGGAATACGCGGAGAAGATCTTTTGTTTCCGGTGCGGATCTGACGCATCGCTTGTTTCAAAAGCTCGGCGTCATTCCCAAACGGATTGCATTCCCAAGCCTCAAATAAGCCAGTCTGATTTTTTACCTGGAGAAACCTGCGCCCCCAAACTGCACCAGCACCGAAATCGAGAGGAAGCTGACAGTCGTCCAACAACGCTTTTGCTGCCGGACTCACTAGAACTTTGAAAACATCCCCAGCGCCCTCAAGCCTTTTACCAACGTTGACGGTTTCACCAACGACAGTGAACTCATCGTCCATTCCATCTGCCGCAACATTGCCGTAAAAAACACTTCCAACATTAATTCCTATCCGAACCGGCAAGGGATTCCACTTCACGTGCTTAGAATCGGTCTCGTCCGGAACCTCGCGGCGGATCAACTCGGATGCAAACTCACGTTGAACTTCAATCGCAGAGCGCAGAGCATTGATGGTAAATTTGGTCAGTGCATTCTGCGCATCCGCCCCATTGCTATCTAGGTCTGTAAAATAACAGAAAAGACCTTCACCTATCGTTTTATTGACGACACCCCCATGGGCACGCACGGAACGGGCCACACGGGATAAGCTCTCTCGCAACTCTGAAAAAAGCACATCAGGAGATTTTTTAACCGCGATCCGGGAAAACCCTTCAACATCGACGAACATCACTGCAGCCTTAATTTCGCGCGGTTCAAGATTCATTTTACGTTCCGAAGTAAGTATGCATTGAACTCCAAGATGAATTCAATGCTACAGCCTTCCTCGCACACTTTGCAATACAAAGAGCCGACAACGAATTGTCCGCTGCCAGCCCACTTTCTTTTTTTGCAATTAATTAATCCCGGCGACGAAGATTCCTGCGCTGTTCCTTCAACAGCTTGAGCGCGTTCTGATGCTTTTTCTCAAGGTCCGCAAGGAACTTATCTGTTGCAGCAAATGACGCATGCTCATTCATTATCAACACCATGTGCGATTCCATCGCAGCAAACTGACCTTGTTGCTCACTCAAAAGCGCTGCCATCTTTTCAATATCAGCGAGCGATGAAGTGCTGGGAATGGCTGGAACGGCAGCTGGTTGTTTAATTTTTTCGACATTTGCCTGACTTTGAACTGCTTGGGATTGCGCTGCAGTCAACACTTCCATCGTCTGCTGAGCCAACGCGGAGGGAGCTTGCGCTTTTTCCGCAGAGGCACCTTCTGCGGGGAAAGATGAATTATTATTTTGTGCACTTGTATAGGTGTTCGCAGATGAACTGCTTTCTGAACTTGCGGAATGAACGAGCTTTGCGCCTTGCTCACTCACTTGACTCGAAACAGCGGAAACAGGGGTTGGGGGTGCAGGAATCTCAGAATTCACCTCATCAAGATCGATGTTCAGCATCGACCGAAGAGCTGCAATCTGAGGAGCCTCTGAACTCAAATGTCCAGTCGCAATTGCTGCCCACAAACCTGCGAGCACAGAGATCAACAGAGCCCGAAAAAGCTTCCGCCTTAAACATAAGGGCTTTCGTTCAGAGCTTCGTTCGTAATTCAAACTCTCATCAAATTCACTCATGGGGTAATCAACCGCAAGCTGAGCCAAGTTCGAATGTGCGATCTGTGAATCTGCGGCTCTCGACAGCGGGATTACGTTTGAATTTGAAACAGCTTTCGAATCTTTGGATGTGTCGGCAAAAGTCATAGGAAATTCAGAATTCATGACGCGCCCCTCCGAATACGTCGCTGCAATTTCCATACCAACTGACGCAGATGTACATTCAAGACCCTGGGAGCTTGTTTGATTCCAACTGGATTTAAAAATTTTCGTTTAATTTAGGAGCATTACACAAAAATCCCATCTTCGAGAGGGGACACTTTCTCAGCAACCAGAAAAAGAAAAAAGTGGGGCTCGCTTCATTCGAACTCCGGCTTTAAACAGTGTACAGACAATGAACAGGCCAGGTCCGCGGGGAAATTGCTATGAAAAAAAATTTGAAATCGACCATTGAGGACATTTTGAACCAATCAATTGCACCCGTCTATTTACACGTTGACGATGAAAGCTGGCAGCATGGCGGTGGCCCAGAGGCACAAAGTCACTTCAAAGTAATCGTTGTTTCCGAAAAGTTTTCCGGGCTCAAACTCCTCGCACGTCACCGGCAAATTCAAAGCACTCTTGCGGACGTCATTATGCAGATCCGAGCCTTGTCTTTGCATACACTCACACCTGAAGAGTGGGCTTCAGCAAACGAAAACAACACCAATTTCCGCTCTCCAGGGTGTCATAACAAAGCGTAACTGAGCACGCTTAAAAAAAGAAAAGCAGCCAGGAGAATTTCTCTGAAATCTGCTTTTTCAGCCTCAAGATCGGAATTCCCACCAATCAAAACACCATTGACAAAAATCATCGGAAACGTGGAAAACTCCTCTTCCTTCTAAGGAGCGAAAACTGAATTCTTTAAACCGATTCTGATAAAAGGCCGTCGCAAAGACAGGAATCAAAAACTACGAAACCAGGTTGTTTATCTTTACTGTCCGAGAGCCTTGAGAGCAAAAAAAATCCCCCGCGCAAGCGGAGGATAAATAACCATCAGAGATGGCAAAAAAGATGGTGGGTCTGGGCTGAGTTGAACAGCCGACCTCGTGCTTATCAGGCACGCGCTCTAACCACCTGAGCTACAGACCCGAAGTTCTCAAAGAGAAAGATTGAAGTCACAGAGTGCGTGAAGAGTTGACCTGGAAGGAATTCTCAATGTGAGAATCCTTTGTCGG
>RGDM01000131.1 GCA_009918675.1 bacterium
GCATCAAACAGCTCTTTATATCTTTGGTTGTCTCTTAAAAATTGAGTCCGGTCTTTTATACTCGCCTTGATGCTAGGGTAGGCTCTAAAATCACTCGGTTCAGATAGTGATGTCCCATTTTGTTCTTCTGTAGCATTCACTCTTACAGCGTCTCCCTTCCAGGCATGCAGACCTGCGCCCACTTTAATATTAAACAGATTTTTTGTTCCCTTGATCGATCTGGTACCCCATTGAGTTTCTTGAGCTGCTTGCCCCAACATTAAGCGCAATGAAAGCCCGCTTTTTTTCGACTCTTCAAGAGCATAAGGGTATATTTCAGTGATAAATAAAGTCGAAAAATCATATTTTTCATCATCTTTAATTAGGCGCTTCACTTCAGCTCTTTTCTCAGCAGACCAATCCGTACAGAGTTCTTTATCGCTAGTCGCCATTTTGGAGGTTTTATGTGTTGTCGCAGCAGATTTTTTCGAATGATTCGATTCGATTTGTTTTGAGTCTTGCAAAACTCCCTTCTCTTCTGCGTCCTCTACCTGTTCCGAATCGCGCCCATGAATCACTTCACTTGCTACTGAATGCCCTAAGTTATCTTGTAACACCTGGCCTGCGTTAAAATCAGCTCCTGTAACAGCACTCATTGCACCGGCTTCGGCCAAGGAATTTAATTCTGAATTTAGAATTCCAGTGTTGAAAGCTATATTTTTCAGTGTTTTTTGCAGATTCTCAGCGATTTCGCCGCTTAGGATTCCGGTGGTTAGGGTGCTGATGCCGAATTGCCTCCAGTCGAAGCTTTTTTGTTGTTGGGTGAGTAGGCTTAGGCCTTGGGTGGTGGCGTTGGTTTCCATGGTTTGGGCGGCACTTAGGGTGTTGAAGAAGGGTTTTATGGGGTCTAGGGCTTTGGGTTGGAGTGTGTTCATCACGGCTTTAGCGGTCGCGGTCTGGTTGACGCCGCCCAGGACTCCTGCGGTTGCGGCGGATAAGAGGCCGGTGACTAGTGCGCCGGTGACGTTGATGCCGTCTTGGAGTTTTAAGCAATGGGCTACCCCTTGGCTTGCGATGGAGCCTACAAATCCGGCGGCGAAGCCTGCGGCGAGTGTGGCACTTAATCCTAACGAACCACCTCCGGCGAGGACTGCGCTTCCCATGGCAAACAGTCCGCCGCCGCCGGCAGTGAAGGTTGCACCCATGGCCATGCCCGCAATCCCTGCGGTCATGACGGTGGCGACTGCGGCGACTATGGCTACCACGATTTTCGCAAAGAGCCTGTTGTTTTGTTTCGGCAGAGGCGGTGGGGTGGGGACCAGGGCTTGGATGGTGGCGGCGGTGTTGCCTATCATGTAGTCACTGCCTAGTATTTTTCTGGTGTCGTTGGTGTGGTGTTGGCCGGTGGCGACTGCGGGGATGGTGAGTCGTTGACCGGTATGGAGCGCGTGGTTGCTTTGGGCGAGCTCGCTTTTGCCGGCACTGAGGCCGTTCGCGTCAGCGATGAGGTACCAGAGGCTGCTGTCACCGTAGACTTGCAGGGCGACACGCTCTAAACTGTCACCCGCTTGCAGGGTGTAGGAGCCGATGTTATCTTGGGTGGATTCAGGAAGCGTGCCGTCGATGTTATCGCCTGCGGCACGGCCTAAGAAGGCCGCACTGCCTTCAATGGCGATGCCATTGCTAAGCATTCGGTTCTGTAATAGCGTACTCCCCTGCTGGCTGCCGCCCGGGGTGAAGCCGCTGTAGACGTTGAGCTTTTGTGCGGTTTTGGTTTTGTCTAAATTAAAATCAGCGATGTTTTTACGCCCAAACGTTAAATAATGCGTCATGCCGTCTTTGTCGGCGCGTGCCTTAATATTTTTTCTTCAAAGAATCAACGACAATGCCACCTTTTTTGCATGCAGAATCCGGAAAAGCATAATCCAGCTGAACATCCATGACCTTATGCTCTTTATCTTTCCATCCAACATTGATGCGTACATTGTCTTCTTTATCAACCAAGGCGTAAGGAAAATTGGAGTTGGCTTTTAATAGCTCGGAGTAGATTGTACCAAAGGTCTCAGGATCGGCGGCTCTTGGATCGGAGGCGTATTTAAAAGATCCCCAAAAAATGGGATAAGCGCCATCTTCTGAGTAACTTACTTTGTATAAGGCTATGCCGTATTTTTTTAATATAGGAACCACTGGATGATTCCATTGCTCATAACGTTCCACCAATATTTTATCCGATGCATAAGCTAAGCTCCATGCAAAAAATATCGCTAATCCAGAGAAAACTACCTTCGATTTATTCTTCATCTTTACTCACTACTGTTTATTGTCGATTCTATTTAACGTGAAATTCTTATAGAAAAATGTCGAGCTCACGTTATGTACGGCACCCTATC
>RGDM01000132.1 GCA_009918675.1 bacterium
ACCAACTTCACTTATTGGTTGACGCATTGGCGCGATCGCGTTTCTGCGGTCACACGTTGGCGTGGTGAAGAGGGTTTTTCAGGGTTAATTGAACAAGTGAGACTCTGCCCCACGGGTGCAAACACTGGGCTTTGCAGTGCAGATATTCGCGCATTCTTTTCGGAAAGCCTTGCAGAATACAGTCAGCTTGCCACGGCTGGGGCCTCGTATGCTGACTTCATAAAAAACGAAGTTAATAAGCCAATGTCAAATACAAGTCATAATCTTCCATGGCTGCTTCACTCACAGCGTGAAGTGCAAAAGCAAATGACGTTCTCTGCGCAAGCGTCCTTTGGAACGAACTTACTCAAGCCAAATTTTGTGACCTCTTCGGTGAATCAGACAAAGACACTCGGCGAATCGGGCCCCCTTTACTACGCGGCGGTCACAGTAGAAGCCATGCTCAATGGAGCGGTGCCAACAGCCAGCTCGACATTGGTTTTTAACGACAAAACAATTCTCATCCCCTATTCAAAAGAGATTCAAAAAGGGTTGTCCTTTCTTCTTCAACCCGGCGATTCCGGATCTGTTTTTGTTTTGGGCAACACTCCAATTGGTGTCATAAGCACTGTGGATGGCAATGAAACCTCGGGAGGTGCGTCGATTCGTCCACTTCCTGAATACAACGACAATGATTCTGCTCCGCCGCCAAACACATCATCGAGCAAATCCTCATCTTCAGTGAAGTGCTTAAAATAATTAATTCGCATACCTTGTCCCTCGCCTGCCGATGAAAACTGACCGAGTCGCGCTTGCGAAAAATTGTCTTTCGGAACAACCTACCAGCAGAGATATTCAACCTTGATTCCTGCGAGGGGAAGTTTGATGCGCCTGCGGATTGTTTTTGCTCTTCTTTTATTGCTTAGCTGTTCAATTGTTGAAGTGTCCTGCTCGAAATCGAGTGCTCAGGGTTCGAGCAGCGGATCGCAGGCCGCAAGTGCTCTTGGTCAGGCAAAGGGAAATATTTTCACAGCGAAAATTTTAAGCTGGAGCAAAGGCCCAGAAGTGAGCGGTGATAGCGTGTCCGAAATGAACAATGCATGTGTGATTGAGATCAAGACGGCCGATGACAAGGTTCCGGAATCGATTTCTGTCAGTGATATTTTTCCGTTCATGAAAATTCATGGGCACGGCGCTCCTGACGATCAAATCACCTGGAAGGTTGAAGGCAACCAAATCATCGCTTCAAAAATTTCATTCATTATGAGCGGACCCTGGGAACTTCATGTTAAGGCCGTCGTTAATGGGCAAACAGAAGAACTCGAGATTCCAGTTGTGGTGCCGTGATGCAGTGGTTCATTCGCCTCAAACTTATCATCTTAATGGCTATTTGTTACTTATCCGCGCAATCCGGGAGTGCATTGGCTTGTGCATCGTGCGGAAGTGGCAGCGACGATCCTTTAATTCTGTGGCCTTCGGAACAGTTGAAGACCTACCTCGGATTTTCAACCAGCAATCGGTTTGAAGCAGTGGATCCCGAAGGAAAGCGTGGACGAGAATCGGGCCCGACGTCGCGTGATTCTCTGACAATGGCAATAGGCAAAGCTCTGCGCAATGATCTTTTCTTCACACTCACTCTTCCTTTGCAACAGAACCGCCTCGGCTCAAATTCATTGAGGTCTGTGGGTGACCCAATGCTCGCTGCGCGTTGGTCGTGGCTTGTTCCCGACTTTACCGAACCCTTTGTTCCACAGGTGCAACTGATGGGTTCGTACAAGTTTGCCAATTCCAGAGCATTACAAGAATCAGATCGCAGTGATTTGCTCGATGCATTTGGCACAGGAATTCCTGAAACAAAATTGGGTATAGACACATTTTGGGGGCAAAACTTCGTTAAAGGTGGATTTGCCCTGGCAGGGTTATTCCCTGAGGAACGCAAACTGGGGCGCTTCACTGTTTTTCCAGGGAACGGTGTACGAACAACTGCGACTTTAGGGATTGCTTTGCGCGACAACGATAAAATCCTCGTTGGGGTTGTCAACGAAATTCGCGAAAGACGGCGCAACGATGGAGTTCGCGTGGAGGGAAGTGAAGTGTTGTCGAATGCAATTTTTCTGACCCTCGATTGGTCGCCGGCGCAGCATCACACGATTCGCTTTTCTTTGACAGATAAAGGACGGGTTTTTCAAAACAAGAACATGATTGCCGCGAGTTCAGCCAGTGTGGCTTGGTTGGCAACCTGGCAGTGAATTTGGCTTGAAAGAAAACCAGTCGCCTTGTTTTTGTTTCCCGCTGTAAAATGAGCAAAAAGCCCCTGTGACATTTGAAGTGTCTCTCGCCGCAACAATCTGTTGCGTTTCCTCGGCCGAGGAGTTGTCATA
>RGDM01000133.1 GCA_009918675.1 bacterium
TCCATCCACCATGAGAACAGCTTGCTTGGGGAAATGTCATGCTTTCTGGCGACAGTAGAAACACTCATTCCCATTTTATGACATTCGTGCACAAGAGCTATCTTCTCCGCAGCAGAAAACCGCCTCCGGGGTTGACGCCCGTGGGCAAGCAAAACCTCTCCCTTAATAATCATGACCAAGTTCTCTCCTAGGTTTGAAAACTTGTGTCCTGTTCATTTGGGGAGCACTACAGGTTGAGAGAATTGTCTTAAAGAAGTTTAACATAATTAAACGCAATTGGGCGCAGGTCGTTTCTAGGTAGTAAAAGGACCTATTTTTAAAAGGGTTATCGATCAAATTGCGGACAGAGAGGAGGGCACTCGGACAACGGATGGTTGGCCTTGACGGGGCAGCACCACGTTCGCGGAAGCAACTCAAAGAATCCAGAGGTTGGGTTGAAAACTGCTACATGGGTATGCCGACGCAGCTCAAATACATCGCCATGATTTGCAAATGCCCTGCGTTGGTTGTTCAGATTGAAACACGAGCGAGCAAGATGCGCTTCGATTCAGCGGAGAACCTCTGGTTCAATAATTCTGAAATAGTGCTCACTCTGATGCATCGTGATGGTCTGTGCTTGGTTGCCCCAGATGGAATTATTCGCAGAGGAATTGAAGCGAAGCTTTTGAAATCTCCGCAGGGCAGGTCGGAGGACGATTTTTGGATGGTTTGAAGTGGAAATGAATCGGACACAGGTCGAGTGCCTCACGCCGTTCTTTTTTTTCGAGCGTGCTTTTCCCATTCCTTCCAGAGATCCCAAGCAGTTTGAAGGTTCATCCAAAACTCGGGGGTGTTGTCGAAAACCTCAGCCAAACGCATGGCCATGAGCGGGCTGATGGCTCTCTTGCCGTTGCAGATCTCGTTGACAGAACGAGGAGCACAGCCAAGTTTTTCAGCAAGAGCTGTTTGTGTGAGTCCCAGTGGAATGAGGAACTCTTCTGACAGCATTTCTCCAGGCATCGTGGGATGGGGATTGCGTGGTTTTTTCATGGGTGCACCTCGTCTTCAGTGGCAATCACAAATTCGAACGTTGTGGGCCTGACCTTCGTTCCAATCTTGTGAAGTTCTGTGGGCAGAGTCTTATTGGCCGCCTTTGAACCTCTGAGATGGTAGATGTCTTCTGTTCCTTGGTCTGCAAAACTTGCGATCATCTCTACCACTCCATCTATAACTCTATACCGCGTAGTGTAATAATAGGCAAGTTGTCTTTCAAGAATGCGCTTTAACGGATGAAAAATTCGATGCAGATGGATGAAAGTTGGCCAGTGAGGTTGGCGCAAACCCTTGCAAACGAATCCCATCAAACAAAAAACTCGCCTCTCGGCGGGTTTCAAATTCAAATGGCGGAGAGAAGGGGGGAATTCTCTGGTGGTTTGTTATTCTCTCGTAAAGATAAAACAATTTAATTAATTTGGGAACTTAAAACTTCAACAACATCCACCAACACCCTCTGACATCCTTGGATATGTGCCCCCGTTGGACGCACGCGGCCGCAAATCCCTGCGGCTATTGGCGGAGTTGGTTTCCGTCGAACCATTTCGCATCTTCGTTTTCAAAATTATTTCCGCGATTGAATATTAGCCGACGATATCCCCCTCAAAGAGAGCTTTTAGAAATTCTGCTGCCGGCCAGATCTGCACTCCATCAACTTCCAGCCGGTCTTTTCCGGTGTAGATAACATGACTCCCTTTGACTCTCGCTTTGGAAAGGCCTCGGAAGTCGACAATTCCCTTGATCCAGTCAGGGCGGAATTTCTTTCCGTACTTGATTTCGAGAACTACAATTTCTCCCCGCTTCGACATCACGGGTTTTTTGGTTTGGATGACAAAGTCAATGTCATAGCTCTGTGTGATGGTATAGTGATAAATATCGAAATATTTGTAGGTTTGGTTGAGGTATGCCTGCAGCTGCCCGAGCACAAAAGTCTCGAACATGAATCCTAGATATTCGGACTCCAATTCCTGATTCAGAAGACCGGTGCATGCTCGGACAATTCCGGGATCAAAGAGATAAAATTTCGGATGAGAAGCTTCTTTGGATTTCAACCCCGGATTCCATGATGGGACATAAGTGCCCATGAGGGTATCTTCAAGAATGCCAAAGTAATGGTCGATTGTTGTTCTTTTAACTGATGATTCTCTGGCAATTGTTTCTTTGTTGAGAAGTTGTCCGTTGAATTGACCAACAACATCGATGAACCTGCGGAATGGGTCAAGATTCCTGATCACCGATTCTTCAAGCAGCTCTTGTCGTAAATATGTCGACAGGTAACTTGCCAGAATGGGCACAGCCTTTTGATAGTCTTTTGCGATTCCGGG
>RGDM01000134.1 GCA_009918675.1 bacterium
AGCCTTGATAGATTTACGCGCAATTTCGCGCCGGACGTTGCCAAGCTATCGGGTGTTATCAACTGGGACACGGAAACCTTCGACCCCGACAATCCTTTGCACCGCGCCTACGCGATGCGCGATTCCGAAGGGCTCTACGTTGCGATGCAGCGAGCCGAATCCATCCTTGTTGAGTATTTTGCGCAGCCGCTAAGCCCGACCATGGGTGCAGCCTGTATTCAAATTTTCCGCAGGGCGATCCCGCCCAAGGTCGCGGTGCGAGCCTTAGCCGATAAACCTTTGGATCTCATTCGGCGTTATGTGATGCGCGGGGGCTTTTGCTTTTGTGTTGATCGCTATCAGGGTCCAGTTTACAAGTACGACCTCAATCAGGCTTACGCTGCCGCGATGCGCGACACCCGCATGCCCGCAGGCAATGCAACGCATACGCTCGGAAAAATCAACCGTTACGCTCGCGTGTATATCGCCAGGGTTAAAGCCTGGAACGATCAAAACAAAATTCCGTTCTACTATAAGACTGAAATCAACGGCAGGATCCGCGCCGTGTTTAGCCGTGACCATATTAGCGAGACATGGCTAACGTCGATCGAGGTTGAGCAGCTCAAGCGTGAAGGTTGGCGCATTGAGGTGTTTGAATCCTACTTTTGGGACGATGACTTTTCCATGCTTGAATTTGTTTCAAGGCTTGAGCGCTTGCGCATGACGTGCGAGGGCGGACCGAGCGGACCGACCGGGACCATGGTTAAAGCGGTCGGAAACCACTCCTACGGGAAAACCGTCGAGCAAGTTGAGCCGGTCGAATTGGTGCTTGCAAACGATTGCCCGGTGGGGTTTATGCCCTATCAAGCCGGGGATGATGAGGACGACAACGATTTACTGGCCCATATATGGTTTCGAGGGACCGATCGAATCGACCGCGACTATCATCAACCGCAGCTTGGCGCATTTATCACCGCGCATGTGCGCATGGTGGTGCGCAGAGCGGCGCTACTGGATCCCGACGCGTGGCTTTATTCGGATACCGATTGCGTGATTTTTTCGCGGGATGTATCGGCTCGCCTGGATATTGATCCGGGTCGATATGGCGCTTGGAAACTTGAGGAAAGCGGCGCAGCTTACCGCATCATTGCGAAAAAGGTTTATCAAGCCGTGGACGATTCTAAGCGCAGCGCTAAGGGCCTGAACGTCCGCAAACTCACCCCGGAGGATTTCAAACAATGGTTCGATGGATACCCCCCAAGACAGATTCAGACACAAAGGCAAAACTTTTTAAAATGTATGGCAGGCATGGAGATGTATCTAACCAGGGAGCGCAGCGGGACCGCCGTTCAATGATCGGTTACCGATGGGCCATTCGCGGCAGTTGGGAGAATGACGCGTTCACAGGGTGGCTCATCAATCCTGAGCGCGGGACGTTTTCGATCAGTTCAAGACACGATTCAGACGCTTATATTTTCACGACAAAAACCGAGGCAGAAAAATGCGCCGAAAAGCTGCGCTATTTGTTGCGAAAAGACGATTGCAAAATTGAAGTCAAGCCGTTACCATAAAAACGCTGCAATTTCGCAGCGTAACTTAAGAGGAAATCCAGCCATGGAATTGCTTAGAAAAATCACGATCTCAACATGCGGATTTGACAAGACCGCGATCAATGCAGCTATTGCACAAAACGGCGGCGTTGAGACCGACCTTTTGAAAATTGCGGGTGTGACAACAAAAGCCACGCCCGGGCAGACGGACAAAGGCGAATTTGTCAAATTGATGGGCGAATTTCGCGCAATCAACTTAGTATCCGGCGAGCTTTTCAATTCTGCCGCGTGCATCCTGCCCAATTTTGTGAGCGATGCGATTGCAGCCGCGCTTGAGCAATCAAACGAAGTCGAATTTGCTTTGATGATTTCGGCAAAGTTAGTCGAAGCCAAAGCCTCGGACAAACTCGCGGGCTTGCTTGAGTCGTCCGGCATGGTGCAAACGCTCGCGCTTTCCAGTCGCAAAAAGGCCGCGTAAGATGACTTGCGCCGATTGTGTTTATTTCGGCCTGAATCCCCGCGATGCGGGGGTTTTTATTTGCCGCCGCTATCCCCCTAAGTCGCAGGGCATTGCCTTGCCCGCGCCCGGTGGCGTTCACATTCAAATTTTAGCCCTTTGGCCTAGCGTGACCCGCGAGGATCATTGCGGCGAATGGGAAGCCGCGCCGAAGGTTATCTCGAAAAATCACTAAGATCGTTGCAAGATGATTTAAGATCGGACCGGGGATTTTCCCCGGTTTTTTATTGTCAAAAAGGAGCGATTGTGGCTAGACCCTTGCG
>RGDM01000135.1 GCA_009918675.1 bacterium
GATTTTGTTGGATTGTTTGAACCGAATCATACCGATCCAAGCAGCAAAGAATCAATTCGACGAATTTGTGATTCGCGGCAAGGTGTTCAACATCAAAAAAATAGACTCTAGCTTAAACACGGTCACGATCGCCGCCAGCAGCGGAACTACGATTGACGGTGCAGCAAGCAGAGTCCTCTTGTACGCAAACGACAGCGTTTCTGTTGTGAGCGACGGAACTAATTTCTTCTTGATTTAATAGGGGTCAAAAATATGGGCTTTTTAAGCGTACAATCGATTGTTCCCCCAAGCGTGGTACTTCCATTTGCGGGCACGTCAGCTCCAGACGGTTGGCTGCTCTGTCAGGGCCAAGCAATTAGCAGAACAACCTACGCCGCATTGTTTGCGGTAGTGGGAACTACTTATGGGGTCGGCGACGGTTCGACAACGTTCAATCTTCCCGACATTCGCGGGCGAGTTGCCGTCGGCAAGGATGATATGGGCGGCGTTGCCGCTGGCAGGCTAACCGCTGCTGGATCAGGCATTACTGGAACTACCCTTGGCTCAACTGGTGGTGCAGAAACGCACACACTTACGAACTCACAAATGCCAGTTCACAACCACGGCGGAGCAACCGGCGCTCACACTCACGATGTCGGAACTGGATCCGGCGGAGGAACCAACGCTGCATCTGGAAACTTTAACCGCACGAGTTCAGTTAGCACAGCTGCTCTTTCAGCTACGGCGCCCATCAACAATGACGGCGGAGGCACTGCGCACAACAATACTCAGCCATCAATCGTCCTGAACTATATCATCAAAGTATAAGCGAGCTTATGAGTTGGGTTGTTACCATCACAAATTTTTTGCCCGACGCAGATTCAGTGGTCGATAGACTAATGAGCAGTCCTCTTTGGCAAAGGTTTGAGGGTCAAAACTTCGGAGAAAGCACGCACGACAATATTGTCTCTATTGATGATTGTATTTCAAAGATCGAAGACAAACTTGGATATCGTGTAAACTGGGATTCAGGAATTACTCAGGGCGATTTTCGGTTGGGCATGGCATCACAAAATTGCCATAGACGAACCCTGGTGCATTTTGATGCCGATTACACAACGGGGATCTTGGCTTTGTCTAAAACCGTACAATCGGGCACAGTCTTTTATCGTCACAGGCAGACTGGGTTTGTTTGCGCCCGAGAGGCCAGGGACTATTCCTGGATTGACCAGGAGGTCTACAAACGTACATGGGATCTGGACGTTTGGGAGCCGTATATGGAGCTTCCGCATGAGTTCAATACGCTCTACATCTTCGATGGGAACTACTTTCACAGCGGTCCCCAAACGCTGAAAGATGGAAGACTGACTCAAAACTATTGGTTTAAAAAACGCTAAGGGAATAACTTTATGGCATTCAATAGATCACTTCAGCACTTTACGTCGACCCAAGAACTTGCGACTGTTTGGGTCTCAAGTCAGAGCTATGTTTTCAATCAGCTAGTTTTGAACTCGGACAAGATTTATCGCTGCGACGTAGCACACACTTCTGGGGGCTCTTTCAATGCAGATCTGACCTCTGGAAAATGGGTGCTCATATCTGCTGCAGCCTCTTCGCCTCAAATTACAACTATATCTCTTGCTGGAAACACTGTACTTTCATCTAGCAATAACCTGAACGTGTTCCTTGTAGACACATCCTCTGCTAGACAAATAACAGCGTTCGCCGCTTCGTCTGGATTTCAGTTTACCGTTATTGATAAGACTGGAAGAGCGGGCACTAATCCGATTTCATTCGTGCCTTCCGGCTCACAAAAGGTTCAAGGAAGAGCGGCAAACTACTCGATGGAAGCGGACTTCGGATCATGGACTTGGACTTTTGATGGCACAGATTGGTTTCTAAGCTAATACCAAGAACGGTGAGGTTAAGATGGGAAAAAATATCATAACAAAAACCCTCACAGGTTCTGGCAGCTTTACTGTTCCATCTGGAGTTACTCAAATCAGTGTGTCTCCGGGACTAACCAGATCAGCGTTCATAGCTGGGGGCGCGATGGCAATTGCTCCATCTGGTCAGGCTTATGCTTGGGGGCAAAACTCTTGGGGTCAAATTGGTGATGGAACGATTGTTCCAAAGTCCAGTCCGGTCGCCACGGTTGCCGGTTATTCATTCTTAAAAATCTCTGCTGTTGGCAGTTACTTTTTAGGTCTTTTGCCATCGGGCCAGGTTTATGGCTGGGGCCAAAACACTACGGGTCAACTTGGTGATGGCA
>RGDM01000136.1 GCA_009918675.1 bacterium
CTCTCGAAATCAAAGAGCGTAAGAAAATTTTCGATCTGAAGAACAAACTTTTTCTTTCAATTGCAAATGATCCATCCCTGCGGAGGATGATTAACCTTCGCCTCGGGGTGAGCAAACGTTTTAAAGTGCTTGAATACTGCCCAAGCTGCACCGAGAAAAATAGAGCAGAGAATATCGCTCCGCGCGAGTGGAAATTCTGCCAAAAATGCAAGATCGACAGAAACTTCTACAACATCGTTAGCATGCAACACCGCTTTGACGAAGGTTCCGCAGCTCTTTTCTTGGGCCATGAGCATATTAATGAACTCTATGCCAATAAACTCATCAAAAAGGTTCCACTCAATCTAATCGAAGAAGAGCTTAGTTTCTCTAAGTATAAATTCACACCCAAAACGCTTATTTCAATTGAGCTTGAAAGTCTCAAATTGTGTTCGATGAAACTCATTGATCTTGCGAACAAACCATCAGTGCCAACGCCCACGCCGCGCGTCGGTGGCCCAATCCCGATTAAGAGGTAATTTTCATGGCGAGTTCCGTTGCGCTGTTGCTCGCTTTATCTCCGCTGAGTCACGAAGCGTCGCCCGTGGCCTTAGGCCTGGGAAATGAACAACTGGTGCAAACAGAAGGCGCCTGCGGAAATTTTTGTCTGAGTGCCACCAACGCACAATTCGACGTAAAAATGAGTGCTCATGCGGCTAAATCTTTGATCCCGCAGCCACGCGCAAAATCAGAAAACACTTTGCTTTTGAGTCCAACTTCGGTGACGACTTACGATGTCAGCTGGCACCCTTTTTATGACATGGTGGCTGCGGCCGGATATCGAACAACGAGCCGTTCAACAGAAAGATCCGTTGCCTCAAAAACCGCACGGCGAATTACCGCCTCAACGTCTGAAATTCCGATTTCCATCTCAGCGCGGCCATTTGAGGGTCTCTCATTTGGTGGAAAATTTATTTTTAGGTCCGTGGAACTCAAACAAGACAACCCAACGGCCAGCAGCAGTAAAAGCGAAATCTTAACGGGTCAACCTCACCGCTGGACAGTTGATGCTGTTTGGCAAAAAGACGAGCAGAACGGCTACGGTGTTTCCTACACATCTGCATCCAACATCACACTAACACCGCAAAACATCTCTACCCAATTCAATTCCCCCGGAACCACAACACCACGCTGGACAGATCCGCAAGAATTCACCCTCTCGGTTGCGCATCTTTCAACTCTAAAAGCGCCACAGGGAATTGTTTTTGGACCTTTCGAAAATGTCTTCCACGGGTCGTTCAATGTTGTCACCTGGGAATCTGGTAGACCCGTCTCTTATGCGGCGCTTGCTTCCACGTCGGTCAGCAAAGACGGATGGAATTTAACTGACAATGGCAGTCAGACACAGGAATTTCGTTTCGACACACTTGATCCAAGCCTGTCAGCCAGTGTTGGCTTAGAAAGCATCTGGGCACGCA
This sequence comes from bacterium, assembly GCA_009918675.1. Lineage (GTDB taxonomy): Bacteria > Bdellovibrionota_B > Oligoflexia > Silvanigrellales > Silvanigrellaceae > RFOM01. The sequence goes on from RGDM01000136.1 coordinate 1,458, forward strand.
CGAGCTTAGGGAGTGTGTCGACGTACACCCACATGCGAATGAATCACATCGCAGCCAAACGCGAAACCAATCAATGGCAGGGTGGTTTTGGCTTGAGCTTTAATGGAAATTTTCTTGCGGTCCAGGCAGCGACACTCTGGCGCGGCGAAGACGCCGGCTATGCGGTCGGCCTTTCAACTTCGCTTTGAGATGATCACCTATGTTTAAAAAAATAATTCTGATTCTTGTTCTGGGCGGTGGAATTGTCGTCACTGGAGCCGCCGCTATTGGTGGCACACTTGCATACAAATATGTGAAAAAAATTGAAGCCACGCTTCCTCCCGTCGACAAGCTAAAAAGCTATACCCCCGCTTTGCCAACTCAAATATTCAGCAGCGAAGGAACAAAAATTGGCGAGCTTTTCGAAGAGAAACGCTATCCCGTAGCTCTTTCGGAGGTGTCACCACTGCTCGTAAAAAGCTTTCTCGCTTCTGAGGACGCTCGCTTCTACGAGCATTCCGGAGTTGATCCGCAAGGCTTGGCACGTGCGGCTCTTGCGCACTTTCTCAAGACCGGCGCGAAACAAGGTGGAAGTACCATCACTCAGCAGTTGGTAAAGAACGTGTTGCTCACCCGCGAACGTACAGTCGAACGCAAGGTGAAAGATATTCTTCTTGCCCTGAAAATTGAAAAGTCGTTCAGCAAAGACGAAATTCTCGAAATGTACTTGAACACTATTTTTCTTGGGAATAACTCTTATGGAGTGGAAGCGGCCGCGCGCAATTATTTTAGAAAGAGTTCAAAAAAATTAAAA
>RGDM01000137.1 GCA_009918675.1 bacterium
ATTAAACGAGGCAGCATTCTTCAAGGCGTTGTTCAAAGGTGAGGTAAACGAAAGAGTTGGAGGTGACGCAACAACGGCAAATGTTGCGCTTGCAGAAGATGTTCCCGACTGATTTCCTGCTGTGTCTGCGGCAATGCCTGCGGCGATGCTGATCAGCACTGTTCCCGAATTGCTGCACGATGAGAGGGTCACAGTCGGAGATGCGGTGGTACCGTTTGTGACCGTAATTGTGCACAACACTCCGCCCACGTAGGTGGGATTCACGTTGGCTTGCAGCAGATTCACCGAGCTCGAACCTGTGATGGTGACTGGGAAACTCACGCTGCCCGAGGCTGTGATTGCGGTTGCCGTAGGCGCGCCAATGCTCACCACTGGTGCTGTGAGATCGGCTGTGCCTGAAAGTGTTCCTGTGCTTTTATTGCCTGCTGCGTCGGTCACTGTGGCGCTCAGGCTGAACGAGCCATCTGTGTAAACCTGAATGGTTGGAGTTGCCTGGCCGCTGCCGTTGAGAAAGCCTGTCGCTCCGCTCTTCACTTCACAGTTGGTGGTGCAGCTGAAGGTGTATGCGAGACCTGATGCGCTCGCGCCGCTGCTCACAGAGACATTCATAGGTGAGGCGTTTTCTGAAATGGAGATTCCGTTGGTCAGTGCAGCCATACTGAGCGTCGGCACTGTGGGTGCCGAGAGCACCGCTGTGCCTGTGGTATTGGTTGCCGTGCTTGCGTTGCCGTAAGAATCAGTCAGCACGGTGTTGAATGCAAACGAGCCGCTCGCTGTGGCCTGCACATTCACTGTGGCGCTGCCTGTCGCATTCAAACTTCCGGTGGTGGAAGCTCCACCTCCTGCCACCGTGCCACCGCTCACCACTGTGCAATTGCTTGTGCAGGTGAGTGTGTAAGAAGCGCTTGCTTCGCCTTGAATGACAACGGCAAAACCTCCCGCAGCGTTCTCTGTCATGTTCACAAATGTGTCTGAAAGAACAGCCGCACTGACCACAGGAGCTAAAGGAACCTGCGTGTCGGTGCTGATGGCAGAAGAGGATGAATATGCACTGTTGCCTGCAGCATCGCTCAACTTCACACACACAACCTTGCTCGTGCCGTGCGCAAAGCCCGCATGACCTGCGGTGGGAACTGATGCGCTGTAACTCAGTGAACTAGTGCAGTCGCTCGATGCGCCGGCAATGGCATAAGCAGCAGTCTCCTCAGAGCCCGGCGTGACACTCACGACAGACTGATTTGCAGTGGCCTCGGCAAGGTTTATCTTATTGTCGGTGGCAGCGTTTATCAGTGTCACCGTCGCTGCTGTGGGTGCAGTTTTATCAACCAGAATTGAGCCTGAACCACCGAATGTTGGTACCCCGAGGCTGTTCAATAATTTCACACACACCTTTACAGTGGCACCATCTGTGAATGACGCTGCAGCTGATCTGGGTATGCCTGCTGTGTAAGTTTGACTCACATCACAAGTCGCAGTCGATGCAACAACCGCATACGCAGCCGTATCAAATCCAGTGGCATCTAAAGTAACAACAGGAAGATCCGCTGTGGCTTCCGCTGAATTAAGTTTACCATCTGATGCGCCGTTGATAAGAGTGAGTGCGGTGAGAACAGGAGCAGAATTGTTCACCGTGACTGTTGCGCTGGGACCAACAAGTGCAGATGAATTGCCCGCTGCATCTTGCGCGATGCCTGCGGCGAGCGCGATGTTCAGTGAGCCCGAACCACTGCATGCGCTTAACGTAACAGTGGGAGATGCAGTGGTGCCGTTTGTTACGGAAATGGTGCAGCTCACTCCGCCCGTGTAGGTGGGAGTCACGTTGGATTGCAGCAGATTCACCGAGCTCGAACCTGTGATGGTGACTGGGAAACTCACACTGCCCGAGGCTGTGATTGCTGTTGCCGTGGGTGGGCCAATGCTGACCACAGGTGCTGTGAGATCGGCTGTGCCTGAAAGTGTTCCTGTGCTTGTATTGCCTGCAGCGTCGGTCACTGTGGCGCTCAGGCTGAACGAGCCATCCGTGTATACCTGAATGGTTGGAGTTGCCTGGCCGCTGGCGTTGAGAAAGCCTGTCGCACCACTCTTTACTTCGCAGTTGGTGGTGCAGCTGAAGGTATAGGACAAGCCTGATGCGCTCGCGCCGCTGCTCACAGAAACATTCATAGGTGAGGCGTTTTCTGAAATGGAGATTCCGTTGGTCAGTGCAGCCATACTGAGCGTCGGCACTGTGGGTGCCG
>RGDM01000138.1 GCA_009918675.1 bacterium
GGTTCTCTTTCTACATTGCCCGCAAGGGTTCATTGGCGGGCAAACCCGTCACCACAACCGCGCCAGTTCTCGCAACCGTCAACGCTTAACCAAAGCAATCGAAAGGAAACAACCATGCTTAACTTTACCACAAACATCACAAGTTGACTTAAACCCATTGTATAGAAAACTAAAACCACTCGGATGCCAACGCACATTATCATGTTGCGCTATTAAGTATTTGTGAGATCCAAACGCGCATTTGATTCTGTGTTTACCGTTCGGTTCTGTAGAGATTGTGTGAGGATTGTGCGAAACTAACAGTTGATTGCTGGTTGTGTTCTGTTTGTTTTTGCGGGGTTTTGTGGGATTTGTGCGAAAACTAACAGTTGATTGCTGAGTTTCTGTGCGATTTGTGCGGGGGGTGTGTGGGACTTTGTGAAACTAACAGTTGACTGCTGTGTGACATCTGTTCGTTTCTGCGGGGGTTGTGTGGGAATCCGCCAAAAAAAGTTGACGCCCTTTTGGTTCCCCGTCGCTTTTCCGTCAGTTCTGATAAACACACGATTGTTTCTTCAGCTCTCTCAAAATGAAGCGAACACCACAAGTTCTTGATGTTTGGTTTGAATGTTGGTTTTATTCTTCTCCCAATACTGTCGCGTTTCCTCCTATTATTCAACAGTTCTCTACTCTCGTTGAGGCTGTTGATCAACTTAAAGCCCAGCGTTCCCAATTCTGGTTAATTGAACAGTTTTCTTACGTAAAATACATTGACAAAGAGGGTAACGAAAAGACTGATAGAACTAAAGCTTACTTTGCCGATGTTCGGTTCGGTCCTATCTGAGTGTGCGAAACCGCTATACAACTAACAGATAAAATCGCAAATACAACCGTCAAATCAGGGGCTTTTTGGCGTTGGTGTCTACTGCCACTGTGGGGTTTCTGCTGGGACTAACAGTTGACTGTTGTGTGACATCTGTTCGTTTCTGCGGGGGCTCTGTGAAACTAACAGTTGACTGTTGTGTGACATCTGTTCGTTTCTGCGGGGGTTGTGGGGGCTCGCTGCGCTCGCGCGGCGTCGTTTTGTCGTTGGTTTCCAGGATGGAGTTGAGGGATACTGTTAGTACCATCACAAACTGCCGGGGAGGTCGTCCAAACTCGTGGGGCTTCGCACGGGCATGATACCCCCCTCATGCCCCTGCGGGGCCCGGGCGCCCACAAAAAAAGTTGACGACCCTTCAGCGCCCCCTCTCCGTTATTCAGTCCTGGTAGAACACACGATTGTTCTATCACCTCAAGCCTTCAACACGCACTTTTAAGATGTCTTCCACTCTTATCATGCCTGTTGTTGTCCCTGTTGCTTCTGCTTCTGTTGTGGTTCCTGAGAAGAAGCCTCGTAAGCCCCGCAAGGCTCCCGAAATCTTCTCCTTGTTCTTCACTTCATTTGAAACCGTCATCTACACGTTGACCTTCAATGATTGGTTTCTCCAGTACGCTCGGTCTGAGAAGCCTGAAGTCGCTCTCCGCAATTGGAAGAAGCTCACCAAGGTTGCCCACACCTTGTCAACACGCTTCATGATTGATGTGGGGCCTTCTACTGAAATCCTTCAGGAGAACTTTGATCCTGCGGATCTTGTTGTTCCCAAGTTGGCTATGCTCAAGAAGCTCGCTACTGCTGATGACAAGGCCAAAAAGGAGATTCGCGCTGCGAAAAAGGCCGCCAAGAAGGCTGCTACCACTGCCGCTCTTCTTGCTCCTGTTCCTGCGCCGGCGGCACCGCCGCCGGCTGTTGCTGTTAAGGTTGAGGTTGAGGTTGAGAAAGACGATGAGGATGAGGATGACTCTGGGTCTGGGTCTGGCTCGGACTCGGACTCGGATTCCTCCGATTCCGATTCGGATTCGGATGATGATGAGGACAAGGTGAAGGCCTCTGAACTTCGTCTTCAGACCGCTAAGGATAAGCATGCTGAGCTTGTTGCTCAACTCGCTACCCTTCAAGATCAACATGCCGCTGCGAAGAAGGCGAAGAACTCCAATAGTGCCAAGGCTCTTCAGCTTCAAATCACCGCTGTCACCGCATCTGTTGCCGCTGCCGCCGATGCCGTCGTCTCCGCTGAAAAGCAGCTCATCGTTATGGTTTGATTGAGAGTTGTGGGGGGGTGTTGAGAGGGGACAAAATTAATCGCATAATTAATCGCATATAACATCGCAAAACTCACATAAAAACATCAAAACTTTTT
>RGDM01000139.1 GCA_009918675.1 bacterium
ATAATCAACATTTTTTTTTGCGTTTCTTTATATGAGAGTGATATGAGAACATTTGAAAGTTATTAATTATTTACCACTCTTTTTGGTATTAATAATTATTCATAAAATTGAAATGTTTAAAATTCTATAATAATTCATTATAAAAGTTATGCAAAATTACGAAAAAGATGCGGATGCAATGTCTGCTAATAAGTTCTCTTCTGAAGAACTATACTCACAACTTGAACAGCAACTTGATCAACAACTTAATCAACAACTGGATCAACAACTTGATCAGCAACTGGATCAACAACTTAATCAGCAACTTAATCAACAACAAGAACAACAACTTGATCAGCAACTTGATCAACAACTTGATCAACAACTTGATCAACAACTGGATCAACAACTTGATCAACAACAGGAACAAAAACTTTTGCAACAATATTATCAACAATATTATCAACAATATTATCAACAACATTATCAACAACATTATGAACAACATTATGAACAACTTAAGAAACAACTTGAGGAACAAATTAAGGAACAACTTGAGGAACAACTTAAGAAACAACTGGAGCAACAACTGGAGCAACAACTGGAAGAACAACTGGAACAACAACTGGAACAACAACTGGAAGAACAACCGGAGCAACAACTGGAACAACAACAGGAGCAACAACTGGAACAACAACGAAAAAATGAAAAGCTAAGGTTGCGAGACATGTTTGAACTTGAGATGCGTGATCTTGATAAAAAGCGAGAGATGCACAAACAAAAAGATATAAATATTGATGTTCTTGGAGAATCTCTTTTTAAGGCTGTCATAAAGTTCCGTGAAGTCGTTCACGACTATTGTGATAATGATAATCTAAAAGATATGGCAAGCATTTTGATAAATACCATTACTAAGGCAGCCAATATCACAAATGATGAAAAGGCTTCTGGACAAAAATTTCGATGTGAACTTTTGTTTGATACATTTGACCAAGAAATTGAAAAACTAAAAGAATATGCCGTTGGAAAATTTAATATCATAAATGGATCAAGTAACTTTAAAGAGTTATTTACAACTGAGAATGATAAAATGAAGATTGCCAAACTTATAGAAATATCAGAGTCTCTTATGAATTTGCTTCAATGTATGCAGGAACAAAACGTTAAACTATGCAACATCTCCGGAAAAAATAACATTCGTGGAGGTGTTAAAATCGCTATTAACACTGTTGCGAACGAAATGCATCAACTTATTTTTAAAAAACCATACTCATTTAAATCACATGAATCATTTCCAGGCGTACCAATGACAATTGATCAGAATGAATCAGTTGATCAAAAGGAACAAGTTGGTGAAAAAAATAAGAGGAGGGTACCAATTGCGCAACGGATATTGTTTGCAAAACCTTTGCAACCGCAAATGGTTTACAACCTTGATGAACATAATCATGATGTCAACTATCATAATGAGCGAAAACGTCGTCATGATGATGATGATGATAATCAGTGTGCGAAGAGGTTTAAGAGTTCTACAGACTCAACTTATGCATCTGATAAAATAAAACATTATCAACATGATCATTATGGTGGCGATCATGATCATTATGGTGTTTGTGATGATGTTTGTGATGATGTTTATTATGGTGCGGGTATGAATAAGGATATAAAGAAGTTTAAGGATGATCAAGATTCAAGTAGATATTTGAGTGATAATGTAGGTGGATTTCGTGAATCATATTCATCGAAAGAAAAGTTTAATCCCTTTGCGCAGAACATGACATCATTCACGAAGAGTTATTTTAAACAGGGACCTTATGGTGATCGAGGGTACTTCTTGGAATTTTTAAAAAAATCTGATGAAATAAAACCATCAGTGTGCCAGACGTGTGGATATCATATTCATGGCAAGCTCAGCAGGATGTATTTTTGCTCAGATAGATGTAGCTCAAAAGCTTTCAAATCTGTTGTGTCAGTCAATGTGGTTCCTCTTGGAATGAATCCTGAAACTGTCCCATGTATGTACATGGCGCGGGATAAAAATTATGTAACGCATGATGAAAATATTATTTTGCTTGAGTTTCCAGGTGGAAAACATAGTTGCGATGATCCTTTTGAAACCGGAATTCGTGAATTATCTCAAGTGTTTGGAGTTCTTCTTGAAAAAGGTGATATTACACGAACTCTACGTATTTTTTGGAGAAATTGCGATGAA
>RGDM01000140.1 GCA_009918675.1 bacterium
TGTAAAACAAATAGTAATAAATCTTTATTTAATTATGATATTATTACAAAAGTATTAAAAATTATTTTTAAAAATAATGGATTTATTTATCGTTTTTTACAAACTGAATTATATATTTTATCAATAGTATGGTATAATTGCACAAATGATGATCTTAAAAATATATTACTTAATAATTTATATGATATGTATAATTTTATAACTCAAGATACTTATTGTATAACTGGAAGAGTTACTAGATACATTATATAAAGATTATGTAAGTACTAATCTATTATCTGAAGATTTATTTAATCAAGAAATTAATAGTTGGATTAATGATATTTAATTATAAAAAAAATAAAATTATTTTTTTTTAATTTTATTAAAGTAAAAGTGTATTTTATTAGTATTCTGATCAAGATTTCTAATAACATGCGAATTAAATCCAGTAATTGGATCACTTCCTGGTAATAATTGAATATTATTATCCCATTTTAATATCTGACCCGTTATAATTAATTTTTTTAAATTTACATTAATATAATTTGCATATGGTGGACATAATAATGACCAAGGCCCGCCAATCTTTATATTTATTTTGGAGTAATTGCATAATTATAAATATTTTCTGAATCATTAATATCAATACTTAAATCATTATTATTATTAATTTCTCGAGTTTTCCCCCATGTATGGTTATCTAGATTAATTAATGTATAAAGGTGAATAATTAATGTCATTGGAATATTTGTAGGCAGCCATAATATTAGACCAATATATAATTGTATAATTTCTATTTTAGTTAGTTGTAACCATAATGGCATTGAAAATAAATATAATTTTGGAATTACAATAATAGTAATAATAGAAATGATAGTAATATATTGTAAAGTGGATAAATTATGATAATCTAATTTGATTAATGAAATACAAATATGAATAGCTGCAAATGAGAAGAATATAGTTAAAAACCAAGCTAGCATACTTAAGATTGTTGAAATTTTTTCATATAAATTAATTTTAGATTTAGTAACTAAAATTAATTTATTACTATTAGCACCTAAACTCCAGCGCCGACGTTGAGATAAAAATACTTTCCAGGTATTGGGGACTTGAGTATATGCGAATGCTTTTATAGATTGTTTAGTTTTAATATGTGGATACATGTGCATCATTGTACAAATATGCATTCTATCTTCACCCATATGGGCTCTTAAATGTCTATATAATGGTTCATTTTTATCGGGTAGTCTATTAAATTCATTTAATATTTCATATCCACATACTTCTTTACATACACGTAAAATTTGAATACATCCAGGTAAGCAATTAACTTTTTGTGTAACTTTAGATTGATGAAGTCTAAAAATAACCTGACCTGATAAATAACTAGTATGTTGATAAATAATCCATGGAGAGTACCATTTCATTGTAGGTGCGATTTTAATAAATCCAGCAATTCCTACTAAATTCTCATTTTTATAATTAAATAAATCATTAATTAAATGATAAGAACATTTTGTATCTAAAATTGTATCTCCATCAGTGCCAATAATAGCATCAAAATAATTTAAATCATAATGTGCAAATATAGTAAATAAATTTAAATTAAATGATTGAATTTCATTAAATGGTTTATTAAAAAGTTCAGGATCATTTTTATTATTATATAAATATAAATTTCGCCGAATCAGAGTAATACTATCTCTTTTACCAATGTTATTATTTTTAATAATTAGAATAAATGGTAAATTTTTATAAATACCATGATACATATCAACATCATTATAAGTGTTATCCCATGTTTTATATGCATTTTGATGTTCAAATTTTTCAATAATATAATTACCTAATAGTTTTTTATATAAAATTATATCAGTAGACTCATTATTATTAATTCCTCTTACTTTACCATCACAGCATATAATTAATATTTTTTTGTGCTTTTCCATATTATATTGATTAACAAAACTTTCAATTGAATTTTTTAATTCATCTTCAGATTCATTATAACATGGTAAGATATATGCAATGTTTTTATTAATAATTGTTGATTTAATTTTATAATATTTTTTATATAAATTATATGGGCTAATTAAAACTAAAGTTAAAATCATACTTAATAATAAAAATGAATTAGGAAATAAAATTATTAAATATAAATACCATAATTTATGAAATTTACTTAAACAAACACATAAAAATAT
>RGDM01000015.1 GCA_009918675.1 bacterium
GGGAGGGAGATGCGATGAGGCGCAAGTCACCGATTCCATGAGAACCCTTTCTATGAATTTGGCAGAATGACTGATAGCATCCTTTTGCGGTCGCTCAAATGGGGTTGACCCGCGTCAATCGTTTCGAGGAATTGACCTCAGTGTTCGCGGCGATTAAGCCGATACACGGTTGGCTGATTTTTAACAGCGTCCTAGCATGGGAGGGCGGGCATGCATACTATTGGTTTCACCGAACTTTTGGTTATTTTTGCAATTGCACTGCTGTTGTTTGGCAACAGACTTCCAAATGTGGGCAAGTCGCTGGGCGAGGGAATCCGCAACTTCAAGAAGGGTCTTGATGGCGACGACTCCGACAAACCCGCGCAGAATGTGGCTCCACAAGCTCCTGTTCAGCAGCAGCCGGTTAATGCTCAGCCCATGCAGCACTCCACTTTGCAGAGCTCGCAAGGTCAACAACAAGCCAAGGTTGACTACGTCGACGTTGAACATCGTGATCCGCACAAATGATCCCAACCACCAATCTGGCTGAATGCATACCTCAGCGGTTGGTTTTTTTTCTGGGCAAAGGCGGGGTTGGAAGAACCACCCTGGCAACATCCTTTGCGCAGGCCTGCGCACAGCAAGGACAAAAAACACTGGTCGTGCAATGGGCCTTGCAGGATGCCGTTTCTCAGCTTTTTGCCAAACCGAACGCCGGACACGATTCCGAGCGAATTTCAGAAAATCTTTGGGCAATGAATTTTTCGACAGACGAAGCGATCCGCGAATACTTCATTGACCATCTTAAACTTAAACTCATCTACAATCTTGTTATTGAAAACAGACACGTTCAACGCCTGATTCATGCAGCCCCCGGGGTTCAGGAGCTGTTTTTTCTGGGCCGATTATTTTGGCTCGTGTGCCTCTCAGAGGAAATCCGCGGAACGCGTTTTGACAGAGTCATTGTTGATGCGCAGGCCACTGGTCATGGTGTTTCCTTGTTCACCGTCGCGCCAACCATCGCTCAATTTGGCATGACCGGGCCTTTGGCAAGTGAATGTGAACGAGTTGCGCAGATGATCGCGAATCCTGCACTTGTTGCTACTGTTCTCGTAACATTACCGGAAGAATTGCCGGTTGAAGAGACTCTCGAATTCATGCCGCGGCTGAGCCGTGACCTCGGCCGACCTGCAAATGCATTGTTTATCAACCGCTCGATTACACCTTTCATCGAGAAAAACCCGCGCGCGATGGATCAAGATCATGTTTTTAAAATTTGGCAGCACGGCTTGAAATCTCGAGAAGCTCTGCGGGCTCTCGGGGTTTTGCATCGCGACCTGTGCAAACGCCAGTATTTCGAAACGTTTCTTCGAACACAGATGCAAAAACAGGCGCTAAATATTCCAACAATTTCTGTCCCTGACATTGGTCTTTCCGACCCAGAGGCGGCGGCTCCTGCTGTTTTGCAAGGAGTCACCGATTGGCTGCTCAAGGCCAACGAATCGGTTTTGGATAATGATCATTTCAGTCATCCCCTGCCGACACATCATCACCTCGTTATTTCCGAGGACCAGCGATGAAACGTAACAAACCAACAGATCCCTTGTCAGGCAGGAATATCCCGCGTCTTCATTTGTTCCTTGGTGCTGGTGGAGTTGGCAAGACAACGCTTTCTGCAGGATTCGCAATCGCTCTTGCGAAACAAGGGCGACACGTTGGACTTATGTCCATCGACCCTGCCAAACGGCTGCAAGGCGCACTCGGACTCTCCGAGCTTCCCGAAACCGGAGCACACATTGAAATTGAAAATTGCCCTGGCTCGCTGCGCGCAAGTGTTTTGCATATTGGTGAGAGTTTGAAGCGCTGGGTGGTTGAAGCCGGACTTTCACCTGCTGCGCAAACGCAACTTTATGAAAACAGTCTCTTCAAGGCACTTGCCGAACGGCTTGCCACAGCAACGGATACCTTCGCAGCCGTGCGAATGGCAGAATGGCCCGAACGTGAAGCTGGGCTCACTGACCTTGTCGTCGACACAGCACCTGGAATTCACGCCATCGATTTTTTATCTAAACCAGAAAAGCTCTCGGCATTTCTCGATGGCAAATTAATTGAATGGCTCAAATGGTTTTCGCAAGAAAACACGCCACAGGGTGGTCTCTTGCAGAGGGTTGTTAAAGGTGGCGCGCGGCGGATCTTGGAAGGCTTGTCTGAATTGGGTGGACAGCGATTTATGCTCCACTTTGCCGAGTTTTTGATTCTCCTTGATCAAGTTTTTGCGCGCATGATGACCCGCCTCACCTTCGCAGGCCATTGGCTGCGCTCCGCAGAAACGCATTGTTACGTTGTTACCTCGGTTCGCTATGATGCCGTTCAGGTCGCATGGGAACTGAGCCGCACGCTGAAGTCTCTGAAAATGAAACCAGGACAGGTGATCATCAACCGAGCCTTTCCGGAAAGTCTTCGCAGTGATCCTGGCTTTGCCGATACTTTGGCTGAAATGCGTCAACAAGATGCCTCGTTTTTTGCAAACTATCTCGATAATTTTATAATTGTGCAAAGGCGCGTTCAAGAGCAGCTCCGCTTGGCAGCACATTCAATTGTCACCTTGCCTGTTGCCGAACACCTGGATGCACATTCAGCTCTCCGGCTTGAAGATTTGGCTTCACTTGGTCAGCGTATTGCAGAACACGCAGGAGAACACGGACCATGATGGAAATTGCCCTCAGTGGCCTCGAAACCGTAGGTCGTATGGTCCGTGGGCAAATCATTGGGTTAGGGCGTTTCACTCTGCTTATCCGGGAAATTCTCTTCTGGCTTGTACGGCCACCCGTGCGCATTCAACTGATCTTCAAACAATTTGAATTTGTTGGAAACAAATCGCTGTCCATTGTGACTTTGTCATCGCTTTTTACTGGCGCCGTGCTTGGACTGCAGATTGGTAAGATCTTCGGAATTTTTCGTGCGGAAGGCTTAATGGGGGCTGCCACGGGCAAAGCTCTCGCCCTTGAACTTGCACCTGTCATGTGTGGATTTATTGTGACAGGTCGGGCTGGGGCGGCGATGGCTGCAGAAATTGCCACGATGCGCGTGAATGAGCAGCTCGATGCGATGGAAGCCATGGGCGTCTCGCCAGTCAGTTACCTTATCGTGCCAAGGGTTGTCGCAAGCACACTCATGATGCCTTTGCTCTCTGCAATCTTTCTGACACTTGGACTCATTGGCTGCTACATACTCGGTGTCATCATGTTTCGCATTGACACCTCTGTGTTTGTCTCTCAGTTGAAGTGGCTCGTGTGGGTCTCTGACATCCGCAAGGGGCTTGCAAAAGCACTTGTATTTGGCTTCATTCTTTCAACAATCGCGTGCTTTAAAGGTTATCATGCACGCGGTGGCGCAAAGGGAGTTGGTGAGGCAACAACCCAGGCTGTGGTTTCGAGCCTTTTGACTATTCTTATTGTGGATTTCTTTATTTCCCTGGTGCAAATCCGAGGCTGACTCATGCTCAAACCGTCGGCTCAAGGTGTGTCTAAAGACAGTTCATTGCCCATTGTTGTATTCAACAATGTCCGCAAATCGTTTGGCAACCAACAGGTCTTACGTGGACTCAGCTTCGAGCTCAAACGTGGTGAAATTAGTTTTATCATCGGCCGCTCGGGCGAGGGCAAGTCGGTGACCATCAAACACATTATTGGAGTTCTGCATCCTGATTCTGGAGATATTTCGGTTGATGGCGTGCAACTCAGCCACGCTCCCGAAACAGAATGGATCAAAGCGCGCAGACAAATGGGATTGCTGTTTCAAGATGGCGCTCTTTTCGACAGTATGTCGGTGGGGGAAAACATTGCCTTTCCACTCATTGAGTTCGAAAAGCTCTCCCCGGCAGAACTCACAACGCGAGTAGAATCGTTACTGGATCTCGTTGGACTCCCTGGTTATGGAAATGCGCGAGTGCCTGATTTGTCGATTGGTGAAAGAAAACGCGTTGGACTTGCGCGAGCACTTGCATTGAATCCGAGTCTTCTTCTTTATGACGAACCAACCACAGGCATGGACCCGCTCATCTCAGAGCTCATCGACACGCTTATTCTAGAAATGCAAAAAAAGATCCGGGGTTTATCGAGTGTTGTTATTAGCCATGACATCCAATCGGTGATGCAACTTGCCGACAGAATTTTCTTTCTCCACGAAGGGCGCATGTACGCAAGCGGAACACCGGCTGAGTTCAGAGCAAGTGCAGATCCTGTTGTTCAACAATTTATCACCGGCTCCATGGAGGGCCCACTCGGCCAACCTATATCCTAACCACGAACTGCGCTGTGAAGCTCTAGACAACCTGAAGAAACCAGTTCTTTTTTCCTTCGACTCAAACACAGTTGCAATTCTGCCGACAGACTGAAAATGTTACCTAGTTGAAATTAAGCATTTTGAAATCATTCCGATGTTATCATGGGTTAAACCTTGGCCCTTTGCCTGATGGCATTGAAAGAGGATTTGTGTTCGAGCGAACGGTTACAACCGAATTAAAAGTTGGATTATTCACAGTTGCTGCGCTGTCGGCCATCGGCGCTCTCGTGTTGACTCTTGAAGGAAATCCATTCACATCACGAGCTCAGAAGTTCAACACTGTCTTGCAAAATGTTGGCGGAGTTGGTCCGCGCACTCAAGTGCGAACGAGTGGTGTTCAGGTTGGAGAAGTTGAATCGATCGACATCCTTCCCAAGGGAGCGAAGGTCAATTTCCGAGTCAACGGTACCGTTAAAATTCCCAAAGGTTCATACATTGAGCTGCGTTCTCGCGGCATTTTGGGTGATGTTTATTTAGAAATTGTGCGAAATGAAGAGAGCAAAGACGAAATGGAGTCTGGTTCCCAGATTCCACAAATGAAAGAGTTTAATGACATGGGAACTCTGATGAGTTCCTTGGGCAGTATCGCAACCGACTTGCAAACCGTGAGCCGAACATTGGCAAAAGTCTTTGGCACTGGAGACGGTCAATCATCACTGCAAAATATCGTAACAAATGTTGAGAAGATCACCAGCGAAGCGCGAGATCTTGTTGCGGGTCAGAAAGAAAACATTACGGCCACACTTGAGGCATTGCGAGAATCGATGACACGAGTCAACGGACTTCTTGCAAAGCACGATGGCCGAATCGATGAGATCATGTTGGCGGTGGCGGATGCTAGCAAAGACATGAGGGTTTTTAGCGGCGAACTTCGAAAGATCATGACCGGTGAAAACAAACACCGGGTTGAAAACATCATCGCATCGCTCGATGACTCAATGCAAAGCGTTCGGCAAGCAACAAGTAAAGTTCAATTGATTGTCGATAAAGTCGAGAAGGGCGAGGGGACACTTGGACAACTTGTTTCCAAAGACGACACAGCAAACGAGTTGAGGTCAACACTCAAAAGTGTGCAAGAGCTTCTCAAGCCTGCAAGCAAGCTGCGGATTGAAGTCGACTACAAAGGCGAAGTGCGCTCTTCTGATACCCGATACATCGGTGACACGGGCAACCACTTCAACCTACGCCTGGCAACGCGCCCCGATCGCTACTACCTACTGGGTGTCTCGGACACGCCACAAAGTCGGCAAATTACAGAGAACCGCAAAACTGTTACAAAAGATTCAACCGGTGCTGAGATTACCCGCGAAGAAATCACCTCAACGGAAAATCGCCCACGGATCAAGTACAACGTCCAGTTTGCCAAACGCTTCGACAATCTTGGCTTGCGGTTTGGTTTGTTCGAAAGCTACGCCGGCGTGGCAGGTGATTTGTATTTATTTTCCGACAAACTCAGCGCAACCGTGGAAGCCTTTCAATTTGGTGATGACCCTTCACAAGCCGATTCACGATCCAATGGCAAAGCACGATTTAAAACATATGCAAATGTCTTCGTAACTCCGAACATCTATCTCACCGGTGGTGCGGATGGAATTGGCCGCGCTCCGAAGCCAATTCAGTTCATTGGTGCCGGATTACGCTTTACCGACGACGATCTCAAGTCGGTTATCAGCGCAGCAGCATTGGCAAAATGAAAATTTATTAAATTAAAATAAAAAATTTTATAAAGTCCCAAAAAGCGGGGTCGATATCCTTCTTAGGTCAACCTAGAGGATACGACCATGTGGAAGAAAGTCTGTGAACTTGCAACAGCAAGTGCGTTTTTGTTTTTTTCTAACAAAAGTCTCGCCGCTGCAAAGGGAGCAACTCGGGTGGTTGCGCTCAGCAGCAATGAAATATCGGATATCGCACCCACGGTCGTGCAAAATCGATTCTTCACCAAACAATTGCGCGCAGAAGTAGGTGCAAGCTTTGGCACTGTGATGAACGAAAGCTATAGCAAAACCTCGCTTGCAGGTGGGCGTCTTGGTCTCTTTGTCTCAGAAAAAGTTGGTATCGAATATAACTTTTCACAATTCAAAGCTGTTGATTCCCCAGATCTCACCGCCCTGCGGATGCAAGAGGTCTGCATTGCACTTGAATGTCGTTCCATTGAGCCCAGTTTTATCCGCTTGAACAAATCACACCAGCTCCAAGTTGTGGCCGCGCCAATCTACGGAAAGATCAACTTACTCGATTGGCTCATTGTCTATTCGGATCTCACATTCGGTGCAGGTGCCGCCCGGGTTGCGACAACTCAAGGCGAAAAATGGGCATTCACTCCAAGCATCGGTCAACGATTTTACTTCTCGAAATCCTTTAGTCTGCGCATTGACGCAACAGACATTTATCTGAAACAAACCCTCACCCAAGGTGAACAAACGCGCAGCAATTGGCGACACAATTGGGTTGCTCAAGTCGGACTGAGTGCGTTTCTCAATGGTGGGGAGCAGTGATCTATGACGTGCAAATTAATACGGCTGTTGCTGATCTCATTGACCTTACACACTTTCATCATTGAAAGTCCGCAGCCTGCACGGGCTGCGAATCCACAACCGCAAAGGCAGTCAGCGCAGAAGAAAAAAATCGTGAAAGAGCTCCAGCTTCTCGACCGGGCATGGATTCTCCGCAACTCGCCGATGAGCAAGAAACTCGCGATGTTTGAGCAACTGCAGATTGATCTCGAGACACAGAACCATACAACTCAAAACCAATCGCGCATTATGCTCGCGCAATCACTTCTTCTCATCAGTGAGCCAGAAACTCAAATTGCGGCTGCCGAACGACTCGCTCAGGCGGCGCGTCTTGCACCCCTCAAACTCAATCCACAGGCAGCACAATTGATTTGGAACGAATTTCTTATTCGCATCAAAGGAAAAAATGCCATCGCAATGAATGCTCTTGCTGATGTCGCACAGGCGCTTGCAACGAGTCAGCTTGTGGCAATCGATGCGCGCCAATCATTTTATCTTGCGCTCTCGTTCGAAAGAGCTGGGCGCAGAAAAGATGCACTTGCAATTTATGAAAAGATTGAACCCAGTTGCGAATTCTATCGGCAAGCAAAATTACACGAAGGCTTGATAGCTGTTCGTGAAGGCTTATTACAACGGGGTAAATCCGCGCTTGAGGTGGTTGTTTCTGTGGAAACAACTGAGGCCGAGACGAAAGCAAAAATCAGCGCGGAAACGCTTGTTGATTTGAAAGAACGAGCCGTGCTTAATCTTGCCCGTCTGCTCTTTGAAAACAATGACTTTAAAGAGTCACTCTCTCTTTACCGGAGCATCGACGCGCAAAGCCCGCTCTTCTACGAAAGCCTAAGCGAACAAGGCTGGGCGTTTTTTATGGCGGGTCATCCAAATCGTGCGCTCGGACTCACCTATGGTGCAACAAGTCCACATTTCAATCAGCAATTTCAGCCAGACCAATATTTTTTGAATGCAGCTGTCAACTACTGGCTTTGCGATTTCATAGCGGCGCGGCGCAGTATTCAGGCCTTTGTGACCCACACCCGAGAAGATGCAACTCTTCTTCGCAGTTGGATTGCGAGCGAAAATAACAGCGTTGAATATAGCGAAAAAGCGATGAACGAAAGGGCTTTTAAAGTGGTTGAAGGCCTGGCGCATGGAGTGAGCTCAACCAACAGTCTCTTAGGACCACGCGGGCTACAAAGCTTGGGAAGAAAAACAGTCTTAATGAACGGAATTTCATCTCTCGATGAACAACGTAAGCAAAGACTCAATATTCTTAAAAACCCGTGGCCTGTGCGCAGTAAAAAAACAATTATTGATAGCTTTTTGCAAGTTGAAGCACGAGAGCAAGTCCGTCTTGGTGAACTCGCGCTTGCAATGATTCGCACGATGCGCACCGACTACGAACGCGCTTTGACTCAAATCCGAATGATCAACCTTGAGATCATGACAGCCGAAAAAGACAAAGTGCTAGGAAACGAGAGAACCGCACAAGGGCAGCAATTCCTCGGCAGCGAAAATGATTTCCTCGAAAGCACAAATCGTCCGACCCGCCTGTGGGACGACAGCAAACGCGAATTTTGGAAAGACGAACTCGACAGCTTTGTGTTCACCAAAAAGTCTCAATGCCAACTCAACAAGGAGGAGAAGCAACATGCAGAAAGGTAGCGCACTAATATATGGCATGAGCCTTTGGGTTCTGCTGAGCCTGACTTTAGAGGAAACAGCTCAGGCAAAGCAATTTCCGGCAAAAATACAGAGTAGCTTCGAAAACCGGGCAACCTTGAATTCGTCTCGGGATCCGCGACAGGAATTGAATGCGTGGCAAACACAAGCCACACCTGCGGCACCACAAGCAAGCACGACAGCAGTGCAGGCCAAAGGCCTCTCGGCGATCGAGAATCTCAAATCCCAGGCTAGCCAGTTTTCAAATTCTCTGCGCCTTACCGGCGGCGTCGGTGAAGGCCGCTTCGATCCGCCCGGACTCTTCGAATTTTCAAGTTTTCTGTCGCGCACGAACAGCAACCCATCGGATGACTCTTCTAAAGCCGATGAAGGCGAAAAACTCCGGGTTGCCACGATCCAAAGTATCGAAAAAATTCTCAAACAATCCAACTCCTCAGCACAGCGGGTTGAGCTCCTATTACGACTGGCAGAATTACACGCGGAACGACACAGTTATCTGCTGCAGAAAGAAATGAGTCAATACGAAATCGCATATGAAAAGTGGCTAAAAAACATGCGCAATGGCGCTGAACCAAAGTTTAACCAGACCATGTCACTGCAATCGATCAATGCAGCAACCCAGATTCTGCGAGCACTTGTCAATCAATATCCAAACCACAATCGAGCGCCAGAAGCTCTTTATCAACTTGGCTTCCTTTTGACAGAGATGAAGAGTGATAGCGCTGTCTTGTATTTCCAACGCCTGATCGAGCGTTTCCCAAAGTCGCGATATATTGCCGACGCTCAACTTGCCCTGGGCGAGTTCTATTTTAGCCGCAACAACTTCAGCGAAGCGCTTGGGCATTATCAAAAGGCACTTCAAGACCGAAAGAACCGCGCTTACCCATATGCGGTCTACAAGCTCGGATGGACATTCTTCAACATCCGAGGATCCGACGAGGAAACGAGCAAAAACCTGCAGAAATCCCTCACTGCATTCAGGCTTCTCGTCAAAATTGCAGACGAGGCTTCGGCCGAACAAAAACTCACACTTTTGCGAAAAGATGCTCTGCGCGACATGGTCTTGGTGTATGCAGAACTCGGAGATATCACCGAGGCACAAGCATATTTCAAAGAAATGAAAGAACCAGCTTTATATGCAACACTGCTCGAACGTTTGGCTTGGTTGCACGCGGAAGCGGGTCGCTGCCGTGAGTCCGCAGAGCTTTATTTGCGCCTGGTCCAAGAGTTCCCTGACAGCGCGAAAAACCCACAGTTTCTTGTTCGTCTTGCTGGACTCTACGAGAAGGATCAGCAACGTGAATTGATGGTCGATGCGCTGGAACGTGTTTCAGAGATGATTTCTGCAAACTCGCAGTGGTCGGCAGCGCAAAAAAACCCACGCGACAAAACCACAGCCAAGGAAGCTCTCATTGCCGAGGCGACTCTCTGGAGCATTCGCCTCCATGCCGAATTTCAAAAAACCCAAAACAAGAAAACTGCTCAAGAAAGTCTGCAGCTTTATGATCTTGCGTTAAAGCATCATGGGGAAACGTCTGCGGCATTTCAAATTCATTTCAACCGTGCCCAATTGCTCACTGCACTCGGAGACCACGAACGAGCTATTGAGGGCTACATCAGAGCAGCGCTCTTGGATCGCAAGCTTGCTCTCAAACGAAGTGAGAGCAAAGTTGGCCTTGAAAATGCCATGGCAGAAAGTGATCTCTTGATTCAAGCGCGTCCGGCAATCACTCACAAAAATCAGGGACTCCCACCGCTTGAGAACAGGCTCGTCAAGATAATTGAACTGCATACTCAGATGTTTCCAAAAGACAGCAATAAAATATCTCATCTCCACCGTGCCGCACTCTTGCACTTCCAAGCCGGTCTTGTGCCTCAAGCAGGACAACGTTGGATGGCAATGGCAAAAGAGGATCCGCAAAGTCGACTCGTGAGTGACGGGCTGCGCCTCTTGATAAAGCGCTCGTTTGACGGCGGTGATTGGCTTAAAGCGGCACAGGATGCACGCACATTCTTGGCAATTCCCGGAATTTCCTCGGCCGCTGTGGGAGGTCAACTTGCGAAATTATTGCGCGTTGCGATTTTCCAGCAAGCTCAGGTTGTTGAGAAATCAGGGCGTCATTTAGAGGCAGCTCAACAGTTTCTTGATTTCCAAAAACAATTTCCCACTGACAACGATGCTGCGAAAGCTCTCATCAACGCTGCCAACAATCAATTCAAAGGCAATCGCCCAGAAGACGCTCTCAGCACCCTGGGGCGCTTTGTGAACCAGTATCCTAAATCCGAATATCAGACTCAGGCACTTGAGATGATGGCCGCGACAGCAGAAGCTTTGGCACGCTTCGCAGACGCAGCAAAGGCACTTGAACAACTCGCGGAACTAAGAGGCAACGCTCGCGAACAGCAAGGCTTAGATTTGCAACATGCGGCCCAACTCCGTCTTGCAGAAGGTAACACCACACGCACCATAAGTAATGCACAGTCTGCTTTGCTTCACCTTAAACGTGGCTCAGATATCTGCGAGACCTACAAAACGCTTGTCGATGCGCAGTCGATGGCAAAATTGTCAACTCTCACAGACAGCGCTCGATCTGCGGCACAACGCTGCCAAAACAGCTCGCCTGAGTGGGGGCTCTATTTCGCAGGAACAACCGCACGATTGCTTATGAGCGCTGGACAAACCAATGAAGCAACACAATGGGCAAGCTTGGCTGTCAGCCGCGGACGCGTCTGGAAGGGAAAGTTACAGAATCCATTTGCCTTCGAAGGACTGCGCCTTGCAGGTCTTGTGCAACTTGAAGTGCTTGAAGCTCAGAGCCGTGCCTTGCGATCGAAAAAAATCCTGCAAGGAAAAAATCTTCAAGTTGAGTTTAGCAAAATAAGAACAGAAGCACAGTCGTTGGCCCAGCAATATGTTCAACTTTCACAAGCAGGGCAGTCTGAAACTTCGGTGGGCGCACTCTACAGAGTTGCTGAGCTTCAGGAATTGCTTGCCAACATTCTCATGCAAGCACCAAATCCGGAAGGAATCTCAGCGTCAGAGGTTGAAGCCTTCAAGGCAAAGATCGAAAAAATTGCTCTCCCTCTGCAGGAAGAGGCCATTCGACTCTACTCACAGGCTTTGGAAAAAGCTCACGAAGCCGAAGTCGTCTCGCAACATACAGCACTCCTGCAGGAAAAGCTCGCTGTTGTGCGACCCGGTGAATTTCAAAAATTGATCGAAGTGATGCCAAAGCCCTCATATATGGCGCATGAACTTCCGATAAATAAGGAAATGAAAGGAGTGGTTCAGGACGAATAAAAGTACGTTCTATTCAACATAAACTCAGGCTTTATTAGAGGAAAAATGCCATGAGAAACAACCTTATCACTGTCTCTGCTTGTCTATTGACTCTGTTTGGATGCCAAACAACCCGTCTTCCAAGCGCACAAAAAAGCGCCGACAACACGTCGCTCCTGGTGCAAGTTTCTGCAGACCAACGCAGCTTGATGTGGACCGAGTCACAATCCAAAAACATCGAAAGCTTGGTTGCTGACAAACGCACGTCGACAAACATAGCAGCCTTGCAGATGAACGCAGAACTTGCACTTCTTGGCCACTTAACCCGACCCGCAATTGAAAACGCACAAGCGATTCTGCGCAGCGATTTGCGTCAGGTGAAGGCCATCAAAACCCTTGTGAAAGCGGCACTCATTGAACACAAGCCTCATGAAGCACTTGCTCTGTGTGAATCTGCGCTCGCACATTCTCCACAAGATGCTGAGCTTTATTCATTGCAGGGATTGATCCAATACCAGCTGGAAAATCCACTCTATGCGAAAGCCCTGTGGAATAAGGCGTTAAGCATCGATCCAATGCATATCCCAACCTTAATGAATGTCGGTGTCTTGCTCTTCCAAAACGGTCATATCAGCAAGGCAGGCGGACATTTTGATCGCGTGCTGGCGATTCAACCCAATCATCTCGATGCTCAAGTCGGCCGTGCTTTGGTGATGAGCGCGCAAGGTCAAGCTCAAGACGCAGTTGAATTGCTCGAGGCGGTGATGAAAAAAACCGGCGACAATGCCCTGATACTTGAAAATCTCGCTTATATTTCTCGCGACCGTCTCAAAGACTTGAAGAGAGCCAGCAGCTACGTCGAACGAAGCTTGGCGTTGGGTAAATCAGATCGCAAATCACTCGAAGCTGCGGTTGGAATGCGGCAAGAATTGCGTCGGATGATGGCCGCT
Source organism: bacterium (assembly GCA_009918675.1). Lineage (GTDB taxonomy): Bacteria > Bdellovibrionota_B > Oligoflexia > Silvanigrellales > Silvanigrellaceae > RFOM01. The sequence goes on from RGDM01000015.1 coordinate 12,747, forward strand.
CAAGAAAGACGTATGTCAGACGAAAACCTGCGGGACATGGCGGCGCAATCAGCAAATGCTGCCGTTGGCGAACAGTCTTCCGTAAATTCAAACAGCGCATCGCAAGATCTTCTCAAAATGGAGGAGAGCATCAAATGAGCCGTCAACCTAAATCAATTTTAATAGATTCTCGGTTGAGCTTGCAGATGAAATCAGGAATCGAAACGTTTGTCCCCATACTTCGCCTGGCTGTGGTGTTACTTGCTGTTGTGGTCGTGCTCCACTCGACCTTTGCTCGGGCAGATGGCACGCACTCCATGGTCTCGAATCCAAGCGCGGCAAGCAACACTGCCGGACTCGAAGCAGGTGGCAGCGCAACGGTGAAAGTCACGCGCGATGCGCGGGGGCGAAAGGTTCAGTATGTTGATTTTGCAGATGCCCACATTGAGGGCAAAGCCAAGACCCCCGAGGGTTTTGTCATCCAAAGCCGGAGAGCCGGAAAATTTCAATCGCTCATAGAGCTGCGCAGCCACTTTCGAGACAATATCAACATCCATGCCCTCGAAGGGGCAAATGGCCTGGGGACAGGGGAGTAAGCTGGCCCCGCGCCCCGCCTTTTCACTGCACAATGCTGCAAAACCGCCCATTCTTAAGGAATGAAAAGGGCGGTTTACAAAATCTCCAACCTAAGGCATACATAGGCCCCAAAGTGTCGAAACTAAAAAAGAACTATGGAAATGCGTGCAGCAGGAGGTTGCTGAAATGGCATCTAAGGTCTCAAAAGAACTTCAAGAGCTCACTCCTGAAGAAGTTCTGAAGCTGAAGGAGGTCTTGCTCAAAACCCGTGAGTCTCTTCACGAGAAGTCGCGCGAAAGAAAAGCTGAAGGCATGTACGAAATCAGCCGCGATGACTTGGCCGATGAAGCTGATTTGGCGTCGGTGGAAACAGCTCAAGACGTCGGCATGAAGCTTGCCGAACATGATCGCCACAAACTCAATCTTGTCGAGAAGGCGCTCAAGAAGATTGAAGCCAATGATGGCTCGTATGGCCTTTGCGAAGGAACTGGCGAACCCATTGGATTCCGCCGTCTGGAAGTTCAGCCCTGGGTGCTTTATTCATTGCGCTATCAAGAAGAACTTGAACGCGGCCGCCGCGCTTGAGCCTCGCAGCAGGCAGACCAAGCGATCTGGGGCCGCTGCGGTTCGCTCGAACCCGTGGGCAAACCCCCTGCGTTACGAAAGAACTCTAATTGCACCCACACAAACAGCGGGACCCGTGAGCAAAAGCCGCTCTTGGTTTCCGCTGATTCTTATGGTTCCGCCAGGCATCCTCAGAGGCAACGGGAGAGAAGGGTGGCGCCCTTCAATTTCAATGTGATCGAGCGCAACCTTCATCGCACAGCCGCCCGAGCCGCAGCACTGAGTGAGACCTGCACCACGCTCATAAACAACCGCATTCAAGGGTTGCTGAGCACCGACACCTGAAGCGTTGATTCGAGCATCCCACTGCTTGGGAAGCTCGACAAAGCCAATGTTGCATTCGGGAATCTTTAAACCTGCGCGCACTGCGCTTGACTGAGCTGCGCTACCGATCTCAGTGATGATCCCATTTGAAAACGAACTAAAACTCATTTGTTTCAAAATCAGCACAAGATGTGGGTTTGCAAGCTGAACAAAAACAGCATTCAGAAGACTGCTGCGCAAAAGCTGCTGCTGACTTTGCAAAAGCGGCACACCAGAAAAAATCTCCTCAGGTGCAAACACTCTGGCTTCCAGAACTGACCCCATGTCAACCTGAGCCTCATAGAGGGTTGCCGCAGGGCTTTGTGTGTCTGGTGTCTGCTTTTCTTCGTTGGCAACCGAGATCAGACGTGCAAATACCTTTTCACTTGCAGTTATATTCGCATTTGAGATACCGAGGGCGCGAATTTCTAACGCTTCGCTACCCGACCAAAAGAGATTTGCGAACAACAAAGACCCAAGGCAGCGCAAAGCATTTCCACACGTTTGTGCGCGCGTTCCATCGCTGTTCCAAATCGCCGCGCTTGCCCTTCCATTGCCATCGATATCCCATAGAACGAGTCCATCAGCACCAAGGCCTTCACTCCGCTCACAAATGGCCTCACTACACAGAGCAATTGTATCTGCAGTGCAGGGCAACTTTAGGGCAGAAACGAAATCAGGCACGCGAACGAAAATAAAATCGTTGCGTGCCCCATGCCATTTTTCCAGCTGAAGACCAGCTTCAAAAAAACGGTTTAGCTTGTTCATTATTCTGAAACTTCAACGACAACATCGCCCAGAACTTTGCATTGGCATGCGAGTCGCTCATCTTCGCGCGCTGCCATTGTTTCGAGAAAGTCGCGCTCGTGCTCTTCCATTTTGCTGAGGTGCTCAGGGTGCTCAACGACGCGAATCATGCACGCGCCACAAGCGCCATCGCGGCAACCAAAAAGAATGCTCGTGTCGTGATGTTCACAGACGTCAATAATTGCCGCGTTCTTTTCAACTTCAATGGTCTTTTTGTCGGTTTTGATGGTGAGTACTGGCATCGATAAGCCCCCGTTTTCGATTGCTCTGGAGCTTAAATTATTCGAACGACTCCAGATACATGCAACAATTGGCATAAACCTCGGATTGATTCAACCGATATATCACTCGTTGAGGAAGGTTTGGGGAGAGAAAGACATGGCCAAGGATTTGAGGGCGTTGCTGGAAGCCCCTCAGGCCTCCTCAGGAGGCAAGGGCAACCCGGCAAACGCACCGTTGGCACAACGAAGGAGTTTGTCTAGCCCTGGCGATCCTCGGGTTTTTCGAGTTCGCTCGGGATTTGTCTGTGGCTTATGCGGTCGGCTCCATTCCAAAATAGAGGGCGCCTTTGATTGCCTTGGTCGGTGCACAATCGAATTACGCTTGCGCAGCCCGGTTGGACCAACCAACATGGGCGATTTACCCCACTACGCTTGCACAGCATGCGGTCGTGGTTTTGTGAATACCGACGACGCCGAGCAGTGCTTCGAGCGCTGCATCATAAAAATGAAACCAAACCCAAAATTCGAACTCGCATTGCGTCGCGTGCAGGCTCGCTACGTGCACAGGCTTGCGTCACACGGAGTGCGATCATTGGAGCGGATAGATCCGCTGACAGAACACACAAAAATGCTCACCACTCTGACTCAAGAAAAAGGCGCTTTGGGCTTTCCTGCAGCGAGCGGAAAATCGCAGGCCTCCTTGAAAATAGGTTCTCCGGCAAAACATCCGGGTGAGCCCAAACAGGCACAGGAACTATTGAGTCCCCCTGAGCAACACGCCTTTGAATCCGCGGTTGTTGCACTTGAAGTTGAACAACTGCAAGAAGAAAACTTTCCCGAAGCGGGCGAAAGCTCCTCACACGAAACGGCGACCATTCAAGAAGAACACCCAGAGCAATTGGAAGACACTACGGTTCAGTCGCCTTCCGCGGGGGGCGACTCGAATCAGATGCAAGAATTCGCTGCGGATCAGCCAAGCCAGGACGATTCGCAACAGTTGATTGAATCAGCCGAAAGCTCGGCCCAGGAATTAACAAGTGAGGAAAGTGCACAGAGTTCAGAGTTAACTCAGGATGTGGGATTTTCGGAAGTCGCTACAGAAGTCTTGGAAACTGCACCGCTGCTCGATGATGCCGAACTTACCCAGGTCAACGAATCCTCTGCCTTAAAAGAGGTCTCAGAGTCAGAGAACTCATTAGACAACATTGAGGCCATGTTGACCGCCGTAAATAATGTGGCAGCAGTGGTTGCAAATGCCACCGCGCAGAATAAAAAACCCGCGCCTCAGACGACTCCGCTGACAAACCCGCGAGAAGAATCTAGACCAGCGCAGACGAAACCTTCGGGGTCTGCACTTTCCGTTTTAGTAGCAAGCACACCCGAAGCCTTGAAAGCAGATCAAACCGCACAAGCAAAAGCGAATGCGAAACCCGCAGAAGAAGCAATTGCTATGGCTACTCAGCCGCAAAACACTCGAGCAGCAGAACCCGAACCAGCGAGACTCGATCACACCGATGACTTTACCGACTTTTCTTCCCCAGAGAGTGACTCGCTTTCCAATGCATTTGCAGAGGCCTCCGAATTTGCTCAAGTTGCGGTTCAACCCGATGAATCGCTCGCTCTGGGTGCAGATGTTTTAGCTCTTTTGCAGGCTCCCCCCGATGGTGAAGATCTTAATATCAATAAAAAACAGGAACAGATCCTCAAAGACAAAACCATTAAAATTGATGACGAACTGTTAAATTCGATGATGGATACTAAGCAAGATGAAGGGAGGGTCACTGCAGTCTTCGTGCGAAAAGCTGATATGAAGTCGTATCGACGCAACAATGCGAAATATGGCTGCAGTGCTTGCGGCACAGAATTTTTCACCAAAGAACAAGTTGAGGCGTGCTTCTATGCGCATCCCGAAGAAGGCTCGGAAGAGGAACGAATTCTTCTTGAAAAAGTAAGTAATCTCGGCAAGAAAAGTGCAGCCTAACGCAGCTTCAGTGGATCAACCTTGAAAGTCGAGAAGGTCTCCTGTAAACGACCGACTTAGGTCGTAAGACCTAAATCACAGGAGGTTTTTTAAATGTTCCTTCGCATGGCAGCAAGCGCATCCCTAGTGGCACTCATTTCAACCGTCGCACACGCTGAAGAACCCAAACTGGGAACACGCAAAAACCCATTGAAACTTGTGATGGTACCTTCAAGCGACTCCACAAAAATTCTTTCAAGTATGAAGCCAGTGGCACAGTGCTTGGAAAAAGAAACCGGGCTAACCTTCGATATCTCTGTTCCAAACAGCTACATTGTTGCCATTGAAGGTATGGGCTCGAAAAAGGTCGACATCGCCTTTCTGCCGACCTTTGGATATTTGCTTGCACATGAAAAATTTGGTGCAGAGGCAATCCTCAAAGCATCACGGCATGGAGAAACCACCTACCGTGCAGCGATTCTTACCCGCACAGATCGCAACATCAAATCGTTGAACGACCTCAACGGTAAAAAGATAGCGTACGTTGATCCTGCATCAACCTCTGGGTATATTTTACCAAAGAAACTGTTCATGGATTCAAAGATAAAACCTGGACAGGAGGTCTTTCAAGGCAAGCACGATGCAGTTGTCACTGCAGTGTATCAGGGACAGGTTGATGCTGGAGCGGTTTATTATAATGCCCCAGTTGCCGGAAAAATTAAGGACGCACGCGAGCGTGTGAAAACCCAGTTTCCTGATATCGAAGACAAGGTAAAAATTCTCACCTTAACTGAAGATATTCCAAATGATCCTATTGTTATCCGCAAAGAAGTTCCTGCAGATTCTAAAACGAAGGTTACCAAGGCATTTCAAACGTGTGTTGCAAAACTTCCTGATGCTTTCGCTGGTATCAACAACTCCGATGCCTTTGCAGCAGTCAAAGACAGCGACTACGACGGCCTGCGCAAAACCGTAAAACTGCTTGGTATCAACGTCGGAGTCGAGCTCGAGAAGAAAAAATAAACTTAAGATCGAGCGAAGCACCGCTATGAAACGCGCGAACACCCTGGAGCAGAGTATTATTGACTGCACAGGGTGTTCTCGTTTGTTGGCGCATTGCAAAAAGGTCGCTCTCGAGAAAAAGAAAAAGTATTCTGAGTGGACTTACTGGGGACGCCCGGTCCCAAATTTTGGCTCACTCGATGCGCAGTTGATTGTGGTTGGCTTGGCACCTGCGGCACATGGAGCCAATCGAACCGGGCGCATGTTCACAGGCGACATGAGCGGAGTTTGGCTTTTTCGCGCACTGCATAGGGCAGGGTTTGCGAATCAGGCTCGTTCTGAAGAGAAGGGCGATGGCCTGGAACTGAACAATTGTCTTATCACCGTCGTGTGTCATTGCGCACCACCCGACAACAAACCAACCCCGAAAGAAATTCACACCTGTGAAGCATTTCTTAAGCAAACATTAGAACTCGCACGGCGGAAAAAAGTCATTTTAGCGCTTGGTCAAATCGCCTGGGATGCAATTTGGAAAGAATTCGTGACGCAAGAAAAGTCGCCACTCAAAAAAATACATTTCTCGCATATGCAAGAAGTGCGTTTAGAGTCTGGTATAGTGCTTCTTTCAAGCTTTCATCCGAGCCAACAAAACACGTTCACTGGCCGCTTGAGTGAGCAAGCTTTTGACGAAGTTTTCAAACGATGCAGATCTCTCGTGGATACCTAAAGATTCATTTGGGGCTGCAGCCTATTTCCGGGAAGTTTTCAACTGTAAATTCCACTTCATCACTTTCGACACTGAATTCAAAATCATTCCAATCAACCGCCGCCGATTTTCCAGGTTCTTTTCCAAGAATCCGGGCGCAGGTTTTCATATCACCTTCAATAACATCTTTAATTGTATCTGATTCAGCCTTCACTTTATCCAGACATGGCTTGTAGGTGTTGTTCCAATAACTATCATTGGTGTCTTCAAAGTGAATATTGGTACCTATAATCTTCTTGTCATCGCCAACCATTTGGTCGATTTTGAAAAAAAATCGATCCACCTGTTTCGCCGTTTCTCGATAATAGTCATCCGCAAATCCAGCCTTTGTCATGCTGACGTGCGCTCTCAATTGCAACACATTGCAGTAACCTTTTTTTGTATCAATTTTAATTTCTTTGGTTTTATCGCTGCACAAAAACTTGGTCCAGGTAGTGTTTGAAAGGCCAGCAACTTTAACCTCAAATTCGGTCAGACGTTCGGCATCGCATTTTGTTCCAGTCAGACGAATTGTTGATTTTGTATCTGCAAGACCATCGCCAATTCCTTTGCGCGTTGGTTCCTGTTTCGCGGGTGTGCTTGTCGCAATTGGGACAATTTTATCGGACACAACAGTTTTGTTGCAGCCAACGTGCAAGACAGCAAGAGCCAGCAACCCCAATCTCAAACAAACAATTGAACTTGAGCGCCGCTTGACTTTGAATTTCATGTCTTACACCCCTCATCACAAAACCCTTCTGTTTTCGGAACTATGTCGAGGAAACTTTAGTTTTTTAAATTGCAAATCATTAAGCTGGTTTCAAAGGATTTCGAATTCTTAAGGGAGCTTCCACCAATGAACCCGATTCACCCATTTCTTGTCCTGACAACCAACCTTCTGCTCTTAGGGGAAGCCCTGGCCAACCCGGGGAATCATGCAAGCAAAGCAAAAACTCAGCAGCAACTGAACAACGTTGGTATTGCAGAATGGGTCGCCTTTGGCTCAGGATGCCAGGCTTCTTCAAAAAAACCATCGCCAGAGGTTCAGTTCACGACCCAAACGGGTGAAACGCTACTTTCAACGCTGCACTTCAAAGACTTCCGCTTGAATTTAAAAGATACAGACAAAGGAGTGCGTGAATGCGCGCTGCGGATGACTGTTGAAATGCCTCCAAACAAAAGGATTGCGAGCATTCAGGCACAAACCCACATTGAAGCAAATAAAACCGATGGCATGCATTTGCGCGCACGCGTGATGATGCTGCTTGGCGACAGTCAAATTGCGAACCGTGTATGGGATCTAAAAAAGAATGACTTTGCCAAACACAGAAACGAGCAGATATCGTTGCTTTCCGGCAGCACAAGCGAGACTGCTCTTCCAAAAAAAGACTGCGGAAAACCACAAATTATTGGCTTAGATTATACATTTGAGGGGCTTGAAGAAAGCAATTCAAAGCCGCCCCGACGAGAAGAAGGTATCGCTTTTTTAAGGCTCGTGTATGACAAACCAACTCTCATTGAAGTGTTTTTTGAAAGCTGCGGGAAATCATAGTGCTAAAGTGGTTGCATCTCTTGAACTCAAGAGCGATGCATAAGCATTTTTCGACATTTAGAATCCAGATTCGCCACCCGCAGGTGTCGAACTGCTTTCATCATCGCCTTTGCTCTGTTTAACTTGTTGCACGTAGAGCTTAACTTTTTCTGCAGTTTCATTGTCAGGTAATCCGCTTGATGACAAAGCATCTTCCGCCTGAAGGGCGAAACTCTTCATCTCAGAACTCATTTTATCTTTATTCCAAGCAACCAAGGACTTAATTTCAGCAACCATATTTTCATCGAGATAGCCCGAAGGTTCAACGATAGCAAGAAGCTTGCTCAAATCACCGGCCAACTTTGAAGCTTCAAAATAACCCAGTGCACACCAATCAACCCCTGGTATTTCACAGGGTGCAAGTAGATTCACTTTGACCCGCTCATAATCTTTCAAGAGAGCTTGCAACGATGCTTTGAGATCCTTTTGATTCATTACTTGCCGGGTTCGCAACGATGAAACTTCAAAGCGAGCTGAGATAAACCGAGCTTTGGCCTGAACTTTGAAGCCATCAGCAGTTGCCGGCTTCGCACTCAACGCGGCCAAAGCCGATTTTCTCGCCAATTCATCGCGACCAAGTTTCTGATACACGTTGGTCAAATTGAAATTCACCTGAATCACATCGTCTGGCTGGCGCACAAGTTTTGCCAAACGCTCCAACGCGCTCAATGCAATCACATTGCTGTTGGAGGACATGGCAAGATCTGAGATCAGCCTCAACACCCGAATTTGCTCGGGGACAGATTTAACCAGTTTGAGGTGTAGTTCATACCCAGAAAACGCTTCAGGAATTTTGCCTGCTTGTTTAAAGTTCTCAGCAGACTTCAATGCTGCTTGCCTCTGCGCACCCTCAGGTGGATAGAGCTGATGAAAGACCTGATAGTGCTCGGCCGCCTTGCCATACTGCTTTGCTGCCGCGGAAATTTCACCCGCCGACCAACGGATCTCTTTTGCTGCCGGCATTTTTGGGTAGAGCTTCAAATAGAGCTCATAGGCCGCAAGAGCCAAGGCTGGTTTGCCCACTTGAACGAAAGCATAACCTGCGCGCTCAATGGCCAGTGGCGCATTTGTTGATGCAGGGAACTCTTTTTGGAATGAGATCGATTTATTTGCCGCAGCTTCATATTGTTTGCTGTCGAACTGCTGTTTGGCGATTTCAAATGTGACATTCTCGAGCTGCTTCGACAAATTTTTAAAAGGGTCTCGCGAGGGGATAATTCCAAGCTTCATCATCATTCGAACGAATTTTTCGACTTGAACATATTCTTTTCGCTGAGCGAGCGTTTCAAGCAAGAAAGCTGCGGATTCTGAACTCAAAGGGTTCTTTGCCGCTTTCGTGAATGCTTCCTCATATCGAGCGAGGGCAGGCTGCCAAGATGCACTCAACAACTGCAGATACGCTGAGTAATACATGTATTGTTCGGCTTCATGTGCGGGAAGAAAACTGCGCAGTTTATCTGCATTGGTCAGGTAACCTGCAACAAGTGTCGGATCGCCAGATATTTTTGCAGAGGTGCCTGGCTTGAGATCAGCGCCCAAGCCAAGTAACTGCGTGCGAGATTTTAGGTTGAAGCCATACGCGGCAATTCGGTTCATTTTTTCTCTGAACCGAACGATAAAACCTTCTGTACGTTTGATAACTTCAGAGAATTGTTTCGTTTGATACAGAGCATCAACAACTCGCACCGCCGAGTCTTCCCGAGACGAATAGGACGGAAATCCGCGAACAAACAAGTCGTGCAGCTGAAGCATGTTCATTGCAGAGTCTTTGTCCATCTTCATTTTAAACAAGGTTGTGCTTTGATTCATCGTATAAATCATCGCAGGCTCAAGACTCACCTGCTTCTGAACACCTCGAGAAATAACTCTCTCCCAGGCCGCTTGAATCATGCGTGGCTGATTCACAGCAAGCGTCAGATCAAGCATGCGTGTCTCGACTTTGGTTTTGGTTGCATCAGGAACCGTTCCAGTTCCGGCCGCTTCACCATAGTATTTCATCGCAGTTGCGATATTTTTCTGATACGTCGCTAAAGCAAACTGCTCCAAATAACTCCGCGCATACTCTGCCAAGTCGTTGTTTATCAAGGTTTGCAGAATCTCTGGATTCACTGTCGCGGAATTTTTTAATCCGGCATCTATCAGCATAAAAGACGCTGCTTGGAGAAGCGTGCTGGGAGTTTGCTCTTTGTCTGTTCTGCGAATTCCCTTGCAGGTTGCAATCACATCTTGCAGCATTGAAATTGCTTGTGCGTTGCGTTTTTTAATGAGCTCCTGTTCGGCAATCAGGATCTTGAAAGCTGCACCCTCATATTGGTCAGTGCTGTTTTGCAAGACGCCTTCCAAGGTCCCAAATGGACTCGGGAGCCGCCCGGCAGTCGCGTCGAGGGCAAGTCCCACTGCAGAAATTTCACGCGCCTCGGTTCCTGTATACGTTTTAAGCGCAGCTATTGCTTCATCACGGACACTCGGATCGCCTAGCTGAAGCCGCGCAACAATCTGATTAAATTTCCACTGTTTTAAATTTGGATGCTTTGGGAAATTAAGTATCAAATCATGATACCGCTGTGCCTGCTGACGACGGATATTTTTCAGTGTTTGGCCTAGGTCCGGGTATTTCGGATCGCTCACTCCAACAATCCTCATCCAGCCAAATACCAGCGCTTGTTCTTCGTACAAACGCAGGATCCTCAAGGTGGCTGTGACATAGGCATCCGATTTTGGCGGAGCTTTCTTGAGCTCACCAATCAGCTTCCTGATCTGCTCAAGCCGTAGCTTTGTACCGGATGGTTTATAATCAAGATTTTCCAACAATTGTCTGTCGCGCGCAGCGAGGTCGGAGGAAAATTCAAAGCGTTTTCCAACAGGCGATTTAAAAATTGGTTCAAGTGAAAGTTGCCAAGGTTTAATGGGTGCTTGGGGCTTGACCGGCTCAGCAGCAGGTGATTCCTCTTTTTGCACGGTTGCTGATTCAGAGGCTGCAGAACTTTCACTCGTATTTTCCTTTTTGGTTTGCTTTCTGGTCGGCGCGCTTTCTTCGGAAGCGGTATTTGGTTGCTCGGATTGTTCATCATCGGCAGCAGGGGCTGCCTTTGATTTCTTCTTTGCAACAGAATTGCTCTCGGGCGCGGGTTCTTCACTTGCAGCAGGCGCATCTTGTGATTCAGCAGGCGCTTGGCTTTCTTCCTCTTGTGCCCATGCCGTTGGAAGAGCGGGGGCAAGCAGAAATGCAAAAAGAGATCCTACGACAGCAATGCACCGCAGTGCGCCGCTGGTTTTATGATGCTGCACGCTTACTTTCACGCCCCACCTCACAAAAGCAAACCCCAAAAGTTGCATAGAAAAGCAACTTTCAGGGTATCGGCCTGTGAGTCTGGGAGTTTAGACAAAAGATTCAGCCTGCTGGGCAGGTGATCCAACCCATGGTGGCGTAGAACTTGATGTCGTACTGGTCGGCACTCAGAAGCAGGTTCTGGGTGTCGCTGTTCTTGCTTCCTTGGACAACCAAGCGTGAAGTGAATAGCCCAACAGGGTTAAAGGACGGCAAACACCACATGGCAGGCCCAGGCGCACTCACGAGGAAACTGTTGGTCGTTTGCTTGAATGCTGCGGGTGAATTGAAGCTCGTTCCATAGGGCAAATTCACAACCAACGGATTGACCGGGATACCAAAGAAGGTCCCCTGGGTTGCAATACTGGCCGATGCACCTGGCGACTTGATGCCACCGTAATAAATCGACTGCTGGAGATTTGCCGCATAGTATCCGCGGGCGATTTGCGCAGGCACAGCAATGGTACAAGCCTTACGCGCAGCAAAAGGCAAACCTGAGTTGGCCGGAAGATCGACGCCCAGATTCGAGAAGATAAACTGGATTTGGTCACCTGCAGCGATCGCCACGGTGTCTGAACCCATCACACAGCCCGTTCCGTTGGCAACAGCCTGTTCAACTTTCCAATGCGCTGTTTGCGCAAATGCAGCGCTTTGAGCAGCGACCGTAAACAAAGCCGCAAGCACAAAGTGAGTTATTGTCATTTTCATAAGAAGTCCTCCTTGTGGTCTTTAGGGCTACCCAAAGGGCAGCTCAGGCGCAGCGTAAAGAATTGGATTTTAAAAAGCTCAAATCAATTTTTTGAAATTAAAAAGACACTCTTCTTGTGGTTTTTCGGCCTGTGCCAATGACCACTGTTTTGCTTCTTGTGCGTTTTTTTTGCAGATTTTCGTCGATTTTCGCGGATCTCATGCGAATCAACAGCATTACATAAGTTACATCACGTCTAAATAACTAACGTAACCCAATTAAGTAAGTCTCATTGAACTAACAGGAGCTATTTGTTAATTTCAGTTTTGATAACCTACATTATGTTGCAATAGGGTCTGAAAAGGCCCAGGAAAAGACATGCCAGAGAAAAATCGCGTAAAAAAAAACATAGGAAGGCAAATTGAAGATTTTGCAATTCGAAAAATGGTGGGAAATTTAGCCCCGAATCAGAACACCTTGGCCATAGATGCGGGTTTTACTGCCCTGCACAACCACCACATCACCGTCATTGAGAGCATACAAAGACATCTGGTGCTTGCGGGCAAAAGCCTCAAGCAGATCGAGTTTGGGAAAATGTTCGCTCACATGAGGAACCAATTCGAAATCAAAAAAACCAAGCCCAGTGAAATCGCCCTTTTCACCAAACAACGACGCTGTGCGAAACGTGAGCCCAAGCAGCATGGCACCGGCGCTCACCCCAACAATCACACCTCCGCGGCGAGAAAACTCTCTCAGGCGTTCGTCGCAGCCCGTGAAACTCAGGCGCATTCGGAAGGGTGCCACTTCGCCCCCCGACAAATGAACAACATCGCGCGCAAAGGCCGCTGCCATCTCATCTGGGTCGTCGGTTTCCTCGGGATCAAAGTAAACAACGTCCGGACAGCCGATTTTTTCATAGTAATCCGCCGCCGCCTGAAAAACCCGTCTGCGCCGATCGGGTGTCGACGGAATATAGGTAATTCGGGGCGCTTTCTTTCCGGTCAGAGAGCGCAACAGCTCTCGGTCACGAGATGCGGTGAGGGCTGCGGATTGATCGCTGTGCAGAATCAACTTCGGTGCGTAAGACATCGCCTGTGCCCCTCTTCCTTTGCGTTGCGCCAGAGCTAGCATACATTGTTGCTTCGTTCGAGACGCTGAACCAGCAACTCAATAAGCAAGGGACAAGAAAGTGAAGAATCTATTTGCTCTCGCACTCCTCAGTTCGTCTGTTGCAACCGCAGCACAGCCACAAGGACAAAGCCTGGTCTATAACATCGGCGCACAAGCATTTGAAGGATACCGGGTTGGCTCAGGCAAAAAAGGCAGTGTGCTGGTTGTTCACGATTGGATGGGCCTGACCGAGCGAACAAAAGCGAAGGCCGACGCTTTTGCTGAACTTGGATATACGGTTTTTGCAGTCGATGTGTTTGGCCGTGGCGTGCGCCCAGCAAGCGCTGATGCCGCTCGAGAAAATTCCGTGCAGTATTATAAAAACCGCACCCTCTTGCGCGAACGGGTTGCGGCAGGGTTGAATCAATTGCAGAAGATTGCTCCAAACAAGAACACAGCTGCAGTTGGTTATTGCTTTGGTGGAACGTCAGTCATTGAACTTGCGCGCAGTGGGGCCGAGCTCAAAGCAATTGTCAGCTTTCACGGTGGACTCGACAGCCCCGCCCCAAGCGATGGTAAAAATATCAAAGCCCGCGTTCTCGCTCTTCACGGTGCTGATGACCCATACGTTTCCGCAGCGAATTTGTTGGCATTCGAAGACGAAATGCGCACCCACAAAATCGATTGGCAGTTGATTAAATTTGGTGGTGCGGTTCACTCGTTCACTGATCGCTCCGCAGGGAACGACAACAGCAAAGGGGCAGCCTACAACGAACGCGCCGACAAACGTTCTTGGCAAGCCATGAAGAGTTTTCTTGAAGAGAGTTTTCAATAAAGCTCTCTTTTTTTTTGATAGAATAAGTGCATCTGAGACTCGTCAACTCACTGCCTTCTTCAGTCAGCTCACCACAAACCCTGAACCGACGGCCTGAGTTGTGCGAAGAAGGTCGTCCGCAAAAGTATCGAACTCAAAGCTAAATTTGAATATTACGCCGCCGAAGCTTTCGTGTTTGATTCTGGTTTCCAGGTAATCGAAACAATCGAAACATCATCGTCAGGTGGGTTTGATTTCCAGGTATCGCGTGCAAATTGTACGAACGAATCCAAATTGCTGGAGTCGAGAACAAAATTGCGGCAGAACTGCAAAATCGAACGTCGAGTAATACACTCTCCATTTGGTCCAGTGTTTTCCAGCAGCCCGTCAGTATAAAGAACAATGGAATCCTTTGGCCCCAAGCTGATTGTCTCGGCTTTGAATGTTGCATTCCGATCTGCACCGAGAAGTGAACCGGATACGACAACTGATTCTGGTCGCTGGTTTGGAACAATATGAAATGGGTGTGGGTGACCTGCACTCACAACATGACACAAGCCTGAGTCGAGATCGAGACAGACAAATAGCATTGACATGAATTTTAGCCCGCGGCTCGAATCCAGCAAAACTCGATTCACATGCTGCGCAAGTTGTTCAACCGCCTCTGATGATGAAACATAATCTTCGGAATTGTAAGATTCCCAGCTTTTTATAATTCCAGCCGCCACACCTGTAACGATTGACGCCGCAAAATCGTGCCCCGTGACGTCTCCGATAGTCACGAATAGTCGATTCTTTTTCTCGCTATGATAGTAGCCAAACCAATCGCCGCCGGTTTTTCCGGCGCTGCGAACATATGAAGCCAGGGCAACATTTTCAAGGTTCAGTGGGGGCGGTAGCAGCGCAATCTGAGTCGCTTCAGCTGCGTCAAGTTGGACATCCAGCTGAGCCTTATTTCTGACTTCACGAAGATACTCAATGTTCTTCAGAGCAATCAACAAGCTCGCAGAAATTGCATTAAGGAAATTTATCATCTGCTGTTGCTCATCTTGCCCGAACGAATTTTTATCGTAACGGCGAATGATGATTGCACCGTCAAGCGAGTTTGTTTGCAGAGGCACAGTTAGCACAGATTCTGGGGAGGAGAGACTATATTCTCTGAAAGCATGAGTATTTTGCATGACTGGTATCGAAGTCGCAGCCGCCAATTCTCTGTGGGGAATAAGTGAGCTAGGCGACTGGTTAGATTCTGAAGCAGAGATTTCGTAAATTTCACCCTCCTCTAGATTCCCTTTATTGATGTAAGTAAAGTGGACGAATTCTCCATTGCCCGGATTTTTTTCCATAAATGAGGCTCGACTAAGCATGAAATCGATAGTGTACTCATTTCCAGAAAGTCCATGCTGTCTGACGATTGCTGATGCGACTGCAGCAAGAGCAAGGCGGTAGTTGCGAGCCTGCGAAAGCGCATAAGTGCAGTCGAAGACCCGCTGCAGTCGATCTCGTGCTGCAATCTCCGCAAGTTCATTTTTTCGTGAATTTTGAAAAAGCTGATTAAAATACTGTCCCTGCATGGCAGTCAGGCAGAGTAAAAATAGCATAATACCTACATGCAGCATGCGAATATTTGAGTTGATAATCCGAATTTCGTTGGCCATCTCCCACATTCCGCCAAGAAATAGGAAGGCGAATCCAAGGTAAAATGTTTTGGCGTATGTGTGCTTGCGTAATTTTAAAACTGAATGGACAAAAATCGCTGTAAAAATTGGGACGGCAAAAGCATAGAAATAATTTAGAAATGGAAGAAGTCCGAGCGGGCCGAACAAGACGCCTGTTGATGAAATTGCCACGAAGAAGGCATTGAACCAGAGAGTCAATTTTATCCACTTATTCTCTCTCAGGGAAAATATATTTGAATAAAACTTTATAAAAAATATGGGCGAACTAAAAAGACCAAAGAGGCTAAGGTTGCCCAACAAAGCTGGATTGAGACCAAGTTGGTGTCGGAGTCGCAAACCAGCAATCAGATAAAAAAATGCACAAGCCGAAAAAAGTGCGAGATGGAAATAGGTCTTAACGTTTCTGTAGAATAAAAATAAAAACAATCCAGATATGCTCAACAAAGCAAGAATGCTTGAAACCAGCAGAGGTACAAGGTCTTCCTTCAGCATCTGTAAAAGAAATTCTGAACGTTGACCCAACGCTAGACTGCCAACTGGTCCAATGCGTTGGTATTCAGATTCTACACGCATGAAAAATTCGGAATAATTAGTCGCTAGATTGAGTGTGACGAGATGTGGCGGAAAACCCGCGTATCCTTCGTCCCCTCCAAATGAGTATATCACTTCACCTTCACGTGAGAACACTTTGAAGCGCATAAAGACTTTTTCGAATTTTAGTGTTACTCGCTCATGGTTCACTGTTCGTGTCACAATTTTCAGCCAAAGTGCTTCCGCGTTGCGCGGGGATAAGTTGTTTCCTTGAGAATTGAATGGCCGCCATTCGAGATTTTCAGGCAGTTCGGCGGGAACCTTGAGATCGCGAGGGGCGAAAGAATAGCTCACTTGAAGGTCTTGAGCAGTCGCTGCTGTAGAATAAATAGAGACAAGAGACACCATTCCTAGAATCAGCTGCCTCATGAAATTTTTCAAAATTTGAAGACTGTAAGCGCTCATCTCCGAAGACTCCCTGGTCGTCTATCGGAGTCGTCAATGAATTACTTTCCATTAATGTCATTTACTAGATAGGAACTAACTGCAGTCGTGAATCAAGGACTCGGTATTACGTTCTGATTGAGCATGCAGAAGTAATAAGGATTCAAGGTCATGACCTCTGGAGTTACACCACAAATTCGACCAAGCACACTGCCAGCCGCGATTTCATTGCTAATCTGAGCTGGCGGCAGGGTTTTGCACTTTTGTCGTTCAGCGACGAATTGATCGACAGTCAGATAATGTCTTGGAAAAGGCGCCTTAGGCATAACGGAACCGTTGTTGAACTCCCAATCTGCGGGCAAGTTGCTCACTCCACTTGGAGTTGAGATTCCATATTCGACAACATTATTGTTTTGAAACAATGGCCGCTCGTTTACAAAACTCATAAAGCCACAACCCTGCCAACCGCAGTTTGCAACGGGCGAGTTGACGTGCACAACGACGACACATTTGTTCTTAATAAGGTTGGCGTTAACGACAGTGCACCACGCAGCAAAGCTGTTAGTTAAGTTGCTTCTGTTGTCACAACTGAATCCAACAGGACTCTGTGAAAAGCCGCTATTGGAGCCTGCTTTCGCAGTCCTTTCGCACAAGATAAACGCGCCAAACATGAGAATGAGGCCAGAGATTTTCTTAATCTTATACTGTGTCATGAGCGTGTTCCTTGTCAAAGGTTAATCACTGAACGTTGACCCAACGAATGGTGCTTGATACCTTGAGTGGCGGCGTATAATAAGAATCTGTCTTTAATTCGTAGGCGCCGTTTGTTTGGATTTCTGGTAAAGTGACTTCCCGACTGAGTACACCCTGCAGGCACAGATATGTATTCATCCTATCAATCTTACTGTCACCGTCTATCAGCCAGACTGGTCCTCCGGACTCACCCGGAACTGATAAAACTCTGTCGAGCAAAAAAGTTTTACCGATTCCAGCATTTGCAATCGTGAGAGGTGTACTGAACTGCGGCCCGCTGCTGGAGTATTTCAATCCCACTTTACTGTTGGCCTGGACTAATCCAGTCATATCGGTCGCAAGGACCCCAATCGCGAGTTCGCGATTTAGGGGGATTCCAGCCGCGCTTGAGCAGGTGGGCAGGTAAGATGATCTTGCCTTTGCAATTGTCGTTACAGACTGCTTAAATCTAATAATATCTGTTCGCTGAGGCCCATCGTAAAGAACTTCAGGATTAGACACTGCCACTGCAGCTGCGACCAGAGGTAAATTTGCATAGGGTTTCGCATACTTCCTTGCATTCGTTAGTGGCAATTGATTTGCAATCACGCCCGTTGTTGCGAAGCCGAGCGGATTCACCTTTTCGAAACAGTGTGTCGCTGTATAAAAATAGACAATCGCCGACGTCGCAGGGGCGGCGGGATCTGGCTCAAAGGCGAAGGCGCCGGAACATTTGTTTTGAGTTCGGGGATCTGTGAAGTTCACCATGTTGCCGAATGCCAGCTCTGCGTTGAGAGGGACTTTCTTGCTACTCGAGTTCACCACGGCGGCGAAACTTCCCATAAAATCTGCGGCGACTGCGCTAATCCCCAACTGCTCACCGCCCTCGGATTGTGTCGCCGAAACCACTTTCGGCGAAGTTTGGAAATCCAGATTTCCGTTTTGATTCGCCTGACCGCAGGCTATGAGCCAAAAAAGGGGCAGCGACGCAACAGTTTTCATAGAGGTTCTCCCATATTGTTCAAAGGTTTTATCGGGATGATTATCGATTAATTAAACGATAAAATTTAATTCAATGATTAATGCAGTTTACGCAAATCTCATCCCGCCACTGTCTCTCTTGAGTCGGTGTTGAAAGCGTAAGAGAAAATAAGCTCGAAAACGTTCGGGCTTATTTCTTTTTCGATGAACTCACCTCACCGACGCCCTTGCCGAGCACTTCGTCCGCGCGCGACTGTCCTGTCATGAACGAAGGCACTTTTCCTCCAAGCATCTCAACAAGTGTTGGAGCAATATCTTCTGCCGAGGTTGGGTTTTTGCTCTCAACTCCACGAGCCACCTTCCATCCGGAAAAAACAATTGGAATGCGCGTGTCATCAGGGAAGGCAGAGCCATGATTCGCCGCGTGCTTTGGATCTGCAATCCAACCCTGCTGAAGAAGCAAGACTGCGTCGCCGGAACGTTCAGGATCATGACCCCGTTTGAAAAGGGCCGCCTCAGCCGTCGACGCTTTAAGAATTTCTTCTCGCGTCAGCAGGCCACGCACACCCGGTAATCCGCTCACCTTGTGACGCACCACATCCAAAACCTCTTGTGGCGATTTCCTGCGCGCCGAAAGTGTCGCCTGATTCAAATAAATTTCGTTGGTCACAATTTCATCAACCCATGGCCCCTCGCCGAACTGCTCTTTCAAGGTGTTTTCAATAACTGTCTTGATTTCTTTGAACGTCCCACGACCACCACTCAGGCCATTGGCCTGAGAAAATTCAACCAACGGCTGAACACCGTGATCTGCAGACTGAACAAAGAGAACCTGACCCGCTCCAAGTTGTTCCTCGAGTTTGTTTTTCAGACGTTCAACCGATGCATTTAGGCGCAGATAGGTATCCATCAACTCTGCGCTCTCAGGGCCAAACGCATGTCCAACGAGATCGGGGGTCGAAAAACTTACAGCCAGTAAATCGGGAACCGAGGGGGCAACGCATGGCTCGTTTGCCTTACGTGACGCGCATCCCAAACGTTCTTCTGCCTGAGATGCAAGCGCGAAATCGACGAGATAATCGCTTGCCGCTGGGGTCAACTGAAATTGGTTTCGAGCAGTGACTCCGGCAGCTTCACTTGCTTTGAGTTGGTAAGGAAAGCCAGCAGCACCCAGCATTTTTGATTGCGGCGAACGCAGCAACAAGCCGCGGCGGTATTTGTCATCGGCGAGCAAACTCTGCATCGTTTCAATGGGGAACACGGGGGCCCAGGTGAAATTCAAATCGGGTCTTTTGTTGGTATTAAAAGCATTCACCCACCCAGGGAGCGCAGGTGCATTTGCGTTACTTGCAACCATGGATCCTGATTTTGCGTCATACCAGTATGCTCCCGTGGGCTTCTGACCCGCACAAAAGAGCGCACCGCGGTCTTTGATGGACACCGAAACGGCGCGGCTCATCCCATGACTGAGTTCGCTCAGCACATCGGCAAACCCAGGTGTGCGCATCTGTCGACCACTGACGCCTTCGCTGGGAGCTTTTGACAAAGGATCAGCAGGAATAATTCCAGGGGTTGTCACAACCGCTGCGCTCGCATCAAATGTTGCACCCACAGTGCGCTTTAAACTGCGGTCATAATACTCATTGGCGACCACACCATGCTGCGCAGCGCGCACACCACTGCAGATCGTTGCGTGACCAGCGGCTGTCACCGTTGGAGCACTGGTGGTGCTCGCCTGCGAGAACGACACCCCATGCTGACGCAGGGCCAACAGCCCCTCTTCCTTGCCACCTGCCATTTTCTTCATCGCCGGAGCAAAACGATCGAGCAAATCGGAACGCATTTGATCAACAGTCAGAATAACAATTAACCTTGGCGGTTGTAAGGCTTTGCTTTGCTTTTTGTTCAAAGCCTCAGGGCTTGTGCTCTTGGCGTCTGATTTTTTTGCGAGCGGAAGACTCTGCCGCTGACGTGACGCTGCCCATGCATTTGAATTCGGCAAAATTGCACACGAGGCGATGACAGAGAGAGCAGAGAAATAAACTAAACCTGGTGACCCCGATCCATTGTGAAACATGGTTTGAACTCCCAATAATTCGCCGCTGAACACAATCCACGGCGGTGTCGGGGCACTCTAGGACTTTCGTTAAAATTCGCAAAGATTCAAAGGTAACTTCTTCGTGACTGCGCAAAACTGAGCGAGCATGGGCGCAGTTTTCCCCCTCCAAGCAACCCCCTGGCGAGGAGACCAACGGACGATGCCGCAAAGAGAAGCAAACAATTTTGCTGGCTGGAAAGGTCTCTGCCTGATTGGGATGAGCTTCAACCACCTGCTTCTTTGGCCATTCCCGGGGCTTTCGCCAGCCCTCCGCCTGACATACCAAAGCGTCGGCTGGTTTACCTTTGCATCCGTATTCTTTGCGATTGCAGGGATTCAATGGGGCCGTCGAGCCCAATTCGATACAAAACTTATTCTATGGAATATAAAGCGCGCGAAAAAACTCGGTTTGTGGATTGTGCTTGCCACAAGCCTCTTCCTCGTTGGCATCAAGTTGGGTCTCATCACGCCAGCACCCTGGCAAATCTCAATTGCTTGGCAGCAACCACAAACACTTTTGTACGCTCTTCTTGGACTCCGCCTCCCGTGGCTTATTGATGTCATTTGGCTGCACATGTGGCTTGGTGTTTTTGCAACCCTGCTGTGGATTTCACCGGGGATCCGTGGACGCTGGTGGGCTATTGCCTGTGTTAGCTTCGCTCTTTGGTGCCTGGGACAAAGTAACGACCCTCTCGGACTTGGCACAAACGCAGACGCACCGTCGTGGCATCACTGGACTTCATGGCAGCTTCTGTTTGTCGTGAGTGCGCTTTCGCAGCAAGATGAGGTTCGTAAAAAGCTTGCGGTTTTAAACTTTCCGGAACATCGAAAATATATTCTCGCCGCTGCGATTCTTTTTTTCATCCTCAAGCATATACAAGTTCAATCCAATCAGGAACAACTCTCTGCAGCACAGCGATTTTCTCCGCTGTTTGCGGTTAACACTGCAGTTCTTTTATTAGCAGCGAAACCTTATCAAAGCATTCGCTTTCCAGCTTTTGTCTCGACTGTTGGACATCAGAGTCTCGCTGCTTACAGTGCGCAATGCATGGTGGTTTATATCTTGGGCACCCACTCAAAATGGTTTCCACCCTCACCTATTGCTGCTTTTCTCTTAGTCATACTCTTTTCCACTTTTATTGCCAACGCTTCAAGAATGTCATCGTTGCGGCATCCGCAAAAGATTATGCCGACATCGTCCGCAAGAGTGGCTTTCATGAAAGACAAGGAATGCGAATTATTCCCATCGCTGCAGAAAATGAAATCACTGAATGCATTCAAGAAAAAAATGTTCTCTTGGTCATAGACAAACAATTTCCACTGAGAGAAACCCAAGAACGCCTCATGCATCAGGCCCTGGCCTTCGGAGCGGAATGGTGTCCGTTGCTCATCTTTCAAGGTTTTCTGAACGGCCACGCACACATCCGCTCGCTGCATGATGTTCTTGAGTGGATCCATTGGCGTGAAAAATCGGTCGTCAGTGCGATCGTGTTTCCCTTGATTTGCCTGATGCAAAGAAGCATCGCGCTTGCGCTTGCGGTTGTATTGGCTCCGGTTTTCATTGCAGTTTCGCTTGCAATCAAAAAAACCAGCCCAGGGCCTGTCTTCTATCAACAAACTCGGGTTGGTCATCGTGGCAAACACTTTAAATTGATCAAATTCCGCACCATGCGTGTCAGTGCTGAGCAAGACGGCCCGCGTTGGTGCGCGGGAAACAACGACAGTCGCATTTACCCACTCGGACGGCTTTTGCGCGCCAGCCATATCGATGAATTTCCGCAGCTGTGGAACGTTATTAAAGGTGATCTTTGTTTTGTTGGTCCGCGTCCGGAGCGGCCTGAATTCCACGACTTGCTTGAAAATGAGGTGCCGCATTTCCGCGTCCGAGCCCGGGTTCGTCCTGGCATCACCGGATGGGCTCAACTGCGCGCAGGCTATGCTGCGAGTGTTGAAGAATCAAAACTCAAAGTTGCGCATGATCTTTATTTTATCAGGGCAGCAAACCCAATTTTGATTTTAAAAATCATCTTCGACACAGGATTTAAATGCATCCGGGAGCTTAAAAATGCGCTTCTTCGCAAGATCTTCGCCCGCAATGAACGCAGCAATTTGCCAAGCGGAGAGAACACATGAAAGTCATTCACGTGTTCAACTCGGGTGGACTCAGTGGCCCTGAAATGCTTGTTTTGCCAGCTCTGCCGCATGCCTCATGGCTGCATGAGATCTGGTGTCTTAATGAAAATAGACTCGGCGAAAGTGCATCTGCAGCAGAGGCTTTTTGTCTTCAATTACGTCTGCCGCATCGGGTTTTTCGAGTCGATAGTCGGCTGGATGGTTCTGCAATTATGGCGATGCGCAGAGCTCTCAAAGATCAATCTGAACGAATCTTGCTGCATTCACACGACGTCAAAGCGAGTTTCTATCTCTGGCTCGCTTGCCTTGGATTGAGTCGAAGGCAGCTTCAAAGTGTGGTCACACATCATGGTGCAATGGCCCGACCCGATGTGTTGAGTCGATTGTATGAGAAACTTTTCGTAACAATGGTTCGTCACGGGGCCGCTGCCAAAATTCTTTGTGTTAGCGAATCTGAATACGCTCTCCTGCGCGCACGCGGAATTCCGCAAAGCAAACTCGAACTTCATGTCAATGGAATTGATAGACCCAAGCTCACTTGGGAGCAACGCCGAGCCGGCGAAAACACCTCAATAAAACGCTTTGTCATGATTGCACGGCTGTCTGAGGAAAAAAACCATCGGCGCGGCTTTCATATTCTGCAAAAGTTCACAGAACTCTACGGCAATCACTGGACTCTGGACCTGTGGGGAGAAGGAAACCAGCGCGAAAACCTTGTTCAAATGAGTCATCAATTGGGCTTGGAAAAAAACATCTACTTCAGAGGATTTAAAAAAGATGCCTGGAAAATCCTCGACCACTATGATTGTCTTTTGAGCTTCTCATTGGGTGAGGGCTTGCCTATCTCGCTCCTCGAAGCCGGCTGGCGCTGCACACCTGTCTTTGCAAGCAGAGTCGGCGGAATTCCCGAGCTGTGTGGAGAGCAGGGAGCTCACCTCTTTCCGCTGGATGAATCCAATGAACAAATCGCACATGAACTTCACTCGTTTGTTTCGCAGCAATCACGAGCAAAGGCTTCAGCTGAATTTCTTCAAGAGCGCGTGAAAGAGAAATTCTCGCAGTCGAGCTGGCTCCGACGCCTCAACGACATTTACTCGTCTGTTTGGGGAGCAACCCTATGATCAGCTGTCTGTGCAGATCCTTCAATTTTGCGCTCACACTTGCAGTCGCAGTGTCAGCCTGGGCTGCAGGAACAGAAACGCCGTTACCTCGCAATCAACCGTTGAGTCCTGGAACTCGGCTCCACCTCAACTCAAACAGCGAAGCGCTGCTCAATGATGTCATTGAAGTTGAATGGGATGGGCATGCCAAGGTTCCGCTCTGTGGAACAATTAAATTGGCTGGTCTTGAGATTTCTGCTGCGCTTGAATCTTTGAATGTCTGCACTGCAAAATTTTTCAAGAAGCCACCAGATATATCCATTGCTGAAATTCTTCCTCGCCTGAGTGCAGTTAAGGTTGGTGAGCGCGGGCAAAAACCTCAATTTGTAAAAACCGTACAAGGAACATCGGTCAACTCATTACTTGCATCAGCAGGACTCACTCTTTCAGCACAGCACACCCTGCGTGTTTTATCTCCACGCGGACTCGACTTGGTCGACAAAGCAGATTCTTTGGAATGGAACCGATCATTCAATTGGCTCGGTGGTGAACACGTCATCTATGAAAAATCTGAACCCAATAAATCCTCTTTTTTTATCGACATCCTTGGCGAAGTGCGCAAGCCAGGCAAACTCGATTATCGCCCTTCCGCATCACTTCTTGATGTCATTCGCGAGGCACAGGGCCCAACTCCACAAGCAGCACACGATACAGTGATCGTTTTTCGCGGGCTGAGCGGGAAGAAAATTGAAACCAATTGGGACGACACAAAGCTTCGCATTGAGCCCGGAGACACAATCTTGTTGCCAGCTCAGCGCGAATCCAATTTTGAACGCGGCTTGCGCTGGACGGGCTCTATTCTGGCAATCATCAACACATTTTTTCTGGTTCTCTTGGCAAGAAAAGGGTAAATCATGAATTTGTTGTTGATGTTGGTGCACCTCTTCTGGGAAACCATCCGCCATCAGAAAAAAATATTTCTAGTGACCTTCGTTGCTGTCTTTCTTCCGATGGGATTCGCTATTCATCGCTTGCCAAAACGCTTTCAAACCTCGGCAATCTTCAATTTCCATTCCGATTTTTCAAAAATTCCTGCCAGCAGCGAGTTTTTTCCTGAGATGTATGACCCAAATGAAATCCGAGCTGAAAAAGAAGCTATCCTCCTCGGGGTTCTGTCTGATGACTTCCTTTATCAACTCGTACAAAAATATTTTGGCGAAACAGACGCAGAGCATGAATGGGTTGTCCAAGGGCTCAGAAAAGATATTCGTTTCGTCCCACTCAGTCGCACGAGCTATCAGCTTATTGTCGTTCAAAGATCGGCAGACATGGTTGAAAAAATTGCCTGGGAAGTGATCGAAAAACTTGAAGATATTTTGAAGTCTGAAAGGCTTGCACGCATGCAGGCCGTGTTCGACTCCATCACTCAGCAACTCCATGAGCTGACCATAGATGGTCAGGACAAGGATATGCTTCTGCACATGGAAGCCAACCGGTTGAAGGTTGAAGAGGAAATTAACAAGCTCGAGCGTCTTTATACGGCCGAACATCCGCGCCTCATTCGTTTGCGTGCTCAACTCAAGAACCTACACAAAAGTAAACAAAACTATTCTTCCGATGGTCTGGCGCGTGGGCAGTTGGAAAACTGGGCTTCACTGCGAGGAATCTTGTTAACCCGTCAAGCACTCTTACAGGTTGCAATTCGAATGGAAGAAAAAGGCTCACTCTCTCACATCAAACTTGTCAAAGAACCCGATCTTCCCCAATGGCCAGTTGAGCCTAAAAAGCATCTTCTCCTGACCTCCGCTGCAGTCACTTCAACAGTTCTTGCAACAGCGGTGGCTGCCTGTTGTTCTTTTGCACGCGACGCGCGGGTTCTTTTTCCCGAAGCCTTTCAGGCTTGGAATCGCTTTCGTGCAAGTCTGCTCAACAAGCGCAAAATCAACAGCACTGCAGGGCAAGTAGCAAATCGCGAAAACACCACAGACAAGGACGCTTAAGCCGTGTGGGAAGAGGAGAAATTTGCCCTGCGCCTTAAACCCGACGAAAGCCATTATTTAGTTTGGTTGGGTCTTGGACTTTTGTTTTTTTCGCTGCAAAGAGAAAACACAACGGGCACAAGAACTGTTTTGGGCAGTTTGCTTCTGCTGGTGACAGTTGCGCTGCTGTCTTTTTCGGTGGGTCTTTACGCAGGAGTCAGCGCTTTTATCTTCTGTGCTGGTGTTACGTTGTGCTGTCTCAATGCAGTGTTGTCGGTCTGCGATGCCGTTGGGCTGATTCTCATTTTGTATGTTTGCAGGCCCTGGGAAGTGGTTTCTGCCAATGAATGGTGGATGCAAATTCCCCGACAATGTATCTGGATTTGGGCATTTGCACTTTTGTCTGCTGTTGTAAAAAAAGAAATCAACTGGCAACGACATTTTAAGCCAACAAAAGGTCTTCTTTTAGCATTGGGCATGGGGATTTGGTGTCTTCTGACAACCTTTGTCTCGGGGGATCCGGCAGGTAGTCAAAGCTATTTTATCGACACACTGTTTCGCGCCATGACATTGGTGGTTATTCTTCATCTCACGGTGAAGTCAACCGCCGAAGCGGCTCGCCTTCAGCTTGCCTTTGCAACCGGAGTCGCAACTCTTTCGGTGTTTAGTTTGTGGCGTTTCATGGGTTTCGATCAACCCGCCCCGTTGGATCTCATTCCGCGGATCATCGACAGCTCAGAACAGCGTCTCGAGGCCGTTGGCTCACTTGGAAACTCAAATGACATCGCAGCGGTCATCCTTATTCCTCTGGGGTTTTTATGGCCAGCTCTGCTCAGCAAAAATTCGAGCCTGATAAAGAGACTTTTTGCGCTGACAGCCATTGCAGTTTTACTGAAAGCGCTGCTCGCCTCACAAAGCCGCGGAGCTTTGATTGCAACAGCTGCGCAATGCGGACTCTTTGCAGTCGCAAAATCAAAACGCCCTGGCCTCCTGAGTCTCGTTCTTTGTGTCTTGGTTGGATTGGTTGGGTCGGTCGCTAATCAAGTGATGGGCAGACATGCCGACGACTTGGATGCATCCACCGAAAGCCGAATGAACTATTACGTGACTGGTTTGTTTATGGCCCTCTATAGCCCGATTTGGGGTCAAGGTTTCGGCCGTTACCCTTATGAGTTTGAACACTATTCCCGGGCAACTCTGCATGAATGGGGGTTGCGTACCGCTCACTCGAGTTGGGTTCTAGTACTCGCAGAAACAGGGTTGGTTGGGCTCATTTTGTTTGCCTGGATTCACGTCAGAGCAGCTCAACGCTGCTGGCAACTGCGCCACACTCGACCGCAGCTTCTTCTCGCTTTTAGCGGCTATTCGATCACAATTCTATTCCTCTCACATTCCTGGCTGATGTTCCCGTGGATTCTTTTTTCACTCATCGAAATCGAAGCAAAATTCGCCGGTCATGAGCAACAACTTCAAAGCATAGAAAGCAAAACAATTGCACTCACACAGGAGCCCACACAATGACTGTCGCCAGAGAGCCCCTCTTGTGGATTGTGCCACGCAACCCATGGCCCGTGCGATGTGGTGCAAGTTACGCAAACTCAGCCCTGATTCGTTCATTGAGCCAACGTGGTTGGAAAATTCACCTTATCGCAATCGGAAGCAAATCAACCGCACAGCAATTGCTGCAAACGTGCGAGGCACTTGGGCTTGAAAGCATCGATGAAATTCCATTGCCCAGTTGGATATCGAATCGATTTGTCAAATGGATAGTGATGGGAGTTCTCCATCTTCGCAGAAGAAACATTCCAATGACAGCACTTCCCTTCACGATAAAAGCGATGCAGCAGCCCTTGCTGAAAAAAATTTCTGACACAAATATTCGCATGATTGTTTGGGATGGACTTCATCCCATGGCAAGTCTGAGCGAACTCACCGCTCAACACAGCATCGAACTTGAAGGAGCCAAGCAAAGACATCTACATATCTATCGAGCGCATAACATTGAATCGATGATCTGGTGGCGAATGGCCAAATCAGGAAAAACGGTGGGCTCCCTCCTTCTGCGCGATCAAGCACATATCATGAGGTCATTTGAACTCGAATGCCTCACCAAAGCAGCGGGGGTAGCTTGTTTGATTGACGAAGACGCAGCTTGGGTCCAACGCCATCGCAGAAGCGAAACACACTTAAGCGTTGTCCCTGTGGCAGTTGAAACTCATGCGCCTGTGCCCAAAGGGAACAGCAGCGATGAAGAACACCTGTCCCTTCTCTGGGTTGGCGGATTAAACTGGTGGCCAAACAAACAAGGTTTAGTTTGGTTTCTCAACGTTCTGTGGCCACAAATTAAGCAGCGACGCAGTAAGATATCGCTGACACTGGTTGGCTTAAAAACTGAGAAACTTGCCCGCAGCGCAGATCCACAGCTGCGAGCACTCGGATTTATCGAAAACGTCGCTGAACATTATCAAACCGCCGATGCGTTGATCGTGCCCATTCTTGCTGGCGGAGGGGTGCGCATTAAGGCTCTTGAAGCACTCGCTTATGGTCTTCCTTGCATCGGCACACCACTTGGATTGTGCGGAATTCCACAGGCAGGATCTTTTGTGTGTCAGTCGCGCAGTGAATGGCTGGAAACAATAGCATCATTGACAAAAAAAGACTGCATTCTGGCGGGAATGCAAGGGCAAATACAACTTAAAAACCTGCATTCCGCTGAAGCGAGTTCGCAGCGCATGGAAGAACTGATTGGGCAAGTGCAGGAAGATCAGGTTGGATTTTTGAATATCGCTATTTAAGCTAAAACTCATAATCTACGAGACGGTGAATCTCTTGGATTTGAGTCGAAAGCTTTTGCACCAAACTGTGTAGCCAGGCGAATGTATGCTCTGCATCCCAAGGCGACTGTAAATATGGATCAGGAATTTCAATCTTCAAGTTATATTCATTCGCATCAATTGCAGTCAGTAAAATGCTCTTTCGCACTGCAGGAAAGCCAAATTTAAAAAAAATCTGCCACCAATGTGAACGCTCCATAAGTACAATAAGATCAGCATTCTCAATATCCGAATCACACACAGCGTGCGCGACATGACTTCGCGGGTTAAGTCCAAACCTCCGAAACACGCCGATAAATCTTTCAGGGATGTTGCTCTCTTGAACCTTCAAACCGGCGGAACACACTTGTATTGAACTTTGCGCCATGTCTGCTTTCAGCAATTGCTCGACAAAAGGACTCCGGCAACGATTGCCTGTGCAAACAACCAAAATTCTTTTCCCAGTTGTTCTTGCAAGTGCACGCCGAGAACTCGATAACATAAGGGCATCGATGCGGAACAAAAGGCTCAAATTTCGAGAAAACAATGCAATTGCGCGTCTAAAAAACCCGGAGGCAGATAAAACCACAACATTTGCCCATTGAACAAAACATGGGCGCGGATCATCGACCACAAAAAAATCAAAATGGGTCTTCGGACTCAAAAGAACCTTGAGACTTCTTTTGATGAAAGAAAGCGCGCGGTGCTTTTCTATTCGCCCCGAAAGGTACGACTTCACAACACTCGACAGATGACGCACTTCTCCAGGGTAAAATGAAGTGCACACAAGTTGTTTCTTTCCAGGCTGACTGATTTGCTTCGCGGCGCAGTGCGCCTGGATTCGGCGGCTTTTGCTGGGAACTCCCATCTGCAGCTTGACCCATTGCGACACAAAGGGGATCCGCGCGTGCAGAGCCAAAGCCATCGACCCCCAGGGCCGTGCATTCACTTCAACGAGACAGGCTTGCTCTGATTTCGGCTGCGCCCCGATTTCCGCAAGTTCCTGAAAGCGGCGAAATTCAACCATCGCAATGCCGTCAAATTGAACGCTTCTGAGCAATCGCTCGCCCCACTCTTTGAGTTGCTCATCAAAGGTCAGCTTACGGCGCGCCGACACGCCTCCCCACCAGGGAATCTCAGCGAGCCGCACATGACTGTGCCAAAGTTTAACTTCACCATTGTTTATCAAGAAGAAAGCGCCTTCACCTCGCCCAGGTCTGCATTTCTGCAACAAGTAACGCTCACCCGAACACTCCAATTCGGCATGCAGCGCCGAAAGCTCAGATGGATTGTTTAGGATCCAGCTTTTGCCCTTTTGATAGATGCCAGACGTGCACCAGCGATTGCTTGTCCGCGCAATCAAGGCATCATCGGAGAAACAATGGAAGGGCAACGGATCATGAGGTTCAACAACTTGCCCATCGACAACCGGAACGCCGCAAACGCGTGCCTGCTCATAAGCTTTGATTTTATCGAGCCCCAGCGCCAATCCCTTTTCGTTTGCACAAATCAGCTGGCCCATTCGTTCCTTCTCTTGCTTTGCTCGCAGCAACGTCACAAGCGACGCCTCCCCAACCGGAAGCACAGCGTCGATATTCCAATGTCTTACGCAGCCGAGAACCTCGGCAAGAAAGCGTGACGGGTGCAACCACGGATCAACAACGCGCTCATAACTATGAACATATCCGCTTCCACACGCTGCGGGCCAGGCATCGCAACCTACCGCGAAAACCGTGAAACCCGCGCGTCCAAGTTCGCGCACAACCGCTAATCCCGCGAGTTGCTCGCAGTCGGTCACCAGAATTCGGATTTTTGATAAGATTGTCATATCAAAATCCTTTGATCCGCCATCGCCATCCGCTTAAAAATTTGCGCACATCTGTGCGAGGACCAACGCAAAATCTCCGCAGTGCGAAACGATGCCTCAGAGACAAATTCCAACCCGGAATCGTACTCAGCGCTGCGACAACCCCACGGTTCTTCAGAGATGAGATACAAAATGAAGTGAAATCACCCGAGCGTCCGTTTGGATAAGCATAAAACAGGTTTTCGCCTCGCTGCAGTTCTTTGGTCCAGGCTAAGCTCTCATCAATCTCTTTGCTAACCTCAGCCATCGACAACTGGCTGTGAATTGCATGACTCGCTGAATGCGCACCAAATTCAAAGACCTTGGTTGATGCTGCGAGCTCACACTCGCTTCGGGAGGCCAGGCGGAGTTCGGGAGAATTGCAAGATCGAGACACTGCTAGCTCGCTGCAAAGATCATCAATAAGAAGATGAATAGCAAGCGGATGAAGAAGCTTTAAATAAGATTGAATCATTCGATTCGCAACAGAACGATCTGTATCCGATTGCAGTGAAAACTCACGCCCAAAAAATGTAAACTCAGATTTCGCAGATCTTTTGACCGCGGAGAGGACTTCAACAAACCAAGGCTTTCTTCCTTGCTCAAGGAGTTGACTCGGAAGAAAGCAGGTTGCGCGGATAGAACGCTTTTGGAGCAACGGACCGGCAACGTCAAAAACTGAGGCAAACCCATCATCAAAGGTGAGGCTCAACAACGGTCCTGTCGAGCACCCCAAAGCGAGATTCTGAATTCCGCTTTTGAGATCAACAAATCTAAATCCTGCAGAGGCAACATCATCTAAATCACGCTCGAATTTTTCCCGACTGACAAAACAAAAATCGTCGAGAGTCTCACGCTGCGACGAAGTAAATCCGTGATAACACAATATCACCCAAGGGTCGCGAAAAGATATCATTCAACCACTCCTTCTTTCGAAGAGCGACGTGAAGTAAAAAAATTTAAATTTGGTAAAACGAAAAGAGATGAAACAAGACAAACACAGACGAGCGAAAACGTCACAAAAAGATTTATAGCATTAGCAAATAACAAATATTTCAAACCCGAGAGGGCCGCCAAGGTTGTCAGGATTTGCATGCCAACAACTCTTTCTGGAACAACATCCGTCCATTTGATGTGACAACGCTTGAGTTCAATAAGAAAAAAGACCAGCCGCGACACAACCAGCGAAAACACACCAGCAAAGACAACCCCCAGAGGTCCTGCAGCTGCAAACGAAAGAAACATAAGTAAACCAACTGCAGGCAAACTCTGCAGGGAAAATTTAAAGATCCGCATTGAAAGCCCTTGTGCACGGGCAAGCGCATCAAAGGGGATGCAACAGGCAAGATTGCCCCAAACAAAAACGCGCAGAACGGATGCGGCATCGGGGTACTTGTTCACAAAAATCAAGTCGACAATCTCGGTTGCAAACAAACACATTGCAAATGAGTAAGTGAGCGAGAAACAGAGAATGCGAGCTATTGCGTCGCGCAAAACTTCTTTGACGGAGTGTAATTCTGAGTTGGCGATTGAACGTGCGATCCGCGGAATGCCCCTCTGCATGAGAGTTTGTTCAAGAATCCCAGCGAATGGCAAAGCGAGGCACCCAGCGGTGATGCCGGCGAACACATTCGACGATAAAAACTGACTGAGAAAAATACGGTCTCCCGTGCCAATCAACATGGAAATTGCTGCAGCGAGCCCAATGGGCCAGGCCTGCTTTGCGACAGCCTGTAAAGACCACCTATCGACTGCGGTCTTCGGCAAAACTTTAACCTGCCAGCTACACAACCACAGCACAAAGACACGCACGCAAATAAAGATAGAGGTGACTGCAACAATCCAATGAACAGACGGCCTAAAAAATGCGATCCAAAGAACGCAGATTGATTTGCCAGCCTCAACCGCTAAAACCAAAAGCGAAGCAAGAGTCCCGCGATTTTCGGCGCACAGCAGTTGTTCAAGAAAAACTGCAGGCAGCAACAAAACCACACAACTTGCAAGGCCAAGATTCAAACCGGCCGAATCGTGTCCCGCTTGAATCGGTGCGAATATAAAGATGACAGTGGCATAGAGGAGTGCGCAGATGAGCTGCAGAATCCAAGCGGATCTGCGAAGGCTAAGGCCCTGCCGCCCAAGCGCCCCCCAATAGGGGATTAAACTCCAAAACCCAGATGTTAAACTTAATGCAGCCGAAGTTGAAAGAAACAATGTGAACGTCCGGTATGCCGCGTAATCGCTGCGCGAAAAAACACGCGCAACAATCAGTGGCAGCAGTAAATTCATCACTGCCTGACTTGCCTGCAAGGAAGTTTGCGCCAACGGAATGCTTTCGAGGTGGCGAATGCAACGCAGTGTGGATGATTTCAGCAAATCGCATGTGAAACGCACTGTGCTGATAAGCCAAATCCACCATAATGGGATAGACCATCCAGGAATCCGTAAACCAAGCGTGAGCAGAACTTTGAGCCCACCCCACTTTAACAGCAATGCAGCAGAATCTGATGCCAAAGAGTTTTCCTGACCCTGCCGCCAACAATAAGTCTGTTTGAGAGAAAGCGTTGCTTGCTCACGCGTCACCAAGCGAAACAGAAGGTCCATATCTTCGCATCGCCAAAGCCGTTCGTTGAATCCGCCCACACTTAAAAAAAGCTCACGCCGAATCAGCAAACCAGAGGGCTGCAACCAATTTCCCTGAAGAGCCTGTGCTCGAGCACCGCCTCGCCAAATCTGTTGTTGATGGTCGTATGGAAAGAGTGTTGCAAAACGCTCTGGAGAATTTCGAAAAACGGGAAATGCAGCTGCGATCCCCTGCACTCCTGGCTGGCGGTGCAGGTCTTTGTCGGTGATAATGCAATTCGAAATCAGCCAAGAACTTTCACTCTCCTTGGCAAAAACTGAACGCGCTGTTGAAATGTGATCTTCCAACCAAACATCATCTGAATCGAGAAATGCTATCCACGTCGATCGAACATGCTGAGCTCCAAGGTTTCGCGCAGCTGACGGGCCCTGACGATGACAGTTGAGGTATTTGACATCTTTTTGCTGCAAACACCATGACTGCGTTTGATCCGTTGAGCCATCGTCCACAACAACAATCTCTTGCACCGGCGAACGCTGAGTTCGCACTGATGCTACCGCATCTTGCAGAAGACGCAGGCGATTGAAGGTTGGAATCACAACAGCCACCGAATCATTCACAGCGGCACCCGCAGCGAAGAAGAACTCCGAGGACGGGTTGGATACAAGCACTCAATGACGCTGTTTCGCACCGCCGAAAATTTCCGACTGTCTCTGATCCATGCAGAGGCGCTGCGCACGGGTTGGAATAAAGCCCGAACGTCTTCAAGACATGCTGGAGACTTCTCTGCTACGGCAAAGATATATTCGGCATCGAAGGAGGCTTGTCGCCAGAACTTCAACCTGAGAGAAGCAATTGGCTGATGTTCTTTGAGTCCAAAAAGCCCTGGCCGACCTGGGTAAAACAGAGTTCCATCACCATTGCCCGTAAAATCCCAAACACTGTCCCAAGGGTCGACCCGGGGCGATTTTCGCCAAATATTATTGACGCTGTAATATAGGACTGCAGACAAATCGAAATGACGGGCCATCCAAGGCCAAATACGAATATACGAAGCATTGCGCTCAATCACAAAATCGGGCTCCCCACTCGAAATATCGGAACCACAACCATGACTCATGCAACTCACGTAAGACCAAAGCTGTTTGCCAAAATGAAGGAATGGCTTCCCCTCGCGCTCAAGCGTCTGCAAGAGAGGAACGAAAATAGCAATGTGTTCCTGCAAACTTTCCCAGGGAAAAACTGTTACAAGCGGTAAAACCGACGGAGCGCCAAAGGAGACACTTTGCGCAGTCTCCAAAAGTCGTTTGAAATCCTCTTGAACAGGTTCATCCCATAAGTAAACAAAGCTTTTTTGACGCATGCGCAGCTGCATTTCCGCTTCACTGCTTATTTCACTTTCTTCATCCAAGAAGCGCTGCCATCGCCGCCAATAGTCAAGTCGCTCTGTTTCATCGCTACTGTCAATGCGCGGCAAGTCAACGGCCGCCCAGCTCGGAAGGACGCTCAGAACTGTTTTGCCGAAAGACAACTCTGGGATTGGAAAGCGACTCAACAAAAACGAATCGCTTTCGCGCTCGGACGGATTTTTAAAAGGATGCTTGATCCATGCCTTTAACGGTAAAACACGGTGCTCAACCATTGCGGACGCATACAACTGTGTCAGTTGACCTTCGCGTTGATCTGAAGCCCCATAGTGAGCCAATGAAGCAAAGTAAGGGGTGAATTCGCTGTAAAGCGGAAGCCTCCATGGTCCTGAGAGGTCGAGCGGAAGAACACGAATCGAAATCGGCCACCGCTGTTTTGTCATTCCACGCGCAGAGGATGAATTTTCATCTCCGGTGAGCGTTGTAGGTTGCATACGGCTGATCACTTCGCCGCGCAGTGTTTTCATTGGTGCCGAGCTCGATATTTCAAGCTCTCCAATCAACCATTGCGAGAGACGCTGCCTTTGTGAAACGACGTCGCAGGAAATTCCTTCATCACTGACAGGAACCAAAGGATCAACGTAACGACCCGGCTGTGCACCTTCATAAGAGGGCTCGCGGATGGACATCTCGATTGCGCGAAACCACTTCAGTTTGATTCCGCTTTGCCGCAAGGAATCGGAAAGGATTGGCAAAGGACCACAATATTTTGCATTGTCGAGAATCAAAATCGCTTTCTCTGTCCTCGACAATGCAAATGAAAACTCACTTTGCCAGTCTTCCGCAAGCAAATATTCGGGTCGCTCAACCACACTGGTCATTCTTTGAGTCATCTGATTTGCAACTGCGACTCGGGCAGAAAACAAAATCGCAAAGGCCATTGCAAAGTGGAATAAGCGTTGTGCCGCAACGCGATACACCTGTCGATAGCGATCAGACATTGCGATTGTTCCATGCGATCTGCGAAAGGCCGATTTATCGAGCCAACTCTGCAGACGCTCGCTCTCGGAGTGTTGCGACTCAGCAAGAAAAGAGGCGACCTGGCGGGAAGTCTCTGCAAAAGCGTATCCATCGACGGCATTCACCATGTGCGCAAAAGGTCGCAGCGGTTCGTGTCCGTCAATGGCAGACAAAAGACAGGGAAGTCCCGACCCCACTGCCTCATAAACTGCAAGCGGCATGCCCTCTTGTTCTGAAAGAGAGAGAAAAGCGTCGGCTGCAAAGTACCAGTTCAACGGTTCCGAAGTCGCTCCCGTAAAAACAACACGCTCGGCTGCTTCTCCCAATCGATTGACAATCGGATCAATAACTGCACGTGCGTATGTTTCATCCTGTGGTCCCACAATCATCAGCGACCAACGACTTTTTAATTGTTCGGGTAGCGCGCGCCAAAGACGAAGGATGCGGTCGACACCTTTTCCACTTGCAATTCGTCCGAGCGAAATGAGCCAGCGCTGCTTTTGATGTGTCTGCAAGAGCTGGCGACTGCACCCGGCGTGTGTGAAAATTATTCTTTCGCGTGCATCCTGGGAAGTCATCCAGCGCGCCGCAAATTGCACACCATTGGGCACCAATTCAAGCTTTCTTTCGGCAAGACCCAACGAAACATATGCCTGACGCAGCGGCTCAGCAACAACACAAACGCGCTTTGCAAAACGGGTAAATATTTTCTCGTAGACAACATAGCGCGCAATTCCCTTATTAAAGTGAACGAAACTATGTTGAGTATGAACGAGCTTGATGCGAAATCCGGTTAGCAACACCACACAAACACCATACAAAAGAGCGCCAAGATCGTGTGTATGGATGATTGTAATATTCTCCTGCCCAACAATCCGCTTCAGCCGGGCGACTGTCCGCAGGCAAAAGCCTCCGTTTTTTTGCCAAGAAAAAAATGGCACTTGCGCGTCGGCAAGGTTAGCCCGCAATGCATCATTGACAACCTCACCCTCATAGACAGCAACAACA
Organism: bacterium; assembly: GCA_009918675.1. Lineage (GTDB taxonomy): Bacteria > Bdellovibrionota_B > Oligoflexia > Silvanigrellales > Silvanigrellaceae > RFOM01. The sequence continues at coordinate 48,807 of RGDM01000015.1, forward strand.
CAATCGATGTTTTGTTGCGCCAGGCCTTGTGCAAGCGCAACAACCATTCGTTCAAGGCCACCCAATTGTAGATATTGGCTCAAGAGAAGAATTTTCATGACTCTAACCCAATTGAGGCGAGGCCAGGAATACTCTTGACAACTCGAGCCGGTTGACCTGCAAGTACACTGCGAGGTGGATACATTCCCGCCGTTACGACACTTCCACTTGCAACCACACAGCCATCACCGAGGTGTGCACCCTTGAGAATAATGCTGCCAGCCCCCAACCAAACATCATCTCCAATAGAAACGCTCGCTGTTGGTGGCTTCCAATCACGCAACTGAATCGCGACACGTTTCATTTCAGAACGATTTAATGTCTGTTCACCTTCATTCGAAAGCGAGGTTTTGAGAGTTTTGAGCTGCCTGAACTTAGGATAAAAATTTCGACAAATATTGAGCACCTGCTCTGCGCGCAATTCGGGTTCCAATGGATGCGGATCATTGTCTTGAATAAAGACGTTCCAACTTGTCAAAACCCGATTGCCAAGAACCACAGAGTCTCTGCAATTGATTCGAATATCGCCAAGAACACAGGAATGGCCAACGCGAATCACCCCTTCACCAAGAGCTTCCAATCTCGCGTTTTCATAGACGATGGTGTCGTCCGCAATCGAAATGCGCGCGAAAGGCCCCAAGGCAATCAAACTGCGCAACCTTTGAATCCGCACGTTGTTGCCAAGCGCAACGTTTCTTTTATGCAACGGCGAATACCTAACCAAGACACTCGAAACTGAAAACATCGCAAAATTACGTATCATCGACGGCACTCGCAAACTTTGTGTTTGGATAGCTTTCCAAACCAAAGCCGCGAAATTTAATTGCCGCGCTGCCGAAGCAAGTTGTGTATTGTTTCTCAGTTCCATTGAATCGTTTCCTCGAGAAATCCACGCCGTGAAAGCGTTTCTTTAAGAACAAAAAGCGATGCACGAAAGGCCGCTGAACGAATCAACACAACGCTTGCCAGACTGAGAAATGTAAAACTCATCAGTAGATTCAACCACAGGGCAAAGGGAAAGCTTTCGGCAATAAACAAGGCAGCAGAGAGGACAACACAAATGGCTGTCACGCACCAATACAAGCGAAAGAATCTTCGCAACGAAACAATAAAAACCTGCGGTTTTAGCAGAAAAATCAGAGGCAACAAGCGCAAAACCCACTGCAAATTTCCCATAGCAACCCGCCGGCGCGCGTTGTGTTCTATTTTCTTTGCGCGCGGAGCAGAATCGAAGACACAAAATCCGCCTTCACTGTTGCTTGCATAGATAATTTGTTGGCTTGGAATAAGTGCTCTGAGCATGAGCGGAACAACAACATCATCTGTCCACCAAACACGTCCTGCAATGCTGCGCAAGACGTGGCGCAACGATTCTCTTTGGTAGAAAATGGTTGCACCATGCACCGACACCGGCCCACCATTGAGGTTCTCTATATTTTTCAAGAACGACTCAAGACGCCAAAAGATCCGACTCAAAACTCCGGCATTTTTAATTCTGTAGGATGGTGCAATACAAGACACGGAAGGAATCATGAAGGGAATTACATTGCGAAGAAGTCTTTTGTCCCAAACTGTTCCTGCATCAACAAATGCGACCCACTCAGCCGTAGACTGCTCAACCAGCCTGCAAAGAACTTTCCATTTTGAACGGACAGCAAAGCTGTGAGTCTTAGCACCAAACTGTTCTGCTTCTTTGCTTGTTTCATCGCTACAGGAATCAAGCCCAACAACAACGTTATAGCAGCCGTCCGAGAAAACAGAAGATGCGAGGGCGCGCGATTGATTGATGCTTTCAAGAGTTTCTCTCAACTTTCCCTGTTCATTGTGACACGGAATCAGAATATCTAACGACCCACGAGCATCAGACTGCTCTTCGCGTTTATTTTGTTCTTTGGAGAAAAGAACTCCCAGTAAAGGAAATAAGAACAGCGCACACAAAAGAAGCACCAAACCAACAAATCCAGGCAGTAACCACATCAGGCTCTCCTTTTATTCGCGGCTTCAAACTCTTTTCTCGCAACACCTCTTTCATCCAAAAAGACAACTCATTTTGATTTTTACTTTTTATCCATCACAGGAAGTAGCGTCAGTGGGTATGCTGCGCCATTGAAAGTCGACAACCCCATACCCGAAGGAATGCACCGACCGTCTGCAACTTTTTCGGCGACAAATCGCCAGGCCAATGGCACATTTGCCTGCAGGCTAATGAAAGTCAGTCGCCCGGTTTGTGGATTGTATCTGCCAAATGCAAAAGGAATACGAACGAGGCCCTCTTCGGAATGAAAAATTGCGGCAAACTGATGTGGAGTAATAGCTGCGACACTCAGTATCCCAGGAGTATCGCCGACTTTCGTTCGAAATTGACCGACAACTTCGTCTTCAAGACATGGATTCCGAGCAAAGGTCGGTACAGTCGAGACTCGCTCCGCTTTAAAACGAATCTGCGAAAACCGATCGGCATCATAGAGAAATCCGCTGACCTGCGAAAAGTCTTTACTGAAATTAAATTCAACCACCGATGGAGTTGAACTGGCGAAAGACTGATGACTGCCAAGAACCTGCGGGTTTTTTATGAAACTCACCCTTTGATAAACAACCGGAGCCAGCGATGGATGTGTGAGTGCAGCAACAATCCCGAGGTCTCCACCGGTTGAAAACAGTACAAAGCGAAGCACATCTAACTCAGACTGAAGAGGTCCTTGGATTTCGGTGAGTCGAAAGGCGCCCTCCCAACCGTTGACAACCTCAAGCAATTGAGTTGAGAGCGCGGCAGCCAACTGAAGAGCCTGACGCGACACATAGTCAGCGTCTCTCAGACTCAAACTGATACCCTCTGCTTTTTCTGCAAAGCAGACGAGTTCAGTGATTTGCGCTTGATCTCTGATCCCCTGTGCATTGCGCAAAAAGAAATCGAGCGCTGCAAATCTCTGGGTTTCGCCTGCGAGTTCTGCATAAGCGTCACTCAGCGATTTGCAATCGCGCCAAACCCATTGCACAAGCAAAAACAGAGATTGATCGCGCAGCCCTTTTGCCTCTCTTAAGACATAGTCTTCGTCGCCAATCTTCTTAATAAGTTCAACCGCGGCGCGAGCAAATTCCAATAAATTTTTGAGCTTTTTTTCGTCTTTTTCTTTTGAGTAGTCCTGCCGCAATTTACTGACCGATTGGAATCGATAATTTTGCCCTTTGGATTCCATATTTTTAAGCTCGCCGGCAATGTCGCAAACGGGAACCTCACAGGCTTGTGCCTGCACGACGGCAGCGAAAATGAAAAAGAGTACTGCACAAAGAGTCAAAAAATGGCGTGCTTGAATGTACCGACGACCGGTTGTGATGCAGCTCGATATCCGCATGGACGCTCCTCAGATTCATTCATCAAAAGGATGTCATGACAGAAGCGCGGCGCAATTTCCCGATGCAAATTATTATTCTCGGAAATAATGCAGCAGCCGAGAGGCGGTGAGAAATGTCTGCGCATGAGCGCGAGCCACATTTTCATGATTCCTCTGATACCCGCCTCCCAAAGTGATCACCACGGGCACACGCCTGCTAAAACAATTTTCAACCACAAAGGTATCGCGCTGGCGTAAGCCCTCCATTGACAAGCCAAGCCGGCCAAAGCGATCTTCGGCAAGGACATCAACCCCGCTCTGATAGAGCACCAAGTCAGGTTTAAAATAATCAATGACCATCGGTAAATGCTCGCGTAAAAGGAAGAGATAATCATCATCTTTCGTTCCGAGCGGCAATCCCACATCAAGAGTCGAACGTTCTTTTTGCCTTGGATAATTTTCTTCTGCATGCATACTGAACGTAAAGACTCTCGGCTCGCAAGCAAAAACCGATGCAGTTCCATTCCCCTGATGTGCATCCAAATCAACGATCAACACCCGGTCGAGCGAGTTTTGCAATGCATAACGCGCGGCCACCGCCGCGTCGTTGAACGTACAATAGCCCTCGCCGCGGTCGACAAATGCGTGATGCGTGCCACCCGCCAAGACACCTGCGCACAACCATCCTCTTTCAAGCACCTCACGGGTGGCTGACAATGTCCCCTGCACAGATGCGAGCGCTCGATTGACGTACGCCTGCCCATTTGGAAAGCCCACCCGACGCAGTTCTTCAACTGACAGAGACATATTTAAAACGCGGTCAATATAACTCGGTGCGTGAACAAGTTCCAAATACCGCCGCTCAACAACAGCGCAGCGTTTTATGAATGACTTGAAACCAGTGTTGGAAAGCAGTTCTTCGAGAATTGGATATTTACGATTTGGAAAAGGATGCCCTTCCGGCAAGAGCAGCGGATAATTTTCACAACTCCACAGCGGGAAATAGTAGTGTTGTTGTGCTTCTTTCACCGCAAGCTCCACTTTCACTCTGGGCCCCTATAAAAAAATTGCTTCCTGACACTCATCTGTTCATTGCCTTTACCTTGAGGCCCGCGCCAGGTAAAATCAACTCAGTTAAAGTTTGGATGATTCACATGAATAAAGTGGCTGGAAAACCCGCGAACCCAAAACAAGGGCCTGTTGCCTTTGTCAACTTCGATGCAGCTGCTTGGGCCAATCGTCCCCTATCAAATCAGATTTTCGATACATTGAGCCATTTCCTGCTCAGTCATCCATCGGCAAACACCCGCGCTGCCTATGCACGCGACCTCAGCGAATTTTTAACTTTTTCGCGAGAGATCAACTGCAAAGTTGAAACCGTTGAACACATCGACGAGACGTTGATCCTCCTCTGGAAAGAGGCGCTCGTTCAAAAACACGCCCGCTTTAATGACAGCAAGCGACGTGTGGCCAACGCCTCGGTGGCGCGTAAGTTGTGCACTCTTTCATCTCTGCTCGACTTCGCTCTGAAGCGAGGTCTGTTGAGCGAAAATCCCATGAAACTGATCAAGCGCCCAACTGTCCGTAGACAAAGCCACGCAACAGTATTGAATGAATCTGAACTCATGAGCATTCTTGCATCATCGCGCAACCATCTATCGACTCTCCGGTCGATGATGTCGGAGCCCACAGAAAAAGCAAAAGCAAAACTCAAAAAAGCTGAAGATGAGTATTGCATCCTTGTTTTGCTCTTCACCGTAGGAATGCGAGTGAGCGAGCTCTGCCAGCTGAAGCTCTCTGACCTGATCTGGGATGGCGACCTTTTACGGATCAACCTACTGGCAAAAGGTTCACGTCGACACCGCCCACTTGTCCATCCGGAAACAACCCAAATCTTGCTCAACTACATCAGTAAAGTCCGAGCAGGCGCCTCACTCTCCGAGCCGGTTTTTCCCACGGCACGCACATCGAGCGGCGATCTTCTTCCCCGGCACCGGAGCAGTGTCTTTCGCATCGTGCGCGATGCGGCTCGGCGGGCAGGAATCCAGCGCAACTTTTCACCTCATGGTTGCCGTGCAACTCTTGCAACCCAATTGCATCTCAACGAGGTTCCTTTAGTTGAGATCCAAACTCTATTGAATCATGCACAAGTCACCACCACACAGCTTTATCTGCACCGGGTTGATGAACTCAAAGAGGCGGCTGCTCTGCAACTTCCCTGGGCTGAAGGAAAGCCACTGAGAGCAAACAAATGATAAGCTCTTTTGAACATTGGGGTGCATTTTTTTCAGCGCAGACGATTGGAAAGAATCTGCAGCTCACGGCTGTCTGACAAACCGTTAGGCAATTAAACCCTAAAAGAGCCAATTTAATCCTGATAAATTGGCCTTGTGAAAAGAAAGAAGAGCACTCCATTTCCAATTTTTTTCAAGCGCGCAACTTTAACAACGGCTTGCGCCTTCTCGCTTTTTGTTTATTCAAGCCGACCACTCACAGCTTCAGCAGACCTTTTTCACTACAACAATCTTCTCATCGGCCAGCGCGCTTCTGGCTTAGGCGGCGCGTACACAGCAATCTCCGAAGACACCTCTGGGCTGTTTTACAACCCAGGCGGCATGGCAATGCAGAATGCAACCGAACTCAATGGTTCGATCAACACTTTCTACTTAAAAAAAAATCGCTATGAGAAAGTCTTTGGTGACAAAGCTTTTGAAGAATCCGCTCGTGGCAGCGTGTCTTCATTTTTCGGCCTCTCTCAAAAAGTTAACTTACCTATTTTTGGTCAAATCAGTGTCGGGCTCGCATTTATAAATCCAGACGCCGCATTGAGTGACGAAAATGCATTGATTGAGAACGAGCCCGATCCCAATGTCATTCGCTATCACCGCACAACCAATATCCGTTCGGGAGCTTCACAAGTTATTCTTGGTGCAGCAAAAAAAATCTCAGCTGAATCTGGATTTGGCTGCGCAGCGGCCTATTTGGACGTTGATGAACTTGAACAAATCTATCAGGACGTTGTGCAAGGCCCATTCACATTCGAAGAGCTGCCCGACACAAGCGTCTACTCAACCCTTGGGCAAAACGTGCGAACCCATCTGGTGATGCGTGGTGGCTCTGCACGCTGCGGAATCCGCATTGGTCTGAAAAATGGCCTAAGACTCGGCCTCTCGTACCAACACTCACAGATGGTTTATCAGCGCCTCGATTACGACCAAGAGATTAACAAAGTCTTCACTGATGCGAACAACACGGTGATACAGGTTCCAAGCTCAAGCAAAACAAACTTGAAGGGCACTCTTCTGCGCTCGGTGATGCGCTCGACCCAAGATAATTTTGTTTCTGAATGGCCTGATGAACTCAGACTGGGCTTCGCGTATCAACCCAAACCTTTTCTCACTCTCACGGCCGACATTGTTAGGCATGGGCCTGGAGATGGGTCGCTGCCAAGCGTCAAGCGCAGAGAAATTCTTAATTTTGCTGCAGGCTCGGAAATTATTCTGGGGAATATAATTTTCATTAGAACTGGATATTTTACCAACACCGATGCAACAGCAAGCCGGGACTTGTCGTCCGATAACCAGCGCAAAGAGTATATCGACTATAAGGGAGTTTCGTTGTCGACCGGTTTGCGTCTGCGCAATGGTGACTATGGGCTCCACTACACCGAGCAACGGGGATTTGGTTTAGCAGAAAAAGTTCCCGGAAAATCCAATCCAACCACTGGGCGATTGCAGGTTATCTCGATCTCAGCAAGCCAATCGTTCCAGTAACAATCGCAATTCAATGACACCTCACGTTGCACGGCCTGCCAACATAATGCCAAATTTATAAGACACTCAGCCCGTGACTTTTCAAACCGGAGTAATGCTTTGAAGACACGTCTTCTTCCTATCCTGCTGCTGGTAGCTTCCATCGCGCCCTGCGCAGCGTTGGCCGGCGATCTAAAAGTCCTTGGAAGCAATGAGTCTCTCAAGCAAGCAGCCGAGGCCGTCTCGGGAAGGGCATTCGCCGAATTCTACACCCGCGAATCGAATTATAATGAGATCTATGAAGAAGTCATGGATTGGTATGGTACGACTCGCAATGGCTGCGTTGCATTTGCTTCAACTGCATTGCGGCGCATGGGATTCAATGTTCCTCAAAATGGAATTTACATAGGCGAACGTGTTTCGCTACTGACACGCCCTTTTGCTGCGTATCTACAAGAGCGCTTGGGATGGTTGCGGATCAACGACTCGCGTGCATTACAACCTGGCGATTTGGTTTTCACAGTAGACGAGCCGAGTGCTCCGGGGTATCCTGCTCACGTATTCATGCACTCAGGCTATGCGGATTCGTCTCGAAAGATATCGCTCGCGGTCGACAATCAAGGCTTCATCCATGATCGAGCTTTGGCGGGTGATACCAGAAAAGACTATTCCGCATTTGACTTCGCCCTGCGCTCTCCTGCGGAATAATTCCATGACGAGCGCGGTCTCACGGAGAACGCTTCATGCTCGAAAGTCAGCACTCTGAGCTCAGCACAATCGGTGACGATGAAGGTTACCACATCGACGTCAACGAAGTTGCACAAATGCTTGGTGTCACTCGCACCCGTGTGTCGCAACTCACCTCCACTGGGCAACTCTCTTTCGAACGCCGGCGAGTTGGAGTCCGCAACCGCCTCTTTTACAAACGCAGTGAAGTCTTGGCCTACCAGCGTGGCTACTATGGCAGACACATTCCAACTCACATCAATGTTGGTGGAGCCCGCGATTCACAGCACTTGTCTTTGCAAGACAACTCAAACCCACAAAGCGTGCAGCAACACTCTTTAGACTCACGTCGGGGCGCCGTCGCAATTGAAGCAAACGGACGCTCGACCTGGCTTGTACCTGAGGCCATTCTGCAAGAAACCTCGCGCCTCGCCCAGCAAGAGAACCACAACTCGTTGGTGCTGAGCAAAGTTTTAGAAACAGTCAGTAAAATTGCGGGCGAACTGGCAAAAAAATCGAGACCAACTCTTCCTCCTGCGACAGCACAGCTGGCAGCTACTGCCGAAATTGAACGGATTGATAATTTGCACCAGATGCTTCAACACATCGCTCGTCGCCTGGACCTGCAATCGCACGAGATCAACCGTCTCAACGAGACTCTCGCGACGCTGCGCAAAGACATTTTTCAGGTGCAAACTCAACAGCAAAAAACCTCGGCCGAACTGCGCACGGTTGTTTGCCGATCCACACCCACGGCCGAAATATCAAACAACCAAATTCAACACAGCGAACCCCATCAGCGCAGACTTTCTCCAGTGGCCTCGCGCAGCCGCTTGGGGCGAACTGCGCCGTTGAAAAGAATTTCACGCCGATAAAATGAGCCAGACTCAGCGAGGATGCACGGTCTTGAGTTTGAAATTGTTATTCCATAGCTGGGCGGCCTGTTCACTCATTCTCATTTCAGCATGCAAACCCACACAAAACGCAAAAACGATGTCTGCGGAAGATGCTGAAGCTCAAGCCTTAAAAGAGCTCACTGAGAATCTTGATGCAGGAATCTCGCAGTTGAGTGAAGAAAGTCATGAAATTTTTCAAAACCCAATCGACCCAAACGAAAATCTTGCGCTGGTGTCTCCAGGCCATTCAGCACCGCGCGAAAATCCAGCCATAGCATTAATGAAAAGAGTCGCGGCGCGCTGGAACGAGGCAAAAAAGAATCCCTGTAAGTTGTGGGCACCTTTGCTGCGCTCAAGCAATTCTGAATTTATGCATCCGTATTTCTTCGTAGGTGCTAGCGCGGAAGCTGGAGTTGGCGTGCACGGGGTCGTTGGCCGCGATTTGGTTTGGGATTACTACAACCTGCAATTTGCAACCTTCACTTACAAAGCAGTGGAAGCCGTGTTTGGCTCTGGAGCAGCAGGCGCTGGCGTGAATGGATATCTTGGTGTGGGATTTGGATTAAGGAACGACGTTAATCATGCGTGGTCTGGTCGTTTTAATTCAGCTGGACTCAACTTTTCTCTGCCCGTTCTGAGCGACTACCTTTCAGGCCATGTCAGCTATTTCACTGCTGCAGACAACAACTCAAGCTCTGATTTTCGTTTTCGCGGTGGCACAGTTGGAGTCAGCGCAGCACTCAGTGCGCCAACCCCACTTCCAGGTGCACTTCAAGTGGCCAGCGGTGAGTGGACTATAGATACCAAAACCAACCGTACATTCTCTGAAAAGCTTGCACGCTGGAAGATTCCACACGCCACGAAAGGCCAAGAGACATGCGGTGGCAATTGTGTGCGTCTCGATAACTCCGGAAAAGGCAAGGGATACACAGGTCGGGCAGTGTCGCTGGCTCAATCAATTCCGGTCATTCTCAGTGGAAACGTTCTTCAGTATTATCCTGGTCTTGATCAGATCATGCTCTTGGGACTCGCGGTTGGCGCTTATCGAGACTCGCTGAATTCTGCTTACGCGTGTCGACGATAAAGTAACAGCAGGGGAAAAAGGCAAACGATGGCTCCAGCGAGGCCTGGGTTAAAGCCAAAGAGCTCTAATGCAAGCACCGCTCCGCTGATAGGAACCCGCAGGACAATTGAAAACACAAGGGCAAACCCAACAGCCGCGGCTGCCGCAACTGGAACAAGAAAAAACTGCGCCAACCCGTGAGCAAGTGTCACACCCATTGCAAAAAGAGGGGTCACCTCTCCACCCTTAAATCCGACAGCCAGCGAGAAAGACGTAAAAAGCGATTTCAATGCCCAATCAAATCCATTGAATGGCATTGAGGAACTCGCATTTTCCATGAAAGATTCATTGATTAAATTAACACCAAGACCTTTGTATCTTGCGAAAGCGGAGAAACTAAATAACACTGCAAGCGCACCGCCACCCAGTAGAGCTCGACGCCAGAGTGAAGAATTGAAGAGCTCAGCTTGTGCAGAAAATCTATTGAGCAAGTAAACATGAAACCGAGCGAGAACCGCAGCGAATAAACTTAAAACAACGAGGAACAAAATCCAACGCAAAGACCATGCAACCGCTGCAGCGGAGAGCGTATCATGCTGAACAAAAAACACTTTCACAGCGCACTGATGGGCAACAACAGCACAAAACAAACACGCAACGAACGGCCTCAAATTGCGCGAACTTTCGGGAAGAATTGCAAGCCATTCAAATGCAAAAACAGAGGCAGTCACAGGTGTGCCAAACACCGCTGAGAAACCAGCCGCAACTCCGAGGCGAGCAACAAGCCCGGCATCCTCTGAGCGAATTTTTTGCGGAAGAACTGCATTAATAATTCGCGCACTCGAGCGTCCGAGTTGAACAGCTACGCCCTCACGCCCCACCGATGCACCAACGAAATGAGACATCCAAGACAAGGGCAAGAGAAGGAGCCCCTGCAATGTGGAGCCATCTTTCCATAGTTCCGAACGCCAGTTTCTTTCCAAACGCTCGTTCCATTGTGGCAGGTTCTTTTCAACCAATAAAGTCACAAAAAGAGCAAGCGGAAGAAGATAAATGAGAAAAGTATATTGAACGTTCAAATGAATGATGAACTTCAAGCCAAAACTAAAAAATGCCGCTAAGCTCGCAACAAAGAACGCTACGAGTGACAAATGAATTAAACTCAAAAAAATTCTCGAACTGTTTTTCACCCGTTCACTCGCAGACACAGCTCTTTCAATTTGAAATGGACGTGTGGTTGGTATCAGCTTTGGGCCTGAGCGGAGGAACCACAAGCGTTCCAATTAAGCCTAGGTAACATGCCGAAACGGCGGAATCATAAAAGGTGTTTTGTGTCAGTCCGTGCAGAAGATTCGCGAGCACTGCAAAGCCAATCGCGTGCAGAACAACCTTCCTCGCAGGAGAATTGCCTGCGAGCACCTTCAGATTCACCCACATAAGAACAAGAACGACCATGTAGGCGAACAAACCAAACAATCCAGAAACGCCGAGCACCTCGAGAAAAATATTGTGTGCATTGAATTTATCAACCAGCGCTGCGAATCCTTCACGGACGTAGAAGTGTGTGCGCAAACCATGTTCAATCGCAAAAAAACCCTGCCCAAACATCGGACTTTCGCGCCACATTGCCAGGTAGACCTGCCAAAACAAAGGGCGGTCTCCCAAGGGTCCCTGCCCCATGGTTCCGCCACCAATCCCACGCGGTCCCAACGAGGGTGCGAAGTGAAGAAAAGCCACAATCAAAACTGCAGCCACTGCGCAAAAAGACCCAGCCAAAATCAGTCGTGCAGCCACTGCGTTGGCCGCAAACCACTTTTTAAAAAAACGATTCGTCATCAAAAACCAAATACTTTTTGCGCCGAGAAGAGTCCATCCAAGTGCGGCAACCAATGCCGCTGTTCGACCACCACTCATATAGATATTCAGCGAATGAATGACAGCAATGATAGCCCAGGCCCAGATATTCAAGTTCAAAACTTTGCTTTTCTCTTTAAAGCCAATCCAAAGCGCATGAAGAGCGAGTGAACACCAAACCAAAGAGGCTGCAGCCATAGACAAAGGATGGCCATAGAAACCAAAAATTCGATACATGCCATTGGGCATTCGGTGCTCATCTTCTAGCATGTGTGTTTTGAGCAGCGCACTGAAACCAGTTGCATGCTGAACAAGATTATAAACGAAAAAAAATACCGAAGAGATTAATAATCCAAGCGCAAACGAGCCAAAACGCTGTGGGTCATCGTTCCAAGTTTGCAGACCTGCAGGTGTCACAGACTGCGCTTGAGCTTGTGAAGATTCCTGATTTCCGCGTCGCCAAATGGCATGCACAGCCCAACCTATGGCCAACCCGATAAACGACGAACTTGCTGGGCTTTTCAGCCACGTCGACAATTGAATATCGCAGCTTTTAATTTTGGGCGGATCAATCACGCAAAAGCGCAGCGGATCTATTTGTAACGCAAGAATGGATTGGGCGATGACAGGAATTAAGTAAACAAGCGCAAGTAGAGCCGAAGCACTGAGCACTGCGCGACGCGCCGAACGGGCGACTCCTTGACCCGCCACAAACATCCAAATCACCAAACAAAAATAAAGACCGGTGGACTGAATTGCCACGCCGGCCATAAGGAAAAAAGGCAGAAGAAAAAAAGGACCAAAAGAATTCATGGGGCGCTTCAGCTCCTTGCGTGACCACAGCATGACACTCGGAAAAACAATTGAGCAGAGCACATCGTGTTCTCAGCCCATTTCAAGCTTTAGCAACGGGTTGCTAAATACTGTGGAGTTCCCAACTGGCGAATGAGTTCAAGACTTTGATCATACGATTGCAAGCGTTCGTCTTCAGAAAGAGCCAGGCGCTCGAGCAAAACGCGAGTCGAAACATCGACCCGAGCAATTTCGTAGAGCCGTTGGCAGAGTTGAACGCTTTCAACAGCCAAGCCACGTTCGCTTGAGAGAATATCCTCAACCGTTTGTCCAACCCGCAACCGGCCCACATTTTGCAGATCAACGTGAACGTCCATCACAAGGAGTCGGCAAACAAGCGCATCCTGAAATTCAGACAGGGTTGCAGCTTGGGTGGTGAGTTGTTCGTAGAGCTTAGAATATCCCCACACACGAGTTTTTGCCCTATGAACGCGCAACTGCTGCAGGGCTGTTGTCAGCACCTGCAGCAGTTGGTTCATTCCTTCAACAAGCTCTGAAGAAACAAGAGTCATGTTTACTTGTTCTCAGCTGCGCGCTTCGCTTTGTACTTTTCAACCATTTCTTCTTGAACGTTCTTTGGAACGGGCGCGTATTTGTGGAATTCCATCGAGAATTCGCCTTTGCCCTGAGTTCCCGAACGAAGGTCGGTTGAAAAGCCGAACATTTCGCTCAAAGGCACTTCAGCTTCAATCTGAGCATAACCACCGTTGCTTGAAGAGCCGGTCAACATACCGCGGCGCTGGCTGATGAGGCCCATCATTGTTCCTTGGAACTCTTCAGGTCCTTCAATTCCAACCTTCATAATAGGCTCAAGAATAGTAGGCTTCGCATTCATGTATGATTCACGGAACGCGGTCATCGCACAGATCTTGAACGCCATTTCCGAAGAGTCGACAGGGTGGTGGAGACCATCGTTGACAACAATCTTCACGCCAGTCACCTGAGCACCCACCAACTGGCCTGTGCGCATTTGCTCGACAAAGCCCTTATCGCAGGCAGGGATATATTGACGTGGAATTGAACCACCAACGGTTTCGTCGGCAAACTCGTATGGCTTAATAACACCAGCTTCATCAGGTGCAATTGGCTCCATGAAGCCAATGATACGCGCGAACTGACCAGAACCACCCGACTGTTTTTTGTGGGTGTAGTTGATTTCAGAACGGCCGCCGATGGTTTCACGGAAGTTAACCTGTGGCTTACCAACAATACATTCACAGTTGAACTCACGCTTCATACGCTCGACGTAAATTTCGAGGTGGAGCTCGCCCATTCCTGAAATAATCGTTTCACCCGATTCCTCATCGCGGTGAACGCGGAAGGTTGGGTCTTCTTTTGTAAAGCGGTTGAGCGCCTTGGAGAAGTTGGTCTGAGCCGATTTATCCTTAGGTGCAACAGCAAGGGAGATCACTGCGTTCGGAACGAAGATCGATGCCATTGTGAAGCGAACGTTGCCGTCTGTGAAGCTTTCGCCCGAGGCACATTCCACACCAAACATCGCAACGATGTCACCTGCAACCGCTTCTTCAACATCAATCATTTCGTTCGCGTTCATACGAACAAGACGAGGAACCTTGACTTTTTTGTCGTTGTTCACATTCAGAATTGTGTCGCCCTTGCGAATAGTACCGGAATAGACGCGCATGTAAGTCAGCTGACCGAAACGGCCGTCTTCCAACTTGAACGCGAGCATTGTCAGAGGACCTTTAGGGTCATTCTTAATAACGAACTTTTCTTCGTTCTTATCTTGGTCAAATGCGCTGTTTTCGACTTCAGTTGGGTTTGGCAAGTAATAGCCAACCGCATCGAGAAGGTTTTGAACACCCTTGTTCTTAAATGCGGAACCGCACATCACAGGAGTGAAGTTCAAAGACAGAGTTGCCTTACGCAGGACTCTCCGAATTTCATCTTCACTGACTGCCTCTTCAGCGAGGTATTTTTCAGCAAGGTTGTCATCAAAGTCAGCGAGCGCGCCAAGAAGATCGTTGCGCTTGGTGTGCGCAAGGTCTACCATTTCAGCTGGAATCTCTTCCACGCGAATGTTCTCACCGTTTGAGCCATCAAAGTAGTTGGCCTTCATGGTGATGAGGTCAACGATTCCCTTGAACTGGTCTTCGGCACCAATTGGAATGTTTACCATCCATGCATTGTGGTTCAGCTTGTCGCGCAGCTGTTCGCACACGCGGTAAGGGTTCGCACCTGCACGGTCCATCTTGTTGATGAACGCGATACGAGGAACGTTGTAACGACGCATCTGGCGGTCAACCGTGATGGACTGTGATTGCACACCAGCAACCGAGCACAGAACCAAAACTGCGCCGTCAAGAACGCGCAAAGCACGCTCCACTTCAACGGTGAAGTCCACGTGTCCGGGAGTGTCGATAAGGTTGATTTCGTATTGATTCCATTGGCAGAAGGTTGCAGCCGACTGAATCGTAATGCCCTTCTCGCGCTCAAGTTCCATGAAGTCCATGGTGGCACCAACGCCGGACTTACCCTTCACTTCCTCAATCTTGTGAATCTTGCCCGTGTAGAACAGGATGCGCTCGGAAAGAGTCGTCTTTCCGGAGTCAATGTGAGCCGAGATACCAATATTGCGAACAATGGAGAGGTCTTTGCCTGTGGTCGCCATAAAATTTCCAACTTCCATTCAAGAATGGTGGGAGAAATCAATGAGCCACCCGAAGGGGAGGCCCAAAACTCCCGCCCTCGATAACTGATCTCAATTTAATTTTCAATGATTTGGGGTCAGGATTTGGCAGTGATTCCAAACTGCCTTTGTAACATTTGCGTCCTGCGGACCTTTGCCGCCTCGACCAACTCGGAAATCCACCGCGGACCCGCGACCCCCTCATGCTCCCAAAGCTTTGGGAACATACTGATAGAGGTGAGGCCTGGAAGAGTGTTGACTTCGTTAAAGACAAATCGCTGTGTTTTATGGCAATTCCAGAAATCCAGCCGCGACAGCCCTGAAAGTGAAAACGCTCGGGCGAGCTTGGCTGCAAGCCCTCTGAGCTCCTCCATCCGCTTGGCATCGAGCCGGGCCGGAATAAACTGCTCAGCACCATCGGCTGCCTGATACTTCGCCTCATAAGAATAAAAATCCTTCGGTGCAATTTCACCCGCCACTGTAATTCGCGGATGTACCCCGGTGCCCAAGAAAGCACATTCAACTTCTGTACCTGTCATGGGCTCTTCAACCAATGCCTTGTCGTCGAATGCAAGGGCATCGTGGATATACCGCGAGAGCTCCCCCTCATCTTTGGCGCGGTTGACACCAACAGCCGAACCCAATGAGTTTGGTTTGACAAAACAGGGGAAGCCTATGCTGTTTCGCACTCTCTCAATGACCCGCGAAGCATGGTTTTGCCAATCTTCAAGTTCTACGAGTTCATACTTCGCAACATGAACACCGTGCTGCTTGGCAAGCACCTTCTGAAGATGTTTATCGATGCCAATCACGCTCGCGCGGATATCACAGCCCACATAAGCTGCTTCAGCCATCTCAAAAACACCCTGCAATCGGCCATCTTCGCCATTCGGGCCATGCAGCACTGGAAAAAACACCCCCACTTCCAGATTCAGCAAACGGACCTGGTATTCAGGTAAAGCCGAAAGCGTTTCAGATCGAAAAGGCAGAATAAGACTTTCAACCAAGTTCGCCTTCGGTAACGTGCGCAAACGGCGTCCGGCAAGCAAATCAGCAAGATCTGCAGGCTCAACATCTTTAAAATCTTCGTTGGAAAAAGTTCCTTCCAAACTCACGCAAGACCCGTCGCGGCGCAGACCAACGGGAATAATACGATATTGTTTCGGCATCTGCTTGAGCACATAAACCGCAGAGCGCAAGGAAATTTCATGCTCGGACGAACGTCCCCCAAAAAGCACGCCCACAGTATTTTCAACATCTCGGTGCCCCAGCATCGCTCCTCCCTTCGACTCAAACGTTTGAGACTTTCGTTTGAAAGATTATCATGACAGCAGGACAAGAAAAGCAGTCCGCTCACAGCGAGGTCGCCATATGCGTCAACTCTTCGAAAAGTTCCCCCACGAACGCCTCAAGAAGCTGCACTGGGAGAAGTCAGGACAACCCAAAGGCCCGTTTTGTTACTTTTTGGGCGAAGCTGAATCTTCGTCTTCCCATTTTGAAACACCGAACTCGGTTATGGAGCTCAATGGGCGACAGCGCTTACAGAGTAAAAATGGCGTTCCCTGCGATTGCCATTTTATTTCTGGCAGCACAACTGAGCGGGTTCTTGAAAGCCTGCGTCGGGCAGTGGGAACGATTGTTTCGGATGCCGACTCCTACGCACTGAGCGAACTAATCATCTACTGGAACCTCCAACCACAGACGGTTGATCTTGTCCCGATTGACGTTTTGCTCACAACTTTCAGCGAAACTCTTGAGCTCAGTTGCTACTCAGCGCGTCGGCTGCAAAATCAAAATGATCTTGTTGTCAACCTCGCCTTGCCGCAGCGATTGATTGAAGAAATTCCATCTTCCGTTGTCGAGAATTCACTCGATGAAGGCATTCGTCGTGGCCAAGCGCTGAATTACGCGCGTTACCTTGGCGATCTGCCCGCCAACGCACTGATTCCACAAACCCTCGCAGCGTGTGCTGAAGAGCGCTTGTCGCGTGCTGGCGAGGTCACAGTTATGAATGAAAAAGAGCTGTCTGCGCAAGGCTTTGGCGGAATTATTGCGGTTGGACAAGGAAGCAAGAACAAACCACGCATGGTTGTTTTTGATACCGAATTACAGAATGCCGAAAAGACAGTTGTCATTGTGGGCAAAGGAATCACCTTCGATACCGGTGGCTATTCGATCAAGGGAAAACAGCATCACAATGAAATGAAATACGACATGTGCGGCGCGGCCAACGTAATTGCTGCACTTGAAATTCTTGCACCGCACTGCAAGAACATTCGCTTGATAGGAATTATGCCATTGGCTGAAAACATGGTGAGCGCCGATGCGCAGCGCCCTGGCGATGTTTACTCAGCACACAACGGGAAAACAGTTGAAGTCTACAACACGGATGCTGAAGGTCGACTGATTTTGGCAGACGCATTGAGTTTCGCAGCTTCCTTCAAGCCAGACTTAATCATTGATATTGCCACTCTGACCGGTGGAACCGCCCACATCGCGGGCAACATGGCAGGAATTCTTTGCACGAATCAGGAATCCTCCGTTCCCCTTTTGAAAGCAGCGGCGCGCGAAGCGGGCGAGAAATTTCTTTACCTGGAGATTCTCGAGGATGCGATTGAAGATATGAAGAGTGATGTGGCCGACTACACGAACATGCACAACAAATGGAGCAGCAACGCAGCAACCATGTATGCTGCAGCCTTCTTGAAAGAATTTGTTCCTGCGAATTCACTCTGGGTGCACTTGGATATCGCCAGCATGGCCTGGGCGGGCCGGGGATCAAGTTATTTGCGTGGACGTGGTGCGACATCCTTTGGAACGAGAACACTTGTAAACTTGGTGAAGACGATCTGTGGATAAGCCCCACTGACGCCGCTGTTGAGGTGAGTCTTTGCATTCAACTGTCGTGGGCACCCCGTCCCAGCCGACTGATTTTTAGTCAGCTGGGTGCTTTCATTACAACCCGCCCAACAGAGCAAAAACCTATTAAACACTGCGCATTGCAACTTTTTGCCTCGCCCCCTTGCCGAAATTTCGCAAGGCGGGTACAAAGTTACCATACACGACAAATGTATGGTTCCCCGTTCCTCAGTGCTGCGGTATTCAGTGGTTACAGGCCGCTTGACCGCCTTTCAACATAAGGAAACACGCAATGAGTGATCTCTCCACCGCACAGTCCAACAAGTTCAAAGCCATCGAAGCCGCGTTCTCTGCCATCGAGAAACAATTCGGCAAAGGCAGCATCATGCGCATGTCGGGTGATTCCGTGGAGAACGGTGAAATTGTCACTCTCCCCACAGGCTCGCTGAGCTTGGATGTTGCATTAGGAGCGGGTGGTCTGCCACGTGGACGTATTGTTGAAATCTATGGAACTGAATCGAGCGGTAAAACAACCCTGGCGCTTCACTGTATTTCTGAATGCCAAAAAGCAGGCGGCGTTGCTGCATTTATTGATGCGGAGCATGCACTCGATGTCAGCTATGCACGCCGCATCGGTGTCAACACGGCCGATATGCTGGTTTCACAACCCGACTACGGTGAACAAGCGCTTGAGATTGTCGACATGCTCGTGCGCAGCAGTGCTGTCGATCTGATTGTTATTGACTCCGTTGCAGCGTTGGTTCCAAAAGCTGAAATCGAAGGCGAAATGGGTGACAGCCACATGGGTCTCCATGCACGTCTGATGAGCCAAGCACTGCGTAAGCTGACAGGCTCAATTTCCAAGAGCAACACCATTGTCATCTTCATCAACCAGATCCGTATGAAGATTGGTGTGATGTTCGGCAACCCTGAAACCACCACCGGTGGTCAGGCACTCAAATTCTATTCCTCGCTGCGGATGGAAGTGCGCCGTACGTCAGCCATCAAAAATGGCGAAGATGTTGTTGGCAACCGAACACGCGTCAAGATCGTCAAGAACAAAATCGCTGCACCTTTCCGGGAAGCAGAGTTCGATGTGATGTTCGGTGCAGGCATCAGCCGTGAAGGTGATGTCCTCGATCTCTCCGCAGAACACGAAATCGTGCAAAAGTCGGGCACATGGTTCACTTATGGCCAAGAACGTTTGGGACAGGGGCGCGAAAACGCGAAGAACTACCTGCGCGAGCATCCTGAAACGATGGCCAAGATTGAAACAGAAGTGCGCAAGAAATTGCTCAACAAAACCTCGGGAACAGAAAGCAAAGTTCCTGAAAAGAAGGGAGCTGAGGCGCTGCCTCCTGCAACCAAGGCTATTCCTGCGCAGGCCTCAGCCGCAAACAACAAAGCCAGCACTGCACCCGCAAGCAAGCGCACAGGTGCATCTGCCACAGCCGACTAAATCCCACCACCTGCTTTTTGCCTGAGGTGTTGGAATCCCGAGAGGACGCAGCGGTGTTTCATCGCTGCGTCTTGCTTTATAGTCTCCCGGTGCAATTGTGCGCGCCCGGAGTTCGAAGCACCATGTTGAACAACAGCCCGACCACCTCGAGATCATCATCCCCTGAACATCTCGCCCAACTTGCTTCGCTCATTCATTCCAGCAGCGAAACAGAATCTCGCACAGCACTCGAATCGCTCGCACACGCAAAAAGCAACGACTCCGGCCGTGCACTTATAGACGCTTACCGCGACTGCCATTGGCGTGACACGCGCATCGCAATCATCCGAGCCCTTGGCCGCAATGGCAGCCAACGCGCGATAGATTTTTTGTTCAACGCGGCGAATGATACGGACGATATTGGCCTTTGTCAGGAATCGATCCTTGCACTTGGTGATTCCCGCGATCCGCTCGCTGCAACTCACCTTTTACGGCGCTTAAATAGTGCACCCCTCTTCCTCAAGCCATGGATCGTCAGCGCACTGGCACGCACTCCTGATCTGCGCGCGGCTCCACTGCTCCGCGAGCTTCTGATCAGTAAAGAGTGTGATGAACATCCTCAACTGATGCGCAATTGTGTTGTTGCTTTGGCTGAAATGAAAGACACTTCGGTGCTTCCGCAATTTCTCTCTTGGCTTCGCACTCGCCTGCAGAGTTTAGGACATCAACCCGACACAACAACTCTCACGCTTCTTTCCGCGGTGGGACGATTGTCCCGCAACCCTGAAGAGCTGTCTGAATTTGCTGCAAGCTTCGAAAGCGAAATGCTGCACCAACGCTTTTTTGAGCAGAGTCAGACGCAGATTTCATTTCGCGAACAATGGACGCTCGAAGACTATCTGGGAAAGATTTTTTTCTCCGACAAAATCCATCGAGCACTTCCACTTGAGCTGAATTCATTTCCGCAAACCGATCTCGAGGAGGCAATTACAATGTTTGCCTCTGAGGAAAAACACTTTGACCGCTTGTGCCTCACACTCTCTGCACTTTTGCAACCAGAAAAAATATACCAGCGCTGCATAAAGACAGAGAACCTCGGGCCATCACAGCTTGTCAGCCTCCTCGCCAATACGGCGATGCAAAGAGGCGAATTTGCTTCCAAGCTTTGTGAGAAAATCTACGCACAGCACATTGAAAAGAACTGGAGCTCTGCAGAGATTGCCGATGTGGTTGCTGCCTGGCTGCGCGCTCTCATCTGCATTGAATCAGATCCGATTGCGCTAGTGATGCAGATCTTTGCCTCGATCCCTTATTCAGAGGTGAATGAACGCAATCGCATCGAACTCATCAACGCGTTTGTCAGTGCTGCATTAGCTCTGCGCAAAGAGAATTCATGGCCAAAGAAACTCTTGCAGACGCTGAGCGAAATGATTCACAAAGAGACCAACCCACAGGTTCTGGGCCGCTGGTTGCGTGCGCTCGGCGAATTGGCCCTGAGCGATTTGAAGTGGAACGATGAACTCATTCAACGGGTGATTCAATCTCCGAATTTGCACTCAAGCGCGCTGCTCATGCTCGAGCGTGAGGAGCAACATCAGAATTCCGCTCTCCTAAGATCCCTTCAGCCGCATGTTGCGGCGCGGCCTGAAACAGTGGCGCTTTTTATGCGCGCTTGTGCGCGCTTGAAAAACCATGAAAAGGATCTGCCGAGCGACGATCTTCTTCACTCGAATCTTGACAGTGAAAGATTTGAAAACAGACTGGCAGCGCTCAATTACCTCAGCCAACATCCACGGCAAAGCTGTATGGATGCTGTGATTAAACTTTGTGCTCCTGACAGGGGTGCTTCTCGCATTACAGTTTCAGCAATCGTCGCAGCGAGATCTTATAAACATGAAAAATTCGTTGCCGTTTTGCAAGAGTGTCTTGCGTCTGGATCGAAAGTCATTTCGGGGCGAGCTCTCGATACTTTGTTAGCAATAGATCATCCCTCCGCACGCCAGAGCGTTGTGACCTTCTTTGTTAGACACCTCGCGGATTCTCACATCACAGACAAAGTTCTGCGCAGCTTGAGGGCGCCGAGCCAAGGCGAATCAGAACTCGCAAAGCAACTCGAAGATGCCATCAACCACACTGGAAATGCTGCGCTGAAAGATGACATTTCAGAACTCGCTGCGCGGCTGCGGTTGGGCAGCAGCGAGACTTTGCCTGCCCTGCCTGGAGCAGATGCAATCCGCGATATCGATAAACAACTCGAGAGTAAAATTACCGACTACGCAAAGCTCGCTGACCCCATCAAAGCCTCGCTGCGCAGTGCCGAACTGCCACTCAATCAGCCCGAACTTTTCGAAGGAACCGTTGATAAATCGGCATCCGTTGTTCAGTATTGCAAAGCGATTGACCTCGCTCTTGAAAAGGAATTTGGCGCTCGAATTCTCTTCCCGAAAATGGAACAGCAGTTGCATGTTTTTCAAAATATTCTTCACCAAGCCGAGCTCGACCAAGAATCGCCGAACATTAATCTGCTCATGCGCCATCTGCGTTCCGAACATGTCTTTGATTTAAACACATTTCCAGCCAGCAAAATGATGATGGTTTCACGCAGTATCTTGAGTGGACGTATCCTTCGCGAGCGCACACAGGTGATTGACGGACTCAAAGCCTGGGCCGTCATGTTGCTGCTCTTTTCTGGACATGAACGGCTCTGGGGAGCTGCGCTTGCTAAAAAAGACCCACTTGCCTTCCCAACCCTCGCACACAAACTTGTCGTTCTGCAGGACCTCCGCAACCCTGCGGCGCACAGACAAACAATGCTTGCACTTGCACCGCTCAGCGAAATCCGTAAAGAGGTTTTCAGTGTTTTTGCACTTATGAAAAAGGCTTTTGAAACAACATGAGTTTTTTTACTGATCTCAATCTCAATTCAATTGTGTTGACAGCGCCCTGGGGGCCAATCACCTTCAAACACCTGTTGGATATTGGCACTCTCATTATCATTGAAGGACTCCTCTCGTTCGACAATGCACTGGCTCTTGCTGCAACAGTAAAAACCCATCTCACAGACCCGCAAGAGCAACGCCG
>RGDM01000141.1 GCA_009918675.1 bacterium
AGGGTTAATCGAATTGCCATATGCGCATGAGCTCCCCGAGTTGGGTATCTACAGCACCCAGCGCAGATACGAAGAAGGTCCTTCTCCGGCAACACTCGACGACACAAGCGAGGCTGAAAAAATGGCGGCTTGCGCGCTGGCATGGGCAAAAGGCATCTGTAACTGAAATAAATTGAGTCACAAGAATCTCTATTTCCAAATATCATCAAAATTGGAAACGGAGATTCTAAAATTGAATTAGAAAAGAATTCTGGAAATTTACAAGGCTTCCGAGCGAAGGAGTGTCTTTCTCCTGGGTCCACGCTCAACCGGCAAATCTACTCTTCTGCGGCAGGTTTTTTCCCCAAGCCGCATACTATGATCTTCTCGACGCGCGCGTCTATGGCAGCCTATTGCGCAATCCTCATCTTCTTTTTGAGGAGACGTCTGCCGCCAGTCTTACGATCATCGACGAGATACAGAAGATTCCCTAACTTTTAGATGAAGTGCATCGACTCATTTCCACTCGGCAACAACGCTTCATACTCACAGGGTCGAGCGCTCGAAAAATAAAGCGGGGCGCTGCTGGATTTAATCAACCGGATCTTGAAGCCCGAAAAGAAATTCGTTGAGGCTGCGGTGCAGAACAGTGAGCTGCCATCATTACACTTTGCAGAACTCGGAAAACTCAGATCTTCCGAAAGGAATGAAGATCCAAAACTCCGAACTTAATTCTAAGTCCCTGGTATAACTTTATATTCTAAAACAGAACGATTCAGTCATGAAAACGTTCTAGTATAGAACGATTTGTTGATTATACCGCCTTACGGGAGTACGATTGCCATATTAACTCCTGACTGAGGAGCACGCCAAAGATGAACAGCGTGATAGAAGCGCTTGAAATTATACAAAATAATCTATCAACAGCTTTACCTGAGCCTATTCGGCCCTGGTCGCTCGCTCACAGGATATCCGCGTCGACGAGAGGAATCCTGGTCTCAGGAGCGCGGGGAGTCGGCAAAACCACCTTGCTGTTATCCTCAGCTCCTCAACGCAGCCTGTATTTTTCTGCAGACAACCCACTTGTCAGCGCGCATTCAATAACAGAAATTGCTCATGCGGCTTTTAACCAAGGCTTTGATGGGCTCATCATTGATGAGGTTCACCATGCACGAGACTGGGCGCTGCAACTGAAGTCGATCTATGATTCAAACCCAAGGCGTTTTATTTGGGCAAGCGACTCCAGCAGCCTTATTCTGCGCACCGGCCATGCAGATCTTTCACGTCGATTTCCGAAACTCGAAATTCCGCTTCTCTCTTTTCGGGAATATTTGAACCTCAAATGCCAATTGGATTTCAAGCCAATGAAACTTTGGCAAATGCCAAGGGAAGAATCACGTCTCATTTTAAACGCGGTCAACGTGATTGCAGAATTCCGTGAGCATCGCAGAGCGGGGATGAGACCATTTTTCCTCGAGCATTCCTATCAGGCAAAGCTTCTGGCCACTCTCGAGAAATCACTGTTTCACGACGTACCCTATTTCGTTCCGCAAATTCAGGAATCTCATATCGGGTTGATGAATGCAGTCATTGGGCACTTGGCTACGTCGCCGATACCAACTGTCAACATAGATTCATTATGTCGTGACTGGGCCGTGGGAAAAGAGAAGGTTTATTCACTTCTGAACACTCTTGAGCACATCGGAGTCATTCATATTGTTGGATATCGAGGAGCCGGAAAGGTCGGCAAAGGAGCAAAACTCCTGCTTGCGGATCCATCTCTTTATGCATGCTTGGGCGGCAACACGGGAACAGCGCGAGAGGCATACGTCGTGACGATGCTCAAAGCAGCGGGTCATCAGGTCTATGCATGCAAAGATGAGACACTTGGAGACTTTGAGGTTGGCAAAGCGATCATAGAAATTGGTGGATCGACGAAGAAACCCAAAAAATCCGACTACGTCATTCGAGACGACGTCGAGGCACCGGGTGAACGAATAGTTCCTCTGTGGTGCCTGGGCTTTTTGTATTGAGTCGGTGGCTGTTTTATTCATCCAAGTTGTATTCAAGCTCCTTGCTGGAAGGAGATGCGTATGGGCGGCTGCCTCGGGTTGTTGGTCTTTTCCTGCTAGAAGATGTCTATTTTCCGA
>RGDM01000142.1 GCA_009918675.1 bacterium
CGAGAGTGAAGATTGAGCCGCTGTCGCCTTTTTGAAGGGTGGCTTGGGTTGGGATAGGGGCAATATGGGTGATTGGATCTTGGTCGATGACGACGACATACGAATTTGGATCGGTCGGTTTGAAATCGACACCGCCAAAATGATTATCCAAGGTAAAGTTATCCAGGTATGAATTGAGTTGCTGTTTGGTTGTCCAAAAGCGCAGAAAGCGTCCTTCGGCACCAAGATCCGTAGAACTCCAAGTATCGATATAAATTGGACGCTGACTCTCTGACAAACTTGCAAAAGCTGCGAAATCGTCAGCACCGATGATGTTGTTGATCGGCAAATTCAAAAATGCTCTACGCGCCAACATGTCAGCTGGGAGTGGCAAATTTGGATCGGCACGATCTTGGATCACAAAGTTTGAATGGAGATCGAGAAAATTGATTGGGTTGAGTTGTTCTTTGAAAAAAGAAGCGGAAGTAGAAAAATTATAGCCAGTGCCAAGATTTCCATCCTTGTTCGTTGAGGAGGTGTTTGCAGTAAAAAAATCTTGCCAGACCGAGATCGCACCATCCACTTTTTTTCGCGCGGTTGTGAGCGGCGCGTTGCTGCTGGTATAGTTTGCCTGGCTCAAAGATGAACCTGTAAGAGTTAGATTTGGAGCTACTGCACTCAACGCAGTTTGCAGAGCATCTTTCACGCTGCATTTGCCCGCTGCCGAAGACCCGCAGTTTGTCAGCCCTAGAGTATCATATTATACCGCGAAAAGCTGCGCAGGCGCTCGCGAGTCATGTAGCGCATATAGTGAAGATTCTGCAGGCTATCGATAAAAGGTTCATCACATTCAGGCGCAGCAACGCCTTGGCAAGAGAATTTTATTTTGTAGTACTTTGGATAACCACTCAAATCCGTTGTCATCGTATATGTCGTTGGAGCAAACTCAGTTTGCTCATGATGAAGTACATCGCCGATAAACATACGGAAGCCCTCGTTCTCGGCATATTCCTTCCACGGACTTCGCGCTACTGCGCCTGTCTGGCCTGCAATATCTGGATTTTGATCTTCCTGATTTCTAAGGTTGTTAATGGTCTTTTCCCGCACATCTCGCAGCAGCGAGTCTTTCGCGGCGGACAAGTTTGCCAATTCAACATCTAAGACAGCCATATCGTGATAAGTTGCACACGTGTATTGCTTGGCAGTGTCGCCATCGCTTGCTTTCGGGGGAATCATGCAATTCTGCTTTGGTGATGGACTCGACACTATGCTGCCCACTGGCACATCAAAAACCTTGTTCATATCGCGCACACCGGGCTGAAACGCTTTTAAAATTTCAGCAGCCTCTGTGCTCGTTATTGCTGCTGTGCCAACCCTTTCCTTAAGCGCGGTGCGCAGAGTCTTAACAGCCTCAAGTTCGGGAACCTTCACTTCTAGATTCACATACGCTTTATCAAATTCAGGAAGCTCTTGTCCGGCAACCGTGAACAGAGATAATACGAGCCTATCATCTAGCGAATAATCCAAGCAGTGGGCCGCTGTGTAGAGGCGCACTTTGAGCGCATCACTTCGACCAGGAAAACGATCTGCCTCAACCTCAGCAGTCGACTTTCCGTACCAAGGTGAACCACTCACTGACGGCGCTCTAATTTCGCCCGTGCGTTTGGGAAACTCGACAAATACACTGCAGCGGTGCCAGGAATCGAATTCGGGAACCTGGCCCATTGGATCATTCGCAGGTCGCGATTGAATGTAAAGATAACCACCCGTACTTTTGGCCTTGAATTGACCAAAGTGCTTATAAAATAATCTTCGTTGATCATCCGGATTCACAACAGCATTCGGGTCAAACATCGTCTCTGAATTTGTTGCGACAATCTTTGGCGTCTTCAGTACGCTCGACGTTTTCGAGCAGCCCATTCCGCCTGCCGGCCCTTTGCCTGGAGCACACACCGATACAAACGCGAGCGTGACTGCCATAATTTGAAAAGGAAATCGAGCCATCGCTAATCCCCCACCTTTGTAGTTCATCGGCAGGTTCTCGGCTAAATAAAACGAATATTTTCAGGAGATTTAAGTCTCAGAAATTTTTTGACTTTCTGTCGAATCCATCCGTCGCAA
>RGDM01000143.1 GCA_009918675.1 bacterium
GCGGGAGACGCAGACTTCTCAACCACGAACCGGATCAAGTACATCGAAAGTGGCTTTCCCGTTCCGCTAAATTAAATCTATGTATTTCTAGAAAAACTAGAAATCACGCTATATCATTTCAATCTGCACAACACCATCAAAATTCACGAATGACTAGTCAAAAGTTTCATTATCAGAGTGCATGTATCTTGATCAATAGATAGACTATAACAACTTTAAAGTTCACACTTTAAAGCAGGCTTTAGCGAGGCAATGCCATCGATTGCTCGATGGCGCTTATGTTTTTCATGAATATGTTACGGCTACCAGTGACATCCCTATCAACGCAGATGAGGCAATGAGGACAGTTGAACCGCTTGTTCCCTCCTATCTTGTGATGGAGCTGCAAACAGTTCGTACACGACTTGGTAGTGTATTCCTCTCCACGAACGTGGACACGTGTGTCTTGCAACAACTTCACCTTGTCGATGAGGCGTCTACGGAAGGTATAATGACGCCAACAGAGCATCTGTCTAGCAACCTTTGATCCGATGCGTCGATGACCTCTCTTGACCATCTGGCTCGTGTTGAAGGGCGGGATGATGATGTTCCTGAAGTTCTTGACTAGGAAGTTGATGCACTTCCAATGCACTTCATCGACGAGATGCTGAATGCGATTGCGCAGTCGTACGAGCACCTTCTTCATCTTGTACCTTGAACGCTTGCACTTGTTGTTGCTCTTTGAACTCTTTGAACTCATCACATCGAGATGCTTGCATAGGCGATAGATCTTATTGATGTCTTTGGGGGCCAACTGGAAGCAGACTCCTGGTGTGGGGCTGTAACCGGTCATGAATGTTCGGACGCCTGGGTCTAGTGCAACCCAATCATGTCTCTTTGTGTCTGCTTGGTTATCACAGACAGGAACATGTTGAGGGATGCACAGATAGAAGCGCCCAAGTTGATCAATGGTCAACTTGCAGTCGTACTGAACTAGAGGGACAGTGCCATCCCTTTTGCGAACGTGGAACTTGATGACGTTTTTTAAGAAGGTTGGGAACATCTTGATCTCGGGATCGAGAGGGCTGTTCTCATTGATGAGGAGCTTGATGGCAGTCGAGGGAATGGTTATGGACTGGCAATCCTTCTTGCTCCGGTAATGCATTTCAAACTGGTGATCAGGGTTGGTCTTCTTCTTTTCCATGTTTGCTTTGAAGCCACCCACAAGGTCCTCCAAGGCGCTGTCGCGGACATGCTTGGGCGTATCGAGAAGGTAGGAGTACTTCTTAGGAATGTTACACTTGTTTACAAAGCGCTTGCGCAGCCAGTACATGTTCCACTTGTATTCACTGGGCTTGTCCTTCATGCACCCGAGCGCCCAATTGTACGTTTTCCGGACACATCCAAACCATTGCTTGAGGACCTTGGAAACCTCTGCGTTTGGCCTAAGCCGAATGCGCCGACCACTATTGGCCACCTTCTTGGTGCTTGTCTTTGCCTTGCCCTTTCGCGTCTTTTCGTCCTTGATATTTTCGTCGTCCTTGGATACGGCAATTGAAAACGTGGACGATAGAGAGCAGGTCTTCGGCAAGCTCTCCGGATTCGCTGCCTTCCAGGTCTTCATTGAGAACCACGAGTTTGACTCCATGGAGTGAAAGGAGCCACTCGACGAGTTCAAAGGCAAACCGGCAAAGTCGGTCTCGGTAGGCAACCACAACTTCTGAGACATAGCCTTTGCAGGCAAGCTCCAAAATGGTTCGGAGACCTCGGCGTTTGAAGTTGATGCCGGAACCAATGTCTCGGATGATCCGGTATCCGGGGAAGCGCTCTTGCATGTACGAGACTTGCCTTTCGAGGTCTTCTTTTTGGCCGTGGGAAGAGACTCGACAGTAACAGATTGATTCTTTTTCCTCGATGATGGCTTCTTGGGGGCCGCGAAACGCGTCGTAACCAAAAACTTCCTGCAGGATGCGGAGATAGGACAAGGCGTGTGAGGAAGTAAGCGTCGGAAAATGCCGGCAAGGCGCTGTGCAGGGCGCTATTGTCTGTGCAAAGCGCCAGGGTCTTGCTCTATCAAACGGTTTTAAGCGCCCGCCGGTATTGCATGGCCTCGGCCACAT
>RGDM01000144.1 GCA_009918675.1 bacterium
CGTCGATTTGCCTGCTGATCTTGAAGGTCTTTTCTCTGAGGTCAATGTCTGGTTAGACGCTTTACTCAAACAAACGAGCTGAGAATTGGAGTTGCCCCTCCAATTCTGCCCAAGACAATCCCACTCCGCCAATGCCCGCAGGAATTTGCGGCCACGTGCGGCCAGCGAGGGCACACAGCCAAGGATGTCGAAAGGTACTGGTGGATGTCGTCGAAATTTTAAGTTCGAAATTTAATTAAATTGCTTAACCATTTCGAGAGAATAACAAATCACCAACCAATCCCCCTCTCTCCGCCCCCCTCAGGAACCCAAGTCTGTTTTGCGAACTCTCGAACGGCCATAACGTCGCATTTCGTCGTCATTTGTTATTCAATTACTTGCCAATTCACGACCTCCAAGACTATACTCCAAAATATCAATGAGGAATTGGAGTATGTTCCAGCGAATTTGTAAACCACCAAAATCAAATAGCTTCTTCCTCTTTGGGGCGCGCGGAACCGGGAAAACGACGTGGGTTCGCTCGCTTTTCACCAGTGAAAAAATCCTCTTCATCGATTTACTCCTCCCACGGGTTCAACAGCAGCTCGCCCTTCGCCCAGATGACCTGATCGGTATGGTCGAGAGCGGAAAACCAGAGTGGGTCATCATCGACGAAGTACAAAAAGTTCCCAAAATTCTTGATGTGGTTCACCATCTCATCGAGAAAGAGAAAATTAAATTCATTCTGACGGGCTCAAACGCAAGAAAACTCAAGAAAGATGGTAGCAATCTTCTCGCCGGTCGAGCATTTTTTCGCGAAATGTTTCCACTGACTTTTGCTGAAATTGGAGTTGAGCACTTCAATCTATCCGACGCACTTCATTTCGGAACTCTTCCACAAATCTACTCATTCGAGAACAAAGAGGAGAAACAGGAGTATCTCGAAAGTTATGCGCACCTCTTTTTGCGTGAGGAGATTGCTGCCGAGCAGATCATCAGAAAGATCGATCCATTTCGCAAATTTCTTGAAGTTGCGGCGCAGGCAAACTCAAAAATCATAAATCACTCCAACATTGCAAAAGCCTGCGGAGTTGATAGCAAGACTGTGCAGAACTACTTTCAAATTCTCGAAGATACACACTTAGGTTTCATTTTAGAGCCATGGATTCCAAGCGTTCGTGAAAGAGTCATGCGTCACCCAAAATTCTATTTTTTTGACTTGGGAGTCTGCAGAGCGTTGGCAAGACAATTAGAATCGAGGCTCACCCCCAGCACCAGCCTTTATGGCGATCTCTTTGAACAATGGATCGTACTGGAAGTGATTCGCTGGGCACGCTATTCAAGTCGCAACACTCAATTGTTTTACTATCTGCCTCACGGTGGAAAAGAGATTGATCTTGTCATTTCTCGACCAGGAAAAAAGATCATTTTGATTGAAATAAAATCCACTGAATTTGTTGAGGAACGTCATATTGAGGCTCTGAATTCCTCGGGATCACATTTTAAAAATGTTGTCAAAAAATGTATCAGCAATGATCCCACTGCGAAGATATTAAACGGTGTGGAATGCGTTCATTGGAAAGATTTTCTACATGACCTTTATGGTTCTGTTTGAAGTAAACCAACAAGACTCCAGAGTCTAGGCTACCCTCACGGCTGCGCGACTGCTGGATCTAAAATTTTACCCCCTCACCTTTCCGGAGCTCAGTTCGGCTTTCAAAATCGAAAAGTGTCTCGAGTTCGGTTCTTTTCCCGGAATCGCAAAAGACTATCAAAAGGCTGTGCCCATTCTGGCAAGTTAGCTGTCGACATATTTAAGACAAGAGCTGCTTGAAGAATCGGTCATCAGGAATTGGAGTCTGAATATCTTGGATTCATGTTCGAGACTCTTGTGCTCGGGCAGCTGCCGGCTTACCTCAACCAAACCTATAAATATTTCGATATTTATCACTATTCCATCACACAGAGCTTCGACCTTGATTTTGTCATCCAAACCAAAAAACCCGTGATGTCGAAGCGGGGAGAAATTGTCGTTCTCGAAAGCAAGTACGGATAGAAATTTCGCCCTGAGTGGATCAAGGGAATTGTCGACTTCCGAGGCCTTTCCAAAG
>RGDM01000145.1 GCA_009918675.1 bacterium
ATAGTCGCTGCGCGTTGGCAACCACCAACGAATCTTGGGTGTTGATCCCAGATCCAAATTCCCGCGTGAAAGAGCTTCACGCGCATCTTTTGACAAAAATGCAGTGTGATCTGCACAGAGGCTGGTTGGGTTTTCATCTGGCGCAGCTTGACCTTGCCCTTGATTCCCGGAATCATCACAAATGTCTTGCGGATCTGCTTCAGCGCTTGGGGGATTGTTGACTGCATTGCTATTGCCCGAGGCTTTGCACCAATTGAAAGTATTTGTCGCACCGTTGTTCACAATACGATCGCTCCACAACAACCCTGTGCGCTCGTCGCGCCACACTTCAGAACAAGTTCCTCCCGTGCAGGATGCACCCGAAACCAAATTGAGTGTGACTAACCGCCAGAGACCTTGTCCGGCATTGCCTTGAGTTGCTCCGTCCCAATAAGAGCTCGCGCCATTTTTACTTGCGCAATCAGCAATCCGCGCT
Organism: bacterium; assembly: GCA_009918675.1. Taxonomy (GTDB): domain Bacteria; phylum Bdellovibrionota_B; class Oligoflexia; order Silvanigrellales; family Silvanigrellaceae; genus RFOM01. The sequence goes on from RGDM01000145.1 coordinate 476, forward strand.
GCAACCGAGGCTTGTGTCTTTCCGCACTCCGTTGTGGGCCGGGTGAGTGTCGTACCGCCATTGTGGTCTTTGGAAGGATCTGGAAAAAGCCGATAATCCGCTGAGGGAGCAGTACTTGTATTGAGTTGATTGGTGTTGGTATCGCGATGAAGTGCCAAAGGATCTTTACCCGATCCACAATATGCCATCCCCAGATAACCGAAGAGTTTAATGCCCGTGCAGTATCTGCGTGGATCCGGAAGTTTTGTTGAATCTATGCTCTCGTAGAATTCATCTTTGCTTGCAGTCAAACTGCGCGTCGCATCCCAGCCCGAGGCAACTAGAACTTTGCAACTTGCAATTCCTTGGTATGTGGTGGTTGCACCAGCCTGACCAACGGTGATCGATGAGCCGGCGCAAAGATGCTTGGCTTTTCCGCTGCCATCAAGAGAAAGTGCAGTGGCCGTGAAATTGGCGCTCACGGCTCCTTTAGTGAGCGTGATGACAGAATCACCAGAGTCATCCGCAGACGTCACAGTAACCGTGCAATTCGTTGTTGCGCCACCTGTCACTGTTCCTGTTGGGAACAACGATGTGTTGGAAGAAGAGGTGCTCACATCGTTACAGGTCACCGTCGTGTCCGGATCACTGATCGTAAAATCAACCGCCATCGCAACCGTTGCTGCGCCCGACCGACGACTGCTCGAACCATTGTCAAGCGTCGTATTGTTTATTGTGAGGGTGGCCGGGTCATCGGTTGCGGTAATGTTGATTGTTACAGTCCGGGTCGACGTACATAAATAAGGTGATTCCGACTGACAAACCATAAATATAACGGAATCAGTTGTATTTGTTCGCACATCGTTTGCCAGATTATACACAATCTTGTTGCCTGTATTTTCTGGATTCAATGTCGACATCGATGATGACGCATTTGATGGGTTTATAAACGAAATCGCCCCGGCAGCTCCACCACTTTTCGTGATACTTGTTCCTTGAGGAGAGGGATCTTTTAATAAAACATAAATCAACTTTCGTTGTATTGAGTTTGCATCGTGTGAGGTTGGAAGTGAAATTTGCACCGTCCCAGAAGAACTACTTTCAACCACTGAGACCAAACTATCTCCGCCGGTCAAAGCACCGGGGCCTGTGACAGTCGAGTTTAAGACAACACCAATCGTCAATTCCGCTGAACATCGCTCGGGCGATGCTGTTGTGGTGCAGGCCTTGTATTTAAGAACATCGTTACCAGCAAGATCGTTGAGTGGTGTGTAGGTGACATTGCGCGTGTTGTCGGTTGGCTTCGGAGAAGAAATTGTTCCGTCAATTGCTGCTCCCACACGCGCGCCGCCAAGAGTAAATTTATAAACCAGCGAGGTTGCAGCAGGATGATCTGGGTCGACAAATTTTCCAAGCGAAATAGTGGTGGTACCACCATTTGAAGTGGCTGCCGACGTAGCACCGTCGACAATCAATAAAGGCACATCATCAACAGCGGTGATTGCAATAGGTACATAGATATTTCCGGTGCAGGCAAAAGTCGGTAAATTTGAATCACAAATCTTATAAACAAACCCGTCGGAGCCATTTTGGTTCAGGTTCGGTTTGTAGGTGATGGTGGCGCCTGACAG
>RGDM01000146.1 GCA_009918675.1 bacterium
CCGCCTGACTGAGCTTTTTGGTGCCTCTATCCCGTACCTCGATACTGAGCACCTCCCCATCCACTTCATGGAATGCATCAAGACTGCTTGGAGCAGAAAGCTGCCGATTGCATCTGTGTTTGTGGACTTTGCGAAGGCCTATGACAAGGTTCATCCCGAAATCATCTCCACCATCCTCACGCGACTTGGGGTCCCCCCCAAACTAGTATTACTCCTCCACCACTGGAACACCAACCGGAACGTCATCTTACGCATGAACGGCACCCAGTCTGACCCTATCCATACTAAAGCAGGGGTTGGACAAGGTGACGTTTTGAGCTGCATTCTCTTTTGCATTTTCATGTCCTCCCTTGACGCGTACCTCAAAGCCAATTGTGGCGATGGGGCACTAGCTAAGGCCTTCGTTGATGATGTGCACTCCTTCTCCCCAGCTGACTCTGGCAAAATCCAAGCCATAGTCACGGCTATTTGTGAGTGGGCTACTGCATTCGGAATGCAACTCCAAGTTGGTCCATCAAAAACTGCACTCATGCTCCACCCCGTTCCAGGCCCTGCCTCCCCCGTGCCTAACCAGATCCAGTCCATCCCAATCACTACCCCTAGTGGTAACGTGATACCCTGGGTAAATAAGTACAAGTACCTTGGCCTCCCTGCCACAGAAGGCCTAGCAGATAATGAGGTACTAAGCCGTATACTCACGACAGCGAAAGACAAGCTGCGCCACCTCCTGGCCTACAATAGTACAGTCCGCAGGTTGCCTGTCTCAACGCAAGTCCAGCTGCTCAAGACGTGTATACTTGACTCCTACCTCCAGTCCACCTTAGTTCCTACTCAGGCTAACCTAGCGAGACTAAACCCCTTCTTCCACACTGCAATGCGAACTGTGCTAGCAAACATGCCTACCGGTACCCCCTCAGTAGTGCTTTCGGTAATGTCTGGCTTGCCCACTAGCCTCTTCACCATCCTTCGGTCTAGGTTCAAAGTGTACCTCCAGACCAAGTTCCCCGTGTTCCCCAGTCCCCTCCCGCAGTTGTTCTCAGAGCAGGAACAACGTGCCTTCCCTGGCTCGTGGATGTCAACTACCCTCGCCTTACTCCGCAAGTACGAGCTTGCTCTTGGCTGTATTGATGACCCTAAAACCCTCCTAGACTTCGACACCAATTCCCCTGGCAAAGTACCAACCCCTTCAGACCTTACGCGGCTCGCTGCAGTTTATGCCCGAGGTTGGTGCCTCATGGACCTACTGGACTCCCCTGCACTCAAGAAGTGCTTGCAGAATGTCAAGACCTTATCCTCTAGGCCTGGCGTTAAGCCCACTCAACACTTCTATGATCTCATGTTCGGATTCACTTATAGCTTAGGTTCCATCATGTTCCCCTCCAAATCCACTCCCCTAAGCACCCTTGGCCCTTTAACCAGTGCTAACCTCATTACTCGCGTAACATCTACCCAAGTGACTGCTGAGTGTCTGAAGTTCATCACCTTCTCCATGCTAGGTGCCCAAGCCCTAGTGCAATCGGGGTGCCCATTTGCCCCAGCTTCGTGGAAACCCACTTCCTCTGGTCATTCACCTTCTGAATTCAGAGAGGCAGCTCATGGACGGTCCTGCCCCTTATGTGACCACCCTACAGCTGATCCCTGGCACATCATCAATGAGTGCACCCACCCAACCATGGTGCACAGGCGCCAAGCGCTCCATTCAAGTGCTTCTGTGTACCTCCCGACCCTATCTACCCAGATCTTCTTCACTCAGCCTGAGGGTACTCGTATCCAAATTCTTTCCTCCCCGTCCATGGCCCACTACGTGTTTAATAGCATCCAGAGCCCAGTTGATTGGGCAACCCCCACGGGTAAGTCTACTCTCTATAGGCTTTTGCTTGTTCTACCCTGGCCTGCGGCCGCAGTCGATGACCCTAGTGCTATTCACGCGCTTGCCCTAGGTCACCAATTTGACACTGCTGTAGCGCCAAATCATAGGCTTCATCGTCTTGCTAATTCATGGACCCTTTGGGCCACAAAGCTTAGGGCGATTACTTTCACCTGGAAACGCCTAGTAGATATCCCTTAGCC
>RGDM01000147.1 GCA_009918675.1 bacterium
ATTTCCTTGAGAAGTGGTTGAAGTCCCGAATGATGAAATCCAATTCCTCGCACAAGAAGGTCTGTTAGTGCGTGGTATTGTGGCGATTTCTCGAGTTGTGTACGGTATCGCGACAGGTGAAAATCAATGATGTGTTTCACTGCCGCAGAGTCGCTGGAATCCAACAGTCGTTCGGCGACAAGTGCCGCGTAGCGCTCACACTCTCTGCGACTAAACAGGAAAAACAGTGCGGGAAGATTGTTGGTAACACGCAACCACGCAATATCCCGCAACAGCCTCGCAGTGGGTGATTCAAGCTTTGGACCCGACCCAGGCCCTGGCCCCAGTACAACCGTGTCTTTGTACAGCCCTTCACGATTTGCGAGTTGAAGATTCCGTTTGAATCGCGCAACGTTTTGTTCAGCCGTCTTGATGGCCTGGAAATACCGACTGTATGTGTCCGTCCAAGACCCGTACGAATCCAACAGTGGTGCCACCTTCAAGTCGGTTATGTCTGTTGAAGCAGAAGCAGGACCAGGGGCAGGTCCAGACCATTGAAGCATCCCGTGTACAAGCGGTACAATGCGATACGTGGTTTCAAGCAATCGTGTTTGTTTCTGATGAAGATTTGCGAGCCATCCTGCCAGTGTTGGCGCCGATGGAAGGGTGGCTGAAAGCAGAACGAGCTGGGGTGGGACCTGACCACGGTCTTTGTCTGGATCCGGTCCAAGCAAGATGAGGGTTTCTTCCCAGACGTGTCCACGGTCTGGATCCTGAATGTAGTGTGCTTCATCCATTACGATTCCCCCCACATGGTCCATTGATAATTCGGCAGTGAGACCAACAGATTCTGTTAGTGTTCCCCGTTTGAACAAGAGGTTGCGCAGAATTTCAGCAGTCATTACAATAATTTGTGCGTGTGGACACATCTTGATATCACCCGTCATAATACCGACAGTTGCGTCAGGAAACAGTTTCTTGAGGTCGTGGTATTTCTGATTGCTCAGAGATTTGATGGGCGTTGTGTAAAACACCCGCTGACCCTTACGGAGACAGTGTGCGATGAGATATTCGCCAACAAAGGTTTTGCCAGACCCTGTTTTCGCAGTTACAAACACATGGTCGCCTGCGTGAATGCCCGCAACTGCGTGTTGTTGAAACGGGTCAAGAGCATACTTTGTTTGGATTGCGAACTCTGTTGGAGGAGGCAGTTCTGACGGAGATGGAGGAACCATTGCGTTGGGAATTAACAAGAGCGATGTCATGTTGATGTCTTGATTTGGTTGTCGTTGTCGTGAAAAGTCTTGTGAGTGGTTGTAGGATGTCAAGTTTTTGGCGCACCGAAAAAGTTGATTCACGGAAACAAACGGGTGGTCGCCATGGTGTCTGGTTGCCACTGCGAGTCGGAAAGAGAAGGATACACTGTATCGTAAACCGGGAACTGCTCTGTTTGACCTCTTGTTGGAACAAACAGGGCTTCATGCCACTGACATCAAAGTCAAAGTCAAAGTCAAAGTCAAAATGTGCGGAGATGCGATTGGTCCAGACCACCCACACCCACCCTTTCGTTGGGCATCGTCAGACTTTGAGTTCGCAAACGCGATTGGAGCGGAGTTTGTTGAGCCGGCAACAGTGTCGCCTCCAGTAATTGACGCATCACTGTCAATCCAAAAGATTCTCCTCCTTGTTGGCAATCCTGGTTCTGGGAAATCCAGTTTCGCACGTGAGATGGTGAAACAGTTTCCGCAGTTTCGTCATGTTGAGCAAGATGTTCTGACGACTCCTGCGAGAGTTCGCAAAGCAGTTGTAGCCGAACTTACTGCCGGACATTCAGTGATTGTGGATGCCACACACGCATCTGCGAAAAGCAAAGAACCGTATACACAGTTGGGATACCCGGTTACAATTGTCTGGTTTGTTCGTGATGGACGTCCATGGAATGCTCTTCGGGAAAAACCAGTACCGGAAGTTGCGTATGCGGTGTATTCTAAACACATTGAAGAACCCGTTGGACCGGCAGTTGTTCGTGTGGTGGTCTGAAAAGTTGACATACGGTCTCTC
>RGDM01000148.1 GCA_009918675.1 bacterium
TCCATGCAGGTCAGGACGCCTCGTGCACCCAAGTGCCGTCATGGTGCTGGACGTCCCCAAAGAAAGAGAAGCCGTCGCCATCGCAACAAGACCGGCTGTGAAACACTTACCTCATTTGCCAATGCATAAGCACTCATCCCGCCAAGCATTCGCCTCACCATCTGTTCTTTGAAGCCTTTTGTGTACGTCCTTGAAATAACCGCCTTCTACGCCCCCAGGGGAGGCTCTCGGCTTCCATCCCAAGGCGACAAATCCCCTGACACAGGCGGCTGATCGTGAAAGTGATTGTGTCACTCAAATGGCCCCTACTCTGAAGGAATTTCAAATCAAATGGGAGTGCCCTAGTACCTCGAATCAGTGATTTTGATCGGTTGAAGTTGGGGTAATACATCCGGACTGACAAGTAGTTTTACTGAGCGCGCTGTGCGTGGTGTCTTTTCAATCAACCCATGATCAATAAGTTTCATCAGCATTTGGTGAACGGTTGGCGCGGAAACTCGAAAAAACTTTTCAAAGTCAGCTTCCGCAGGTGCCTGCCCGTTATTTAATAATGAATAGTTGTATATGAAGGCCAGATACTGGCCTTGTTTTTCTGTGAAACTTCCACATTTATTGATCGACATATCCACCACGTTCTGATCGAAAGTGGTGATGAACATACGCTATCGAGTGTCGCTTTCGAAAGAGGAACAGGCGGAATTATCGTCACTCATCAAGGGAGGGAAGGTTTCTGCACGAAAGCTCAAGCGCGCACAGATTCTCCTTGGGGCAGATCGCCGAGAAAAAGACGAAGACATCGCGCGACATGTTGGAGTTGGGACTTCAACTGTCTACCGAACCAAGCAACGTTTTGTCGAGGAAGGTATGGATGCCGCGCTTTCAGAGGCTCCTCGCCCAGGAGCTTCGCGCCGGTTGTCCGCCGCAGATGAGGCAATACTTGTGGCAACCGCTTGCTCAAAGGCACCATCGGGACGCGCCAAGTGGACACTTAGTTTGCTTGCCGAAAGAGTCATGAAATTGACCGGCCATAAGAGTGTATCAGCTTCGACGGTGGGACGACGCCTTCAGCAACTAAAATTGAAGCCTTGGTCGGAAAAGATGTGGTGCATTCCCGAATTAAACGCCGAATTCGTCGCCAGAATGGAGGATGTGCTTTCCCTGTACGAGTCGCCTCGAAACCCGAACATGCCGGTTGTCTGCTTTGATGAAACACCGAGACAATTAATTGGTGAAACGCGGGTGCCTGTTTCGCCGAAGCCTGGCAGAAAAGCGAGAGTCGACTATGAATACGAGCGAAAAGGCACAGCGAACGTTTTCATGTTCGTCGATGCACATGCGCCCTGGAGACACGCCAAGGTGACTGACACGCGTTCGAGCATCGACTTCGCGGTTTGTATGAAGGAGCTTGTCGACGTTCACTACCCAGAGGCCACACAAGTTCGCGTGGTTTTGGATAACCTATCCACACATACGCCTGGTGCATTATACGCGGCGTTTCCTCCCGCCGAGGCGCGTCGCATACTCGACAGAATTGAATTCCATTACACCCCCAAGCACGCAAGCTGGCTCAATATGGTTGAAATAGAAATCGGAGTCATGGTGGGGCAGTGCTTAGATCGACGCATCGACAATAAGCAGGCAATGATTAAGGAAATAGCCGCTTGGGAGAAAAGACGAAACCAATCGAAATCAAAAATCAATTGGCTTTTCACTGTCGAGCGTGCGCGTGAAAAGATGGGCAGAGCCTACCCAAACACACCTCCATCAACATCAAAAAAGGAATTAGGCATTGTTGCTTAATAACAATTCAAAATCACTGACTCGAGGTACTAGTTGCCCCTGCGCATTCAAAAGCTGCAATTGGCCTTGCTGCGCACGGAAGTCGTTCTTCACGAGATCCACGAATTTAGATCCAACCAACGAACCATTTTGCGCGTCAACAATTCCGACACGCAACGCCTGGCGATCCTGAGTGATGCCCCAGGTCGGGTTACGATCGGTGCGAATCAAGTCCATGACGACGTTGTAGAGACGCCCAT
>RGDM01000149.1 GCA_009918675.1 bacterium
TCGCCCTCGCTGTGGAGCATCAGCTTGAGCTGGTGGTGGCACGACTCTTTCACGTTTATGGCCAAGGAGAAGCGCCTGGACGGTTCTGGCCTTCCCTCGTGTCTGCTGCCCAGAATCGCGAAGATCTACCCATGACATCAGGACGACAAGTCCGGGATTTTCAACCGGTTGAGCAGGCTGCCGAACAGATTCTTCAGTGTCTTCAGATTCATGCCGCTCAGCCTGGCCAGCCTCGTGTCGTTCATCTTGGTACCGGCCGTCCCCGCTCCTTGCTCCAGTTTGCCCAGGATGAGTGGACCCGCCTGGGTGCTTCTGGTCAATTACGACCGGGTGAGGTGACCCATCGCCCTAATGAAGTCTGGCGCTTTGTTCCCGAGATTACTGACCTATCCCAATCGTCAGAGAAACCCTCATGAGATAACTGTCGAAGAACTAATAATCTTTCTTAAAATCTCGACGATCTCTGGCACTGCAGTCTCCTGGAGAAGCTTGTAGTTCAGCCTGTGCGAGTCTGGCCCCGTATCTAATACGGAAATGAACTCTGGACCTAGAAAATAGCACTTTGGGGCGTTTGGATCTACTTCGAGCCTATTGCTCAATTGGCGCATCCCATGCTCAATCACTGGAATTCCAGCCAAGGCTGCATACTTGTAGCTGCTTGACCCAAAATGGCTGATGGCAGCATGACAAGTTGATATCGAGCGTACTTGTTCAAACATTGGTCGGTCAATGAGCGAGATGACCGTAAGGTCAGCATGCTTTTGGCTAAGTTCAGCTATGTCTCTGGCAATCTGATGTTCGCGGTCCAAGGACAAAAATTTTGTTGTGGATTGATTGTTCAGCGCTGAGGCGGACATTCCGTCAATGTATAGAGTCATTGGCCTGTTAACGTGCTCTTTGAGTTTCTCTACCACGTCGCTGATCACAGCGCAAAGATTCACGGCTTCTCTTGAACCGCCTCGGACGCCAACACAAAGTCGCACCTCTTCAGCGACATCAGAGTCTGTAGAAAATATTGATTCAGATATGTTTGTATTTCGGCACGCCGAAAGTCTTGAAGTCATGGTTGAACCTTTTGACGCAATCAATGCCTGGTTGCTTGTTCGGGTGAGCTGTCGTATGGCTTTAAAGCTTTCAATCTCCTGAAAGCGCTCAGCTGTGGAACCCATGAAGAACCGACGCTCCTGCTCTTGTGTGAAAAAATCGTAAAGACTGGCTCGGTAAATGATTGAAAAGTGATCTGTTACACCAAGTGTTTCTAGGCGTGAAAGATGGCATAGATTGTTCTGCACATAGTGGCCAAAGTGGACAGGATGGGGAGAAACGACGTGTGCTAACTCTGTTGTTTCCGCCAAGCACTTAATCATGGTATTTCTTTCAGCTTCTGTGAAAAAAGAATGACCCACGAAGCAGAGTCGATTGAGTGCCTTGAGGTCGTCGATCGGAGAACCGCCTCGCGATGTGACGAGCACAGCCTCATTCCTTCTTGGGTGAATAATCAGGGCTGCAATGGTATCAAATTGATTGGACGGATTTACCCAAAACAGATAGTATTCTTCTTCGTGATTGTTGATTTCGACTAGCTTGAGTGTGTTTGTTCCAACAAGTGCATGGACAGCAAAGTCCTTTTTTAGGCTCTCAGGTAGACCTTTTAAGCTGCAATTGCCCGTTGAAAGGTTGATTGACTCAAGCCCTTTTATGGCCCGTGTGACTTGGCAGGTCCATTGCTCACATGAAATTGCATCCTTGTTGGCTATGATGCAAACTGACTCAAACCCATACAAAGTTGCGATCAAGGAGCCGCACACTTCGTTTCGCGTCTCCCTATCCAAAAACTCTGTCAATGCGCCAAAAATGTCTTGCAAAGCAAGGCGTAACTCGGGAGAGTTGTAGGATTCTGTTCTTCTCAGGGCTGAGCCAATCTTTTGTAGAGATAGAAGACTGACACGCTTTTCAGGGCTCATGCCGCGATAAGCACCT
>RGDM01000150.1 GCA_009918675.1 bacterium
TCCCGAATTGCTTCATTGTCCTCTGCTGCTGGGTCCACACGTGGGTCCTGTAACAACAAACATACAACATCAGCGTGTCCGTTTGAGCTTGCGTGCCGTATTGCGACATTTCTGTATTCGGCTGGGTTCACACGCGGGTCCTGTAGCAACAAACAAACAACCTCTGTGTGGCCGATTCGGCATGCGTCAGTGATTGCTGCATTGTCGCAAGCGGATGGGTCCACCCGTGGGTCTGCCAACAACAGCCTGACAATCTCTGTGTGGCCGTTTTGCGACGCGGTGCGAATTGCGCTATTATGTTCAGCAGATGGGTCCACACGCGGGTCTGCTAACAATAAACGAAACATATCAATGTAACCGTTTGCGCTTGCGTAAAGAATTGCCGAATTGTTACGTGCGGAGGGATCCACACGTCTGTCCTTAAGGAGCAACCGAACAATCTCTGCGTTGCCACTTCTTGACGCCCAGAAAATTGCTACATTGTTCTCTGCGGAGGGGTCAGGATGTCCATCCAGAGGTTGAAGAAGGAGTTGTACACATGGAACCAAATTATTTTTAATGGCCAATACTAAGTTTCGATAAGTACACCATTCTTTCAGTGGTGTGAGCAGACATGTTAGCACATCCACATACTGCTTATAGTTGTTTGGTTCAGTTGATTCCGTTGATTCCGAGACGGAATCACGAAGGCCTTGTTGAAGCAATCCGTCAAGTCGCACGGCTTCCTTTTCAAGGGCTTCTTTCGCTTTTGTGAACATTTCTTCAGCAAATTCTGAATATTTACGAAACGGTTCTTGAAGAACTTTCTCTTGAACGGCAGCAAACAATCCATTTAGAGCATCAAGCTGATAATGGATTTCTTGCGTTTGTTCCAGCAATGTGTTCATGATGTTTCTTGTTCTTGTTCTTGTCAACACCATCCCATACGAGTGTCAAGTTTTTTGACTCTCGGGTCTTGAAACAAGAGCTGAGCAACCTCTGTGTGGCAGTAACTGATTGCGAAGCGAACTGCGTAATTATTGTCTTGTGTGGTTGGGTCCACACGTGGGTCGGCTAACAACAAACGAACAATCTCTGTAAACCCGTTTTTACACGCTCTACGAAGTGTATAATTGCTGTCTCCTGACGGATTAATTCGCCCATCTTGTAAAAGAACCCGAACAGTGTCTGCGCTTGAAGTTGTCTCGAAAAAGAGAGAATAGCTATCTGTTGTAAGGTTAACCTTGGTTAACAGAAGCCGAACCATCTCTGTATGGTTATTAAAACATGCTTGGCGAAGTGCTTGATTGTCGTTAGCAGACGGGTTAGGGTGTCCTCGATGGTCTTGAAGTAAAAATTCTACCAATGCTACATTATTTGCGACAATTGCCTTTATTAGAGTTTGATTGTCTACAGGAAATGAAACAATCATGGAATCAAGATTGGATAACACCGATAAAAGTGTTAATAACGTGGCCCTGTCCCTGTCTCTGTCTGTGGTGGTGTCTGTGGTGGTGTCTGTGGTGGTGTCACTGAATCCTTGAAGCACTCGGTCAATTCGTTCAGCCTCTTGTTCAAGCGCAGTTTTCACTTGCGCGTAAACATCTTCAGCAAACTCATGATAATGGACTGCCAGTTGTTGTTCTAAAAACCGAGCATACAAACAGTGGATTTCGTCGAGTTGTTCATGAACTGTTTGCGCCGTTTGAATGAGCGTTTGCGACATGGTTCTTGGTTCTTGGTTCTTGATTGTTGGTGTCACGGACATCAACTTTATTCACCGGTTCAGTTACGAAAAATAAACCCCGTGAAACAAACAGGAATGAATCAAATACAGATACTACAATTTGCGAGTCTAACAATCATACTGATTATTGGACTTGCGGGTATTGCGAGTGTAGCGTTTCGTGTAAACATATACGCAAATTGGGACGAAAAACGGTGCGACCCATACGTTGTCCCGATTGCTGG
>RGDM01000016.1 GCA_009918675.1 bacterium
CCGCGATCTCCAGCCATTCCACAACATGCCTCCTGAGATGGAAAGATTGGCCTTTGACAGAGCAGATGAGCGAGCTTTTCGAATGCATTAGCTTGCCCCATCTTTCGCAATGAACAGACGCTGAAAAAACGAGAAGGCTCTGAGATTGGTTTCAGCGTGAGCTTTTCGCTCAGAATTAATGCCAGTTCGACGGGATCCAAAATTCTAAGTTGAGCTAGCTTTCTTTTGCATTCGGCGGAAATTTCTTTTGCTTCATTGAGAGCGGAAAAAACACAGGGACTGTTGTCGATGACAACTGGAATCTTTCCTTCCTCTGATTCCTCAAAAAGCACTTCAATAAGCTCGCTCAGCTTGCTTTGTGCCTGCACTGGAAAGCCCTTTGAGCTCCACGGCTGACCACAACAAACTCCAGCTGGCGCGATAATTTTGAGTTCAACACCCGCTCGCCGAGCGCAAGTCTCAAGCGAATCGGCAGACTGCGAAAGCGCTGCACGAGGCTTCGCTGTATCAATCATCAACTCACCGTTCGAAGTTCCAAACATTCGTGTGATGCAGCTGCGAAACACAAGAAAATCAGGATGCGCATGAACATTTTGAACATTTGCTTGGTTCTGCTCTCTGACGCCGTTCATTCCGCTGTGCCAGACAGGGGTATTGAACAATCGATGTACTGCCCGAGTCATCGAAGACAAGGCCTTGCCGCCCACCATCGTCTCCAACGCAGAAGCTCCGGCAACAGCAGTCCGAGTTGCCTTCTCAACCATTGAGGCTTCCTTTGCGCACCAATTTGCGAGGGTTTCCGAAGTGTGAGTCTGTAAGTCAGCACGGCGCTTTTTTACCCAATCACCCGTGTTGATTCCAACCGGACAAGCTCGACTGCACAGCCCATCGGCCGCACAGGTGTCGAGCAATTGAAAGTTCAGACTTTCGGAATCCACATGCTGCAAGTTCTGTTGCCCATGAAGCTCTCTTTGCAATGCAATGCGCCCGCGCGGAGATAAAGTGAATCCTTGACTTGGGCAAACAGGCTCACAAAATCCACATTCAATGCAGGGATCGATAATAGAATCAACTGTTGGAGTTGTTTTGAGATCTTTTAAATGTGCCCGATGATCACTATTAATGAGTACACCAGGATTTAAAATTCGCTGAGGGTCGAACAGCCTTTTGATTTTTTTCATCAGCTCATAGGCTTCCGTTCCCCACTCACGTTCAACAAACGGCGCCATGTTGCGACCTGTGCCATGCTCAGCTTTCAGCGCTCCGGAATAATCAACTGCAACAAGCTCAACAAGTTGATCGATAAAAGTCTCGTAGCGTTTGACCTCGGATTTCTGTGAAAAATCTTGCGCCAAGACAAAGTGCAAATTGCCATCACGAGCATGCCCATAGATCACCGCATCGTCGTATCCGCAACGGTGCAGCAAAGCACGCAAATCGCGCGTGCCAGATGCAAGTTTTTTCAGTGGAAACGCGACATCTTCGATGATCACCGAAGTGCCTTTTGGCCTGCGCCCTCCCACGGCTGGAAAAATACCTTTGCGCAGGTCCCAGAGTTGATTCTGTTGAATGGAGTCAGAAAAGAACTCGGTGCGGCCAACAATCTCTTTTTGATTCTCAAGAATTTGCGCGCGCTCAAGTATGCCTCGCAAGCTGTCGGCATCGTCTTGCTGAGCCTGAATGAGCAAACAGGCCCCGTCTCTGTTCATGCTTTGCAGAAAGCCAGGAACTCCTGGATGCCCAACAATGGCTTGCACTGCTGCGTAATCAAAAAGTTCGACGGCACTGAAGTCAAGATTTCGCAAAGTTTCACTGAGTCCGCATGCAGACTCGAGCGTGTCGAACGACAACAATGCGCTTGCGCGATGTGGACGCAGGGGAACCGTATTGAGCGTCACATCAGCGATAAAGCCAAGAGTTCCCTCAGAGCCGACCATGAGGTGTGCAAGAATTTGCGCGGGCGAAGAGTAATCAATCAGCGCCTGAAGTCCGTAGCCAGTTGTGTTCTTTGTTTGTGATTTGTCTTTCACCAAACGAGTGAGTGATTCATTTGCCAAGAGCATTGTCCGCAGATTGAGGAGCCCAGAATAAATCTCGGGATCAAGCAAGCGGAGTTTTTCATCGGCATCTTTTTTGCGCGTATCGAGCATCGTCCCGGAAGGCAAAATGACCGTCATGCCAAACAGTGTTTGATAAGAATTTTCTTCGGTGCCACAGCACATACCACTGGCATTATTTGCGACAATTCCACCCAGGCAAGCTGCTTGAAGTGAAGCAGGATCCGGGCCTATCCGCCGCCCCAAGGGAGCCAATCGGGCATTGACCACACCACCACGAACGGCAGGTCCACAGGTCACTTGCTGTCCGTCGCCTTCAATCCGCAACTCACCCCAACCCTCTCCCAAAAGAGCCAAAATACCGTGAGTCACAGCCTGTCCAGATAAGCTTGTTCCACCCGTGCGAAAGGTCAGACCAAGATTTTGCGCCTGCGCCATTTTCATCAGTTTCAGCACGTCATCACATGTGCGCGGCCGCGCCACAGCATGCGGGACAAGACGGTAAAGACTCGCATCGTGTGCATGAACCAAACGATCTGCGAGATCATATGAGACGAGCCTACGTTCCATGGCAGTGTCCTTTGTTCGTGTTACGATAGTTTGAACCGTGTCGCGACAGACCTCAACAGGGAGTGGAGGGAAGATGAGCACCACAATTGCCGATCCCACAATCAGCAATCAGAATCCGAGTGAAGCGCAGGAAAATTCAGCCAAGGGACAGCCTCGGCTGTGGGTTTTTTCAACCTATTTTGCCGAAGGCCTGCCGTATTCAATCGTGCGACTTCTTTCCTCAGTTTATTTCACCGACATTGGCATGAAAGAACGCTATATCGGCTATTTAAATTTCCTTGGAATTCCATGGAATTTGAAGTTTCTGTGGGCACCGTTTCTGGACATTTTTGGAACTAAACGCAGTTGGCTCATTGCACTGCAGGCCCTGATCACGCTGCTGACATTCGCAATTGCGGTCATTAATGTTTTTATTCCAGGTGCAGCCTCGCCAGAAGATTTACTGGCAGGTGTGTCGCTCGTTCTGGTGATTCTTGCCTTTCTCTCAGCGAGCAATGACATCGCCATTGATGGCTTTTACATGGAGGGTCTACCCAGCCAGGCTGATCAAGCGGCATTCACAGGATACCGTGTTTTTGCGTATCGCCTTGCCATGATTCTTGTCCGCAGCGGATTTGTTGCTTTGGTTGCGGGGGTTGCTGCCAATGAAACCATCAAACAAATGGCTGGCGGCAATGATGTTTTGATAAAATATCAATCCTGGAGCGTTGCCTTCGCAGCCGCTGCTGCAACCATGTTGCTTGCAACGCTCGTCCATATCTGGAAATTGCCACGAATCGAGAAAGAGCGTGATTCTACAAAGCAATCTGTTGGTGAGGTTTTCAAAAAATTTGCCGCAGCATTCAAGAGCTACCTCAGTCAGGAAAAAGTGTGGATCGTAATTCCTTTCATCATCTTCTATAAGGTTGGTGATGAAGTTTTATTTTCAATGAGCACTCCATTTTTGATGCGTGAACTTGGCGTGCAAAAAGCCGACTTCGCTTGGATCAGCGGTTTCATGGGCGCCTTTGGCGCTATCATTGGAACAACTTTAGGTGGTCTTTGGATTAAGAAAACCGGACTCAAGAAAGCGATTTGGCCCCTCACTCTAATTATGAACGTGAATATTCTTGCCTACGTTTGGTTGGCTGTGAACAAACCATCGCCAACAACAACCGCAGGGATTGCCGAAATTGCCATTATTCACACGTATGAAATGCTTGCTGCCGGAATGGGAACTGCAGTTCTCACGGTCTACCTTTTGCGCACCTGCCATGCTGAATTCAAAGCATCACACTTTGCCATTGGCTCAGCAATCATGTCGCTGTTTTCAACGATGTTCGGAGGCTTTGGCGGGCAGATCGTTGAGGCTATTGGTTACACAAACATGTTTATTCTTGCCGCTGGCCTCACAATCCCTTCAATGCTTCTGCTTTTTGTGGTTCCCATCCACGACGCAAAATAACTTTTCCTAGTTCAAAGCAGCCTTCGGGCTGCAGCCATCTTGACCGCTACTCAATTTATGTGGTACCTAATTTTTTGATACACAAATTTTAGTGTATCCATTTTACGAATGGAGATTCCCATGCACACATTCGTCCGAGTCTTTGTAGCAGTGATGGCGACGCTTTCTGCGACGAATGCGATTGCCGATGTGCGGCCTTTTCCAGGAAATCCGGGCCCAGTGTCGCCCATCCCGGGCCAAGATGGCGATAGCGACGGTGATGGTGACTCTCATCATGGTGGTCATGGGTATCCGTATCCCGGCCATCCACACCCAGGACCCGGCTATCCACACCCAGGACCTGGCTATCCACAACCCGGACCTGGCTATCCACAACCCGGACCTGGCTATCCACAACCCGGACCTGGTTATCCGCAACCCGGACCTGGTTATCCGCAACCCAGCCCAACCTACGAATCGTACTCCTGCCGCTCAAGCAACGGTGGCTATGAAAGCATTCACGTTGCTTCAGCTCCCAACACCCGAGGTGCGAACTATATTGTCGATGTAAATGCACTTGGCTTAAATATGGGAAGCCTTTTTGCACAGACAATGAGCCGCGGCGGCGATGGCATGCTTCTACAATTCAACACTCCCTATGGAGTGGCTCAGTTCAACATGGCTTATTCACGCCATCCCTATGGACCAACTGGAGTTCTGTCATTGGCTGGCACCTACGAACAATTTTATTGCAAACGAGAATTTTCGCTGCCGCAACCCCCCGCTCCATACCCGCCTGGTCAACCCTATCCTCCCAGCCCTTACCCACCACTACCCTTCCCCAATCATGCAAATCACCGGCACTTCGACTTTATGCTTTTCCAGCAATTCGCAACTCAATTCCCTCGCCAAGCCAGAATCGGGCTTAATATTTTCTAACAGGGGCCACTCAAGGGTTCCCATCGCTGCACAAAATTGACTCTCAGGCAGCGTGGATTGTTCCAATTTTAATGCCTCAGCGATTCTCGCGCGCGCTTGACTCAAAAGTGCATTTCGCTTTTGAAAAAGTTCGCCCCAATTCAATTTTTCATTAAAATCCAACGCTGAACCTATACTCAGCCAAGCTGAATAGTCACGGGTTCCTGTCCAATCAAAATATCCAGCGAAGGATTGGTCATAGGCATGATGTGTGACTCCACCCGAGTAGCTCAGTGATTCAGGACGCAGCAAATCTCGCCATTGAGATTTAACTGCAAGAAAGGCTGCCCCACGCGGAGCGCAAACCCACTTATGCAAATTCCCCGTGTAAAAATCAGCGTCAATCTGCTGCAGATCCAAAGCAACTAAACCAGGTGCATGAGCACCATCAACGAGAATTGGAATTCCTTTGACTCTCGCCATTTGAACTATTTTTCTCACTGGCAAAATCAGCGCTGTGGGAGAAGTCATATGATCACAAATGACGAGCTTTGTGAGTGGAGAAAGCTCACGATCAAAAGCTTCGAGAATGATGTCTTCAGAGAGCTTCTGCTCTATTTTGCTCTCTTGGCGGTACTGAGTTGGCCATGGAATCTGAGCTTCGCGAATTTTAACACCACTCCTTTTTGAAAGATTCTGTAGTGCTTGTCTCACCCAACCGTAGCCATGACTATGAAAAACGATTTCATCACCTGCTTTAAAAGACAGGGAAGTTAGAACCGAACCAACACCGGCAGTCGCATTGCTGACAAAAGCACATCCGTCTGCATCCATGTTCAACCATTGCGCGAGTCGAGTCCGCTGACACGCAAGTTTTTCCGGCAAACGGCGAGAGAGAAAATCGACCGGGTTGCGCTCAATCTCACGCATGATGTCCTGTTGCGTTCGCTGCACATCACGAGGCACCGCACCATAGGAGCCATGATTCAAAAATGTAATTGATGGATCGAGATCCCACAGAGCCCGAATCAACTCATCACCACATTGCCAATTGAACATCTTCAGCCCCGTCACGAGTTTCGGGCTAAGTTTACTTAACCTCGCGCACCAAACTCATCGAATGAATAGAAACAGCGCCTGTTGATTTCGAGAAATCGCCTTTCACACAGACACGCGTGAGCCTTGAGGCAAGATCCTGTAGCGCATTAAGCGTTGATCCATCTTGTGGTTCCAGCACGCGATTGACGTTGTTTTCCGAATTATTTCCAGTCACCTGCAACACAACCTGAGTCGATTTCATCGTCAAAGTTCCACACTCTTCGGTGGTCAATGTCGATTTGATTTTGACCCGAATCGCGCTTGCGCTGAGCACTGCAACCGGATCTTTTTCGCTCCACCGAGCCATAATACAGGCTGTTTCTTTTCTCTCTGAAAGATCCTTCAACATGTTCGTTGAGGCTCCGTCCTGCGGCTCGATGGCGCGCACTTGCGTTTCGCTCATCTTCAACTTGAAATCCTGACCACTGCTTAACACCAATCCACATTGCTCGCTAAACTGCCGGGAATCTGCACTTGAAACATCGGATGCGGGATCCTGCGCCTTGCAGGCGACTGCAGCCAGCGCAAGCAAAGTGTAACGAAACAGGTTTTCGAGCCTTGAACCCTTGGACATCACCATCACCCTCCACGTTCTCAATAAAGACCCTCTGTTATCGGAAAAAATTTGAATCACTTCAGAGATTTTGTGCGAATGTCTAAAGATTCAACAGGCAATGAAAGGCTTTATCGAAAGGTTTGACAGCAAAGTGTCTCAGGCGAGAGGCAAAGATTTGAGAAATAAGCAGGTCATTTTGCCACTTCGCTTGGCATAGATACTGCTTAATACCCTTATCCTTCTCCGCTGATTCATCACCGGAGTCGATTTTCAAGGGGGATTTTTTATGACGAACCGAATTCTTCCTCTCGTGCTTGCAAGCTTTTCATTAGTAACCGCCTGCAACAAAGCCAATTCAGGTACATCTTCTGGCCTCGACTCGGCACATGTGGCAGATAAACCTGCGCCACGCATTGCTCGTTGTTCGCAAACCAGCGAAGTCCAAAACATAACAGTTCGTGAAACGGTGCTTATTCAGGTTGTTGGCGACGTTGTTTCGGGCAGCTACCACTATGCGCATGGCCAAGACAACGCGCTGACAGACAGCGGATTCGAGCATTTGCTCGGCCGAATCGATGCAAGCGAAAGCAAAAACGACCTGATGTCTCTGAAACTCAAAGATGGGAGCTTGAACGTCTTCTTTGATGAGGAGTTCGCCCCAAGCAAAACGCTCAAAGAAATTCGCTTCGACCTGAAAGAACGGCGGGTGAGTTTCTTTGTGAGCGATGATGCTCGAGGAACAACAATTGGCAACTGCAGCTTTGAATAACGCGAAGACACGTAAATGCAGAAACGCATTTGAAACATGCGTGGGATGGGGTGGCTGACGGGATTCGAACCCGCGCATGATGGAATCACAATCCATTGTCTTAACCGCTTGACTACAGCCACCACGGCGGTTGCAGCGGCTTTAACCAGTCGGAGCCCTTTCGTCAAGACCTGTCTGCTTGCCGGTCGTTCTGAATTCAGGCATGAACTTCACACAATTTTTCAGGACATAGGTCGCGCGTGTGGGGTTCGTGCTGCGGTTTCCGGGGGTGTCCTGCCCGGCGCAGCTCTTCGGAGGGTCTGAGTCGTGGTTTCTCCTGTGAATTCGCCTGCCTCAACTTTAGGTTCAGCGACAACGCTTCAAAATAAACGCAAAGTCTCTCTCTACGGGGTTGGTGTCACATCCCCGGGTGCCGCCAACCTGCGCGAATTTATGACCCTCGTCCATGAAGGCAAGCCTGCTCTTAGCCCAATTGAAGAGCTGCAAGGAGCATTTCTCGTGGGCACACCCAAATTTGATTTCGAAGTTTACCGCGAGTGGATTTCCCAGCGCCATGCACCAAACAAGTTTTCGCAACTTTCAGACAAAGGTTTTTCGCACGTACGGATGGCGATTGGCACATCCATTGACGCCCTGGAAAGTAACCCGGGCTTGGAAGAAGCGCTGAAGAAAATCGATCCGCGCGTGTTCGTTTGTTACGGCAGTGGATTTGGCGATATACAAGCCTATTTCAATGGTCACGACGAATACAAAATGGCAGAGCGTAGTTGGCACAAATTCTGGGCTCATCCCGAACGCAACTCGGCTCTTGCCGAACACATCAACGGCAAAAGAGTTGATCCACAAGCGCCTGAGTCTCCAACCACCTTCGAAATTGATACACCGGAGCGAGCGGCCGCCTGGGACAAATGGAATTCATTTTGGTGCGAAAAATCGGATGGGCTGAAAGAGTATTTACGTGAATTTAATGAAATGGAATCTATCACCATTGGCGCCGACGTTGCGACCGACAAACTCAATGTGATTCGCGCGAAGAGCAAGGCAAAGAAAGCGCTGCAAGATAAATGGAAAAACCCAGTGCCTCCCTGGGAAGCGGTGAATGCAAATCTTCTCTGGAACCTGCCCAACGCACCTGCAGCACAGGTGTCGATGCTTCATGGTATTCACGGAGTCTCCTACGCAGCCATTGGTGCATGTGCGACATTTGGACTTGTCTTGAGCCAAGCGCTGGAAGGCATTCGCACCGGAAAATACGATGCCGCGATTGTCGGCACCACTGATCTCCCGCCACCGCCCGAACTTGTCGCCGGATTTAATGCAGCAAAAGTTCTTGCAGCAGGCTGCGATGTCGGAGTTCCGTTGTGCAACCTGCGTGGCACTCACGTTGCTGGTGGTGCGTGTACTTGGATACTTGCCGCTGATGATGTCATGGAAAAAATCGGGCAAAAATCTTTCGGAATTGAACTTCTCGGTGTTGGTTTAAGCTCTGATGCCGAACACATCATTACGCCATCCCTCGAAGGCCCCAAGCTTTGTATCCGCGATGCTTTCTCGCAAGCAGGAATCACCCCCAAAGACGTTCACACGTGGGACATGCACGCCACGGGAACACCCGGAGATTGGTCGGAGTTCAAGCTGATTGAAGATCTGCCTTCTTCAACCATCATCACAGCCCGCAAGGGAATCTTTGGTCATGGCATGGCGACCTGTGGCGGCTGGGAACTCACGGCACAACTTTTCTCAACAAACAGATCTGGGACTATCTACAAGTTGCTCGGCAGCGGAATTGAGAGCAGTCGAGTGCATCCAAGTATCCGCGAGGTTGGCCGAACTCTTGCAACAGACAAGCCTATGACAGTTGATGCACCAAATGGCCTCGTCTGCGGCAAACTCAGCATGGGGATAGGTGGGATCTCATCATGCGTATTGACCAAAATTCATTGAAACTTGACGCACACGCTGCGCAAACATTTTTGGAAAGGATGGAGCTCTTTTACGAGCTGTTTCCTTATCCAAATCGGCCTATTTTTTTGAAGCCTGATGCAAAGGGCTCGGTCGAGACGCACGCAGGTTACTCGATGCTTTTGGCTACGCGTGGACATTCTTTGTCTGCACAGGAACTCGCAGATGTGCATTTGCGCGATGCCCGCCATGTTTTTTCACACAGCAAGCGTATTGCACTTGTCGGGTGCGGCACCGATGAACCTCTGTTGTTTCGCATTCTGCACCCGCACAACCCGATTGTTGGAATCGACCTGAGCCAGCGCTCTCTTTTGCGTGCTGATCGAAAAATCCGCTGGCACAATCTCAAGCCCGTGACTCTTGTTCATGGCGAAGCCACAGCAGCTCTGCGTGAACAAGGAATGTTTGATCACATTCAATGCTTTGGAGTACTTCATCACCAACCTCGCCCCCAGACTCTGCTTAAGACAATGGCCGACTCTCTTAATCCGGGCGGAACTCTGCGTTTAATGATCTACTCAAGCAACGGCCGTCGGCTTGAACGCGGACTGCAACGGCGCTTCGAAACTCTTTGGAACCATCTCATGCCGCAAGCCGATGTGAATGCGGATTCGCTGCAAGAAACCCTTCCAAGCAAAGCAAAACTCAGAATTAATTTAGCAAGCCTGCGGCTCTTGCTCTGGCGCTTGGGCTTACCCTTCTTTGCCAAACGCTCGGTTGCTGGCCGTTTTAAATATGTTGGGTTGTCGCGCGCACGGGTGGCCGATGCGTTTATGCATCCTTCGGATCACCCCTTAAGCCTGCGCGCCACGCTCCGCTGGGCTGCTGAGGCCGGACTCACCCTGGTCAGCCACAAAGGCAAAAGCTACGACCTTGGCTGGCTCAACTCGCACGGTTCTCCGCAAACTCCCATACAAGCTCTTGTGAGCGAAGAAGAACGTGGCAATATCTCGACCAACCTGATTCTTGTTTTCAAGAAAGTTGGCAGCCTTTGATGGATTTCCAAATTTTACTCAACTCGAACCCGTGGTTTTCCGCGGTCACCGACTATAGCCTGCAATTGGCAAAGTATGTTTCTATCCGACAAACCAGCCGAGTGATTTACTGCGCTCCGGCAGGAAGTATTGCGCTCCGCAAAGCCAACCAAAGTGCAATTCAAACCAATGCTGTGCCGCTTTATCCATTTTCTCTCGCGCGCTTTTTTGCGACCTGGCATGCGCTCGGGGAACTCATGAATTCGCACAAACCTTCCATCGTCTGGGTTTTTGAAGGACGAGAACATACGCTCTGTGCATTGCACCGACTCGTCCACAAGAAGATGTGGAACACGACTCGCCTCGTTCGCGTGCGTGGGCAAGCAGCACCCGTGCGAGCCACAAAGCTCAACCGCTGGGTTTACACAAGTGGAGTTTCCGGCGTTGCGTTTGTTGCAAATGCTGTTCAGGAGCGCACCGGATTTCGTGTCCCTGATAGCCAAAAACGAGTGCATCTTTATTGCACAGCACAGCTTGCAACTCCGGTTGTTGCACTTGAGGCCGCACCTCAACAAGTGGTGGTCTCACGCGATTGGTCGATCAACTTCTCGCACCCAACTCTCACCATTGTTGGACGCTATGATCCTGTGAAGGGCCACGCAGAAACCATTCGTGCGCTTGGTGAATCGAAATTCACCGATTACCTCACAGCGGATCAATGGTTGCAGGTTGTGTTTATTGGTGAATCTCAAAATGTCTCGGCAGAGAGTTTGTACGAACTCGCGTGCCGAACGTATTCGGTTATGGGCCGCAAACTCACAGAGAGACGCTGGCTGGTTGAAGTTTCCAGCAAAAAACTTCGTTTACTTATCATCGATGAACGCTTGCGAGATGTTGCATTGTGGATGCGGCAGTCGAGTTTTGGCTTGATCCCCAGCCTAGGAAGCGAAGTCATTTGCCGCGTTGCAGTTGAATTTCTTCAGCAAGGAACACCGCTGCTCAGCAGCAACGTCGGAGCATTGGCAGAGGTCCTTCCCCGCAGCTGCAGTCTCATTTATGACAGCGGAGATTCTAACGAACTCGCTCACGCCCTCGAGAAGGCTGTCGTGCTCTTCAACCAACCTGAAGTGCTCTCTGCTATGCGACGCAATGCACTAGAGCATGGTAAAAGATTTGGGCCGGAAGGATGGCAAGGTCTTGTTTCATGGGCGCGTGCATTGACACCGTTCGCTGAAGGCTAACAAAAAATGCACTTCACAAAAGAAGAACACAGCCCGTGGTACAAGAAAATTTTTTTTCACTGGGTTGGGCCGCTGATCGCTATTGGCAAGCAACAGGCGATTTCAGACGAACACCTTTTTCAGCTCAACACCGCGGAAGATTCAACCACATGTGGTGAATTCTTCGGTCGCAAGCTCGACTCTTTGCCCGTTCACACACGCCGACCTGTGCTGCAAACCCTCTGGGAATTGCATAAAAAAACTTTTCTCCGCATCAGCATCCTGGCGTTCATCAATCTTATTTTCGTCACAACCAATCCGCTCATCATTCGTGAAATTCTTAAAACATTAAAAAACAATGAATTGCCAACTCAGCAGGGTTGGTTTCTTGCCGCAGCGCTGATGGCGAGTGCATTGCTTGCAAACTTAAGCATTCATCACGTTTACCATACAACACTCAAATTAGGCATGCGAATACGCGCAGGGCTGGTTGTATCAATCTATAATAAAGCATTGAGATTGAGCCCCGACGCGCGTGCAGCATCCAGCACGGGAGAAATAGTTAATCTAATGGCCAACGACGCAGCGCGCGTTTACAACGTTGCCAGCATGCTGCATTCGGCGTGGATTTTACCATTTCAAACCATCGTCGTTCTTGTCGCGTTGTTTCATATCATGGGCAGTGCCACACTCGCTGGCGTTGCAGTTATGCTTGTCATGCTTTGGTTTTCTTCACGACGCGCAAAGAAATTAATGTCTGGCCGCAGGCAGCTGATGGAACACAGCGACCGTCGTGTCAGCCTTATGAATGAAATTCTCAGCGGAATTCGAGTCATCAAATTCTACGCTTGGGAAAAAAGCTTCCTCTCCAGGATCAACGTCTTTCGCAACCAAGAAATAAAAGAGTTACATGGCCTGGCGCGCGAGTCGGCTTTGGTCAACATTCTATTTCTCAGCACTCCAATTTTTGTCGGTATCGCCACTTTTGCTGCTCGGCTGGCTTTGGGTGAATCGCTGAATGTGGAAGATGTTTTCAGCGCACTCGCTTTTTTTGGAATCCTCCGGCCAATCATGGCACAGATGCCAATGACCTTCTCAGGCTATCTCGATGCGAATATCGCTCTGCAGAGAATTGAATCGTTTCTTGCGCGCAGTGAATTTCCAGCTCGCAACACCAACGCAGATCTTAAACCAGGCGAAATAATCATCCAATCTGGAAAAGTAAGCTGGGGCGAGGGAAAATTCGCACTCGACCTTCCCGAACTAGAAATTCGCAGCGGTGAATTTGTAGTCTTGTTGGGTCCGGTGGGCGGCGGTAAATCCACATTCCTGCATGCCCTGATGAACGAATTACAGAACTCTTCAAAGCTTATTTCAAGCAACGGTACAATTGCTTATGTTTCGCAACTCCCGTGGATTCTGAATGGCTCCGTGCGGGAAAATATTCTACTTGGTAAAGAAGAAAGCTCCTTTCACTATCGAAATGCAATTGCAGCTTGCGCGCTTGAAGATGACCTCTCGCAATTGCCTACTGGTGATGAAACCGAAATTGGTGAACGCGGGGTGAACCTTTCTGGTGGTCAAAAGCAACGCATTTCGCTAGCGCGCGCAGTTTTCGATGATGCAGACATCTACCTTCTCGATAGTCCTTTAAGTGCGGTCGACAGCAAAGTTGGAAAGGATATTTTCAAACGCTGCATTAAAGGTCTTCTTGCAAACAAAACCCGCATCCTTGTCACCCATCATGCTGAGCATGCCGCCAAAGCAGACAAAGTCTTTTGGGTGCAAAATGGCACGCTGCGACAACTCACCAGCGTTGAGGTTGCAGCTCTGCGTGAACGTGACGCCAGTGAATTGGGAATCGCTCCAGCGGATTTTAGCAACAACCAATTTGAGGAAGATCATCCACAAATCGCAAGCAACCAACAACAAGATATCAGCTTGCAAAAATCAACTGCGCCGCACCCCACAACAGCCCAACCACCACTCACTCCCATGCGTCTCTCGAGCCCGGCTGGGGGCCGGTTGATTATTGATGAGGAACGGCAGGTTGGAGCTGTCGAACGAACCTTGTATTCTCGCTATTTCAAAGAGCTTGCGCCCGGAAAAGCCTTCGTTTTTTTGGCAACGCTCTTCGTACTGCGCGAGTTTTTTAACGCAGGAAGCGACGCTTGGCTTGCCTGGTGGACCACCAACAAAACCCACACGGTCGCACTCTTTCTATCTGTATTTGCAATTCTTGGCTTTATCGCAGCTCTGATGACTTTCTTTCGCACACGTCTCACCGCGCGCGGCGGAGTTCTCGCGGCAAAAGCCCTCCATGAAAGGCTTCTTCGCGGAGTCCTTTCTGCACCTATGAGCTTCTTCGAGCGTACTCCGAGTGGCCGTATTTTGAACCGCTTTGGCAAAGACACAGAAGCAATTGATCAGCATATTCCAAATACATTAATGGAAGCGCTTGGCTGCCTTTTTACAATCGCTGCAACCCTGACCGTGATTACAATTGCAACCCCATTTGCGCTCATTGCCCTTGGCCCACTTGCATTCGTTTATCTCAAAATACAGCACAACTTTCGCCTCACCTCGCGCGAGGTCAAACGCCTAGAATCAATCTCACGTTCTCCGGTCTATGCACATTTTTCAGAATCTCTCGCTGGCGTGAGCGTCATTCGTGCATTCCAGCGCTCAGAACTCTTTGTCGGCGAAAGCATTCGCCGGTTTGAAGGCAACCAGCGCGCTTTTTACACAATGATCTCTATCAACCGCTGGCTCGGCACACGCCTCGAATTCATTGGCGCACTGGTCGTTGGCTGCGCAGCAGCTTCGGCAATGCTGCTGCATGGGCATGTGATGTCTGCTTTTGCCGGCGTATCACTCACCTACGCGCTTCTTGTTACTGGAGCGCTCAACTGGGCTGTTCGCATGGTGAGCGAACTTGAAAGCAGTATGAACGCAATTGAACGAGTGACCCATTACTCTGAGACAGTGAGTGAACGCTGGGATGGCCAAGAACCTTCACCCATGTGGCCCGAGCAGGGTCAAATCGAATTTAAGTCTCTGACGCTCCGCTATCGGCCGGAGCTCCCACCTGTCCTCGAGCGCATTTCACTCAAGATTAATGCTGGCGAACGGGTTGGGATTGTTGGCCGCACCGGTGCCGGCAAAAGCACTCTCATGCAAACGCTCTTCCGAATCGTCGAACCACCTGCGGGTAGCGTTTTTATCGACGGTCTCGATATCTGCACATTGCCGCTGGAAACCTTACGCAGCCGAATCGCCATTATTCCACAAGATCCTATTTTATTTTCTGGCTCATTTAGACAAAATATTGATCCCTTTGAACAGTATTCCGACGCCGAAGTGTTGAGCGCCCTTAAACGTGCTCACTTAGATAGTATTATTGAAACACTTCCACAGGGCCTGCAGACTCAAGTCCAAGAAGGTGGCTGTAGCCTGAGCGTTGGTCAACGGCAACAAGTCTGCCTCGCTCGAGCTTTATTGCGTCGCTCAAAAATCCTCCTGCTGGATGAGGCGACGGCCAATGTTGACACCCTCACCGACTCGCTGATCCAATCCACTATTCAAAGCGAGTTTGTCGGCTGCACCATACTAACCATCGCTCACCGGCTCCATACCGTGATGAACTCCGACCGGATTGTCGTGATGCAAAGCGGCCGAATCGTTGAATGCGAATCGCCCCGAGTCTTGATGGCCGACAAGGCAGGGGTGTTCAGCGGATATTGGGTCGATGCCCAGCTTGAGCTCGCCGTCCAGTAAGTCTATGGTCGTCGGGCCGTAGAGTCGAAAGGACCCTCAAAATGACGAATCTCAATTCGGAAGCAGCCACCACAGGTGTGCCAAGTCGCCACAAAGCTTGGTGGGTTCTCGGTGGATTGACAATTTTATCGGTCTTGATGGGCGGACTCACCTCACTCACCTACCGTCAAACAGAGCTTCATCTTGTAAAAATGTACAACTATTTTGACAACATTGGGCGCACTGCAAGCGCAGAAAAATGCGTCGATGAAGTGGTTGCTTGGCTGCCCCGCTGTGACGGAATGAAAGCGCTGTGCGAAGGCGCCGTTCCACGCATGATGGACAAGTGTCTTGCCGCTCAAAACCGCGCTTCCGAGTGCTCCGCTCTCTCAGGGCGACCGGCGGATGCCCATTACGGTTTTCATGAATGCGAAGCTCGCAAGCTTCCACGTTTTCTCAACAAAGTTTGCGGAAACTCCTACAAATCTCTGGACCTTCACTGCCGAGCGCTTGGATATCTTCCAGCAGCCGTTGAGAAATACCAACAATGAGTTCAGCGTCAGAATTAACTCCAGAAAATCCAGCCAAAGTGTGGCGTGATTATTTCGAACTTACCAAACCACGCATCACTCTTTTTTGTTTGTTGATGACTCTGGGCGGCGCCGCTATGGCACCTCAGCAAATGCCCATTTTCAAACTTTTTTTGATGCTTGCCGGCACCGCAATGTCTGTAGGTTCCGCAAATGCACTCAACATGTATTGGGAGCGTGAATCTGACAAATTGATGAAGCGCACTGCCAGACGCCCTCTCGCCACCGGCCGTATCAGTGCTCAACGAGCGCTCGCATTTGCGATCGTGATGGGAATCGCTTCCGTGGTTGTGCTGGGTTTGGGGGTGAACTGGCTCACCTCTGGGTTAAGCCTCTTCGCACTGCTCTCATATGTTTTCGTTTACACGCCAATGAAAAGAATGACCCCGCACGCGCTTCTTGTTGGCGCTGTGCCTGGCGCTATTCCGCCACTTTTGGGTTGGACTTCAGTCACAAACGAAATCACCTTACCCGGAGTCGTGCTGTTTGGAATTTTGCTGATTTGGCAAATCCCGCATTTCATCGCAATTTCTGTCAATCACTCTGAAGATTACAAAAATGCAGGCATAAAAACCTGGCCAGGTGAGCGCGGACTGCGGCCTGCAACCGTGCAGGCGCTTAGCTATTCAATTGCACTCGTTCCTGTCAGTTTGCTTCTAATGAAAATAGGAATTGCAAGTTATTTCTATGGTCTAACTGCATTTGCACTGGGAAGCTGGATGGTTTTTCTCAGTGCGCGAGGCTTTAATCCAACAAAACACACCCGTTGGGCACGGCAATTGTTCTTTGCTTCTTTGGTTTATTTGCCCGTGCTTACCGTTGGTCTTACAATTGATCGACTCCTCAAATGACCCTCGCAATCTCTGACATTCAATTTGAATATAAACGCGGAATTCGTGTACTCGACGTTGCTCAATTGACCATTGCACGCGGTGAGACGGTGGCCTTGGTGGGGCGCAATGGTTCGGGCAAATCAACACTTTTACATTGCCTCGCGGGGCTTCTTGAAGCGAACTCGGGACAAAGAAAGTGCACCATCAACAGCAAAGAAATCGCCTTGGTTTTTCAAACGCCGTGTCTCGATAAGAAACTCACTGTGGTTGAAAATCTCCGCTTGTTTGGCAAGGTCTGGGGTCTGAAGACGAAAACTATCTCGCAGCGGATCAGTCTTCTCGCGCCCCTTCTTCAATTGAACGAACTCCTTGACAGCGAAGTGCAAACCCTTTCCGGCGGACAACAACGCCGGGCTGATCTTGCGCGCGCTCTTCTGAGCGAGCCCAAGCTTTTGTTTCTCGATGAACCAACGGTTGGACTCGACCTCATCGCTCAGCGGGAATTTTGGTCTGTGCTTGCAGCTGCACGTAAATCTCAACCACATCTAACGCTCGTCTGTGCATCCCATCACGCAGCTGAATTAAACCTCTTCGACAGACTTATTTTTCTCGAAAAAGGCAAAATTCACCTCGACATTTTGCAAAACAAGGTTGTCGAAAAACTTCCGGCAGAAGCACTCGAGATAACCACCGCAACCCCGCACGATTTACTCATCTATCTTGAGGAAAAGTTTAGCTTGCAAGGCGTCGCTCTTGCGCACAACAAAATCATCGTTCACACAAATGATTCAACTCATTCACTCTCTCAAATCAAAACCGATTCGCATGCGAATTCACACATTGAATCAACACTTGTGCGCAGAACTCAATTGGCTGACGCCGTTTGGCAGCAGCTTGTACGGATGCAAGACAGTGGCGACAAAATTTCGCAGCCTTCTCAGCAACTGAGCGAGGTGAATTCATGAACCTGCAAAGCACATTAAATGTAGCTTCAGCCTTGTGGCAAAGAGACATGTTGCGCTTCAAAAAAGAACGCTCTCGTTGGCTTGGGCTTATCTCACAGCCACTGATGTTCTGGTTTTTAATTGGTTTTGGTCTCAACGGTGTCGTTGCAGTTTCCGCAGGCGGCAGTTCCTACGTGCAGTATTTCTACTCAGGCTCATTAGTTATGTGTGTCTTGTTCACCACTTTGTTTGGTGCGATTAGCTTGATTGAAGATGCACAGTCGGGCTTTTTACGAGCGATTCTCGCATCACCCGCGCCGCGCGTGGGAATCGCGCTCGGCAAAGTCGCCGGTCTTATTACTCTGGTGCTTGCGCAACTCTCAATCCTTCTGCTTTTTCTGCCAATTGCCGGATTGTCGTATGCAAACGTTCAATGGCTGACACTTGTGACCGGCGCAGTGCTTGGTAGCGCAGCGTTGGCAGCACTTAATCTTGGCTCAGCTCTGCTTATTAACTCGGTGCAGGGATACCACGCGGTCATGGGGCTTTTACTTTTTCCACTTTGGATTGTTTCAGGATCCATGTTTCCAATTGCGGAGCACGGTGTCCTAGCCTGGATCGCCGCACTCAACCCGATGACCCACATCGCAACTTTGTTCCGCTGCGCTCTTCTCGGTGAAGCAAGCACAAGCAGTGTTGCATGGCATATTGCAATTCTCAGCATTGAAGCTTTTCTTTGTCTTTGCTTCACGACTGCAATGACCAAATCTCGAAAGGCGCGGCATGTTTGAAACATTAGTTGAACGCTTCCGACGCAACCCTTACTTTTGGGCCGCAGTGATTAGCATGATCACCATCACCATTCTCACGCCACTGACACGCCGTGTTCCGATGGCGCCTGCGGTTATCGGCACTGTGCCAAGTTTTTCGATGATGAGCGAACAAGGCAAACCGTTCGGATCCAAACAATTGTCAGGCCACACTTACGTTGCCAGTTTTATTTTCACTCGCTGCAAAAGTTTTTGCCCGATGATCACCCAGCATCTCCGCAAACTGCAAGAGCGTGTGGTTGCTGAAAAACTTCCACTGACCATTGTCAGCTTCACCGTTGATCCTGAGTTCGATTCTGCTGCTGTGTTGAAAGCTCACGCAGCAACTCTTTCTGCTCAACCCGACATCTGGACCTTCGTGACAGGTGCACACACTGCAATGAGCGAGCTTCTCGAAAAGGGCTTCATGGTTGGCATGGGAGCGCCAACAATCACCGGCGGAATGATGGATATCGCGCATGCCCAGAAACTCGTACTCGTCGACGGAAAAGCAAGGATCCGCGGTTTTTATTATGCCTCACCTGAAGGCATTGAAGAGATCTTTGCGCGTGCAGAAGCTGTGATCGGCGAGTCACTCCTTTGACCCCTGCAAAATGTCAAATTTAAACAGACGCTGCTCACAATCAGTCGTGATTCAGATCAACTCCGCCACCGAAATTTCTCAAAAGAACCTTTTAGTGCGAGACTTGCTCGGGTAGGCTGTATGAATTAATGAAATGATCGAGAGCCGGTTGATTGTCAGCCTCGTTCTCAGTTGTTCTCGTGTCAAACTCTCATAATTGAAGGTGATCGAGTGACACCCATTTTTCCTAAGTGGACCAATCGAATTCCGACTCTTGTCGCGATTGGTGCCCCCATTGCTCTCGTTGGTGTAGTTCTTTTCGTTTGGTACTATTTCTCTCCTAAATTCACCGACGTTGGCTACACGCCAAAGCAACCCGTGGCGTTCAGTCACCAGTTGCACGCTGGGCAAATGGGGATGGATTGTCGCTATTGTCACAGCACGGTAGAGCGCGCTGCATTCGCGGCTGTTCCACCAACGCAAACCTGTATGGGCTGTCACAGCATGGTGCAGGCAAAAAGCCCCCGACTTGCGCTGGTCAGAGAGTCTTATCAATCAGGGAAAGCCATCGAGTGGACAAAAGTTCACATGCTCCCTGAGCACGCCCACTTCAATCACTCGATTCACGTGAATCAAGGTGTTGGATGCGTGTCATGCCATGGTCGAATCGATCAAATGAAAGTGGTTGGTCAGGCCAAACCACTGAGCATGGGATGGTGTTTGGAATGCCACCGCAATCCAACAGCGAATCTTGTTCCAAAGGATCAGGTGACAAACCTCGCTTATGATCCTGCCAAGGAAGGTTATGATCCTCTCAAGGATCCGAACCGCCAGCGCGGAGTGAATCCTCCGCAACACTGTTCTGGTTGCCATTACTGAAAAGTCTTGAACCTGGGGAATGCACATGCAATCTGAAAACAATCAGGAAAAGAGCGGCAGGAAATACTGGCGAAGCCTCGAGGAGATGGCTGAAACTCCCGAATTGCTTGCTCGAATGAAAAATGAATTTCCAACCGGCGCTGCAGAACTCGAAGTCACGCCTGGTGTGGATCGTCGTCAATTTTTGGGAATTATCGGTGCGTCTGCCGCGTTTGCTGGTCTCACATCAGCAACAGGTTGTATCCGCAAACCAGCAGAAAAAATTCTTCCTTACAACAAACGCCCTGAAGATCTGATTGAAGGCAAAGCGCAATCGTATGCGTCTGTTGGTCGTTTCGGAGGAAGTGTTTTTGGCTTGCTTGTGACAAGTTACGAAGGCCGTCCAACGAAAGTGGATGGAAACCCAAGTCACCCAATGAGCCTCGGTGGTTCAACTGCTTTTGCTCAAGCTTCGGTTCTTGATGTTTATGATCCTGACCGTAGTCAATATGTGTTGAAAGCAGGCGTTGCCGCCAGCTCGAGCCGTGGAACCTTGAAAGCAGTCAAAGCTGCTTTAGCAACAGCGGCTGCTGAACTCAAAGCAAGCGCAGGACAGGGCGTTGCTCTGTTGATGGAAGCCGTTCCGTCGCCAACGTTGCTTGCTTTGGTTCGCGAATTCCAAGCAGATTATCCGAAGGCAACAATCGCCATCCACGATCCAGCCATGCGTTGGAACGAATCCGCTGCGCTCGAATTGATTGGCTTCAAAAACGCTGAGCTTTATCACCGTTTCGAATCTGCAAACGTGATTGCTGCGTTTGATGCAGACCCACTCGGTATTGAAGGTGATGTTGTTCGCAATTCGAAAATGTTTGCTGCCAAACGCAGAAGTGTTGACGAATCCAAGACGATGTCTCGGCTTTATGTTGTTGAGCCAGCCTTTACCAACACCGGGGCAGTTGCAGATCACCGCATGAGCTTGCGTAGTTCGGCTATGGGAGAAGCTCTTCTGTCGCTTGCTGTTGAACTCGCCGCGCAAGGACTCGCGATTCCCTCTGAAATTCTGGCGCGTGCGAGGCAGACAACGAGTCCAAATCAAAAATGGCTCAAGGCACTTGCCACCGACCTCATCCTTAACAAGGGCAAGAACGCAGTTCTTGTAGGCCACAGTCAACGTTCGTGGGTGCACGCGGTTGCATTCGCTATCAACTCAGCACTCGGCAATGTGGGTCACTCAGTTGTTGTGCGCAGCAGCCCACTTCCCGCATCAGCGCGGACTTTGGCAGAATTGACCAGCGAAATGAATCGCGGCCAAGTGCAAACGCTCGTTATGCTCGACGTGAATCCAGTCTATTCTGCGCCGGCAGATCTCGAATTCGCCGATGCACTCAAAAAGGTGAAAACAAGCATTCACCTTGGCTACCACGCAGATGAAACTGCATTGGCTTCCACTTGGCATTTCCCTCGCGCACATGGGTTGGAATGCTGGGGCGACTTGGTCAGCAGCGATGGCACAGCTGCCATTGCACAACCTGTCATCGAGCCTCTGTATGCCTCGCTGAGCGACGTCGAATTCCTTGCCGGATTGCTTGGTCAGCAAAAGACTGCTTACGAAATCGTTCAGGCGCATTGGAAAAAATCGAGCGGAGCTGATTTTGAAAGTTCATGGCGACGCTGGTTGCACGACGGTGTCATCAAATCTCCAATGGGCGAAACACTTTCAAACAATGCTGATTTCAGCAAGCTTGGACAGCGTTTAACCGGCCTTGGCACTTCTCCTGCACCAACGGCGTCGCAGTTGGAGTTGCGCCTTGCCCTCGACCGCAGCGTTTACGATGGCCGCTATGCGAACAATGCTTGGCTGCAAGAAATTCCTGATTCCGTGAGCAAGTTAACCTGGGACAACGCCGCACTTCTGAGCCCGAAAACGGCAAAGGACAAAGGCATCAAGACAGGTGACATGGTTGAAATCAAAATCAAGCAAGACAAAGAACGCCGCTTAAAGATTGCTGCCTTTGTTGTGCCTGGCATCGCAGAAAACACAGTGGTTGTTCCGCTCGGCTACGGCCGCAGATTCAATGGGCGTGTCGCCACTGGCGCAGGTTTTGATGGCTATGCTTTGCTCGGCCGCGATGATCTCTTCGCATTTGCTGCAGACGTTTCACTTGCCGGTGGCACATACGAACTCGCGACAACTCAAGAACATGGAGTTTCGGATTACGAGTACGACACCAAGGTCGGTGCAGAAGCCATCAAAAACCGTGGCGTTTTGCGCGAGCTCACACTTGCCACATACAAGCAAGATCCATCGCTCGAAAAAGCCTTCGACAAATTCAATCTTGGCGATCCGAAAAACCACAGAACTCTCCTGTGGCAGCGCCCGAACGAAACCCGCGGCAATCAATGGGGCATGACCATTGACCTCAACTCCTGCACTGGCTGTAACGCTTGTACAGCTGCGTGCCAGGCTGAAAACAACATTTCTGTTGTTGGCAAAAAGCGTGTTCTGAAGAGCCGCGAAATGCACTGGATTCGCATTGACCGCTACTTCGCGGGCAACGTCGACAACCCCGATTCCATCCAAGCTGTTTTCCAACCCCTGGCATGTGCACACTGTGAAACAGCTCCCTGCGAGCAGGTGTGTCCAGTGGCTGCGACGGTTCACGGTGTCGAGGGAACAAACGATATCGCATACAACCGCTGTATCGGAACTCGTTACTGCGCAAACAACTGCCCTTACAAAGTTCGTCGCTTCAACTATTTCAACTACTCAAAAGAAAACGACGAATCGAATCCGCTGTACGCAATGCAAAAGAACCCTCGCGTCACAGTGCGCTTCCGCGGTGTGATCGAAAAATGTTCCTATTGTGTTCAGCGCGTGAACGCGGCTCGCATTGAAGCGAAAATTCGCGGCGAAGAAGTTTTGCGCGACGGCGCTGTTGTGACAGCCTGCCAACAGGTTTGCCCAACCGACGCCATAAGCTTCGGAAATCTGAATGACCCTGACAGCCGCGTGAGCCAGCTCAAATCTTTGCCGCGCAATTATGCGGTGCTCTCTGAGCTTGCTTTGCAGCCGCGCACGACGTTCCTTGCGAAGGTCCGCAACCCGAATCCTGAACTTGATTCTTCAACCCAACTCTGACGTGGTGAGCGCACATGGAAACATCGGTTACCCTTGCGAATCTTGAAGAACACGTAGACAAACGTTCGCCGCTCGTTTTGGGCAAAGAAACGTTTGCATCCGTGACAAACATTGTTGCCAAGCCAATGGAAATGAAAACTCCGAAGGCCTGGTGGATCTGTTTCCTTATTGCGTTCTCCGGACTCGGAGTTCTCGGTGCCTCAATCGCATACCTTTTTTGGGAAGGTGTTGGCGTTTGGGGTTTGAATAACCGCGTGGGTTGGGCTTGGGACATCACCAACTTCGTATTTTGGGTTGGTATCGGTCACGCAGGGACTCTCATTTCCGCGATTTTGTTCCTGTTCCGGCAAAAATGGCGAACCTCAATCAACCGCGCCGCCGAAGCAATGACCATTTTCGCGGTTATCTGTGCTCTGGTTTTCCCTGGAATTCACGTGGGTCGTGTTTGGGTTGCTTACTGGCTGTTCCCTATTCCGAACCAAATGTTGATGTGGCCCAATTTCCGCAGTCCGCTCCTTTGGGACGTGTTCGCGGTTTCTACTTACTTCACAGTGTCAACTCTGTTCTGGTTCGTTGGCCTCATCCCCGACATCGCAACTTTCCGCGACCGCTCAAAAGGCATTCGTAAGTTTGTCTATGGAATCTTTGCCTTGGGCTGGCGCGGCTCACAGCGCCACTGGCTCAACTACGAACGCGCGTATCTGATTCTCGCGGCACTTTCGACCCCACTTGTGCTTTCGGTTCACACCATCGTGAGTTTCGACTTCGCAACCTCGCAATTGCCTGGTTGGCACGCAACAATCTTCCCTCCCTACTTCGTTGCGGGAGCAATTTTCTCTGGCTTTGCCATGGTCATCAACCTGATGATCCTCTGCCGCTGGGTGTTCAAGCTCGAGCATCTCGTGACAATGCGTCACTTTGAAAACATGGCCAAGATCATCCTCCTCACCGGGTCGATGGTTGGTTACGCCTACGCAATGGAGTTCTTCATCGCGTGGTACAGCGGCAACCCCTACGAGCGATTTATCTTCATCAGCCGCGCAACTGGTCCTTACGCTTGGGCTTATTGGACCATGGTGACATGCAACGTGGTTATCCCTCAGTTGTTCTGGAGCCGTAAGATCCGCACCAATCTTTGGGCGTTGTTCATTATCTCGGTCTTTGTGAACATTGGTATGTGGTTTGAGCGTTTTGTGATTATCGTGACATCGCTCCACCGAACCTTCTTGCCATCATCGTGGGCTTACTTCCGCCCAACAATTATCGACATCTCTACGTTCATCGGTTCGTTTGGTCTGTTTTTCACACTGTTTTTGCTCTTCGTGCGCTTCCTACCAATTGTTGCAATCTCCGAAGTGAAGACGGTGATGCCCGAAGCCGATCCACATGGCCACGACCACGGCAACAAACCTGCGACAGGAGGAGCACACTGATGAGCCAGAAGCAAAATCTGTACGGAGTGCTTGCAGAATTTCCAACAGCCGCAGCCGTGTATCAGGCATGTGAAAAAGTACGCGACAAAGGCTTTAAGAATTGGGATGCGCATACCCCCTTCCCTGTGCACGGTCTTGAAAAAGCGATGGGCCTGAAAGCAAGTAAAGTTCCATGGATCGTATTGGTCATGGGCCTCAGCGGTGCCACAGGCGGGATGGGTTTACAGTGGTGGATCAACACCCAAGCATACCCGCTCGTCATCTCCGGCAAGCCATTCTTCAGTTGGCAGGCTTTCATGCCAGTGACCTTTGAATTGGGCGTCTTGTTGGGTTCATTTGGTGCTGTTTTCGGAATGCTTTTCATCAATCGCTTGCCGATGTGGTATCACTCGCTGTTTCGTTCGCAGCGCTTTGAAAAAGTGACCGACGATAAATTCTTCATCTCCATCGAAGCAATTGATCCAAAATTCGATGCAACAGCGACTTCGAAGATGCTGACTGAACTCGGCGCAACTCACGTGGAATTGGTGGAGCAATGAAAATGAAAATCTCTTCACAAAATAAATCACGCTTGAGTTTTGTTGGCGCTCTGTTCGGACTGGTTGTTGTGGCGGCTTGCCAAGGACAACCCTCTGAAGATCCGCCAATCCACCCCAACCTCAATATGGACTTCCAAACAAAGTACCGCCCGCAGAAAAAGAATGAATTCTTTGAAGACGGTCGCTCAGAGCGTTTGCCAGTGGCTGGGACTATTGCGCAAGGAAACCTGAAGGAAGACACCAGTCTTCATTTCGGCAAATCGGGTGAAGCTTTTGTCAGCAAAATTCCCGTGCGCATCACACAGGGTCTGGTTGAACGCGGACAAGAACGTTTCAATATTTATTGCGCCGTTTGTCATGGTAAAACAGGACAAGGAAACGGTATTGTCATCCAACGGAACGCTGGCATGCTGCGTCCGCCAAATTTCCACGAAGATCGCCTGGTCAATATGCCTGCTGGGCAAATCTACGACGCTATCCTGAATGGCGTGCGCGGAAATATGCCTTCCTACGGCTATGCGATTCCGGTTCAAGACCGCTGGGCGATTGTTGCTTACGTTCAGGCTCTGCAATTGAGCCGCCGCGGTACCATCAATGATATTCCCTCTGACATTGCTGCAGCGAAAGGATGGAAGCGATGAGTTCAAACCACGCCAAAGCCATCAACCCGAGCGATATCACTCTTCCGCAAACTCATTGGTTGCGAAAGCTTCCAACCCTCGCAATTGTTGTTGGAGTTGTGGCTCTTGTCGCAGCACTCGCAATGGCCATGGGTAGCCACGAAAAAGTGGAAGCTCTGCAATGGTCCTTCCACACTTCCTACATGTACTTTTTGAGCATGGGGCTGGGTTGCCTGTTCTTCGTGCTGGTGCAATTTGCGACCCGCGCAGGCTGGTCGGTTGTCGTTCGCCGCTTCGCAGAAACATACGCTGCAACTCTGCCTTTGTTCGCAGTGCTCTTCGTTCCAATGCTGTTTGGCTTTCACTCACTCTTTCACCACTGGACTTCTCCAGAGGCGAAGGAAGACCCAGTCATCCAAGCCAAAGCGGCCTTCCTGAATGAATCGTTCTTCACGGTGCGCGGAATTGTATACGTGGTTCTGTGGAGCGTTCTGGGCCTGTATTACTACCGCAACTCGACCCGCCAAGATGAAACCGGCGACAAGGGCCTCACTTTCAAGATGCAGAAGTCCAGTTACCCATCCATCGCGCTGTTCGCTCTGAGTGTAACCTTCTGTGCTTTCGATTGGATCATGTCAATTAATCCGCATTGGTCAACAACAATGTTCGGCGTTTATTACTTTGCTGGTTGCATTATGGTTGTCTACGCGCTGATGCTTCTTACAACTCTCTCTGTTCGTGGCAGCACGAAAATGTCCAACTTCATCACAATTGAACACATCCACGACCTCGGCAAGCTGCTGTTTGGCTTCAATGTGTTCTGGACATACATCGCTTTCTCGCAATATTTCCTCATCTGGTACGGCAACATTCCCGAGGAAACCGAATTCTATGCAATGCGTACATTGGGCGAACACGGTGAGCATTGGTTTCCTCTAAGCATCGCCCTCATGATCGGACACTTTGTTGTTCCATTCTTCTTCCTGATGTCACGCCATATCAAGCGAAAACCCCTTCTTGTTGGTTTGGGTGCAACCTGGATGCTCATCATTCACTACATGGACATCCATTGGTTGATTCGCCCCAACTGGCAAAGCGAACTCAATCACTTTGGACTCTTTGATATGCTGACGTTGTTGGGTATTGGCGGATTGTTCTTCGGAATCGCAAGTCTGTTGCTTGGCCGCAAAAGCCTTCTGCCGCAAAAAGACCCACGCCTTACTGAATCAATGGCCTTTGAGAACATGTGAGAAAGGGACGCACCGATGTCAAAAGAAGTCCTTGACCAACACCACCAAACTGCAGGCCACGTAGGGATTGAACCCGACAATTTGCCTGTGAAGAGCATTGCTTGGGCAATGGTCGCACTTGTGGTCATTGTTGCTGCCTGCTTTATTGTTGGCCGCCAGCTCTATTGGTACGCAAGTTCAAATGCTGTTCAAGAAGCAGAATTGAATGTTCCAAATAAGCTGCTCTCGGAACTCAATGCTGCAGATAAAGATCAGCTGACAAACTATGATGTGGTCGATCAGCAAAAAGGCGTATACCGGTTACCAATTGACGAAGGTATCAAGCTCTACGTGAAGAAAAACGGCGACTGACAATGCTCGGACGGTATTAAATGGACTTCTTGGCAAAGCACACTCACACACTGCGCGCTCTCAAGAGCTTGGGAGTTGTTTGCCTCGTTGCCTTTGCCGGTTTTGTCGGCGGAGTGAAGGCATATGCAGATGGCAACGGTGGGCACGAGGAAGCTGCCCAACGCACTGACCTGCAAACGCCCAAAAAGCTTGAAAACGTCACCATTGTAGAAAAACTCGGCACGGTGATTCCGTCTGAGAGGCTTTTCTTTCGGCAAAACTCTCAAGGCCCGGCTCTTTCACTTGATCAATATATCAACCCAAATTTACCGACGATGCTCACGCTGAACTACTTTCAGTGCACGGCATTGTGTTCGATTCATCTCAACGGATTGGTGCAAGGCCTGAAAAAGCTAGACTACCTGCCCGGACGTGAATTTAATCTTGTGACCGTCAGCATTGATCCGCGCAACTCTCCAGAACTCGCTCAAATGAAGCAGAAAAACTATTTAGAGAGCTTGAATCGTGCGGGAGCAGAGTGGAAGTTCCTTGTTGGTGAGCAAAAATTCATCAATGAATTGGCGCAAAGCGTTGGCTTTCAATTCCGCTACGACAAAGAAACCGACCAATTCGCCCACAGCGCCGCTGTGTTTTTCATTTCACCTGAGAAAAAAGTGTCTCGTTACCTCTATGGAATTCAGTATTCTCCGCGCGATCTAAAATTTGCACTATTGGAAAGCTCTCAGGGACGCCTAGGCTCTCCACTTGAGAAACTCATTTTGCGTTGCTTCCACTACGACGAACTCGCAGGGAAGTACTCGCCAATTGCAATGAATTCCATGCGCACTGCTGGCGTCTTGTTCTGTTTATGCTTATTGATTTTGGTTGTCGTCCTTCTTCGTAAAGAAAAGGCGCTTCGTCGCGAGGAGTATGCACAGTGAACCTTGGCTTTGCTCTTGGACATTTGATGGCGCAGGCTGCAAACACCGCTTCTTGGTGGAAGCCTATCCAGGCTTCTGCGCACGCGAGTTCGGTCGACAGTTTGTTCAACTTCATTATGTACCTTTGTTTCTTTTTCTTCGTTCTCATTATCGGTGCAATGATTTATTTCGTGGTGAAGTACCGCCGCAAAGAAGGCGTTCCAATAAAAACGAGCCCAATCAAAGGCAACCATACACTTGAAATCGTCTGGAGTGTGATTCCAGGTATTTTGCTCGTAATTATGTTTGCATGGGGCTTCAAGGACTGGCTGGCCATTGCCGTTGTTCCTGCCAACGCAATGGAAGTTCGCGTCACAGGCCAAAAATGGAACTGGACCTTTACCTATCCAAAGGAAGGAATTGTTTCACCTGATCTGGTGGTGCCAGCGGGCCAAACCATCAAGCTGGTGATGACATCCAAAGATGTTTTGCACAGTTTCTACATCCCCGACTTCCGTATCAAACGTGACGTTGTTCCGGGTCGCTATTCAGTGCTCTGGTTCGACCCTGCAGAAGAAGCAACCCACCAAATCTTCTGCACCGAATATTGCGGAACCTCGCACTCAAATATGCTTTCAAAAGTGAAAGTTCTCTCGAGCGAGAAGTACGAGCAATGGATCGCCAACGGTGGTGAAGAAGAAGGCGGTGCAGGTGGAAAACCAATTCCGCTCGCGGAAAAAGGCAAGAAGCTCTATGAATCGCGCGGGTGTGTGGCGTGTCACTCTGTCGATGGCACAGCAAAGGTTGGTCCAAGCTGGAAAGGAGCATATGGCACTGCTCATAAATTTGCCGATGGCTCTTCGTTGGCCTCGACCGACGAGAATTATATCCGCGAATCTATTCTTGTTCCGGGTGCAAAGGTTGTTGCGGGCTATCCAAACGTGATGCCCAGCTACCAAGGGCAGCTCAACGACAAACAAATCGAATCGATCATCGAATACATTAAGTCTCTGAAGTGAGAGGTGCACACATGGACAGCAACCGTAACTCTGCGCCAAAATCCGCACATGCAGCAAGCGCTGGCGGTGTTGAGCCTAACTATCTGAATGCTCACAAAGGCATTTGGTCTTGGATGACTACGGTCGACCACAAGCGCCTTGGCATTATGTACCTTGTTGGCATTTTAACATTCTTTGCCGCTGGTGGAATTTTCGCTCTGCTGGTTCGCACCCAACTCCTTGGCAAAATCTTTGGTGGTCCGGGCAAGCAAGATTGGCTTTTTAGCGGCGACACCTACAACAAACTCTTCACACTGCATGGTGCGGTGATGGTCTTTTTGGTGATCATCCCCTCCATTCCGGCAAGCCTCGGCAACTTCTTTCTTCCGTTAATGCTTGGCGCGAAAGACGTGGCATTTCCGAAACTCAATTTGATGAGTTTTTATGTCTACGTTCTTGGTGGCTGTTTCCTGCTGTTTTCAATTCTGACCGGCGCAGTGGATACAGGCTGGACTTTCTACACGCCCTACTCCTCGACCACGAGCACGTCGGTTGTCTCGGCCGTGATGGGCGTTTTCATCCTCGGGTTCTCATCAATTTTGACCGGTGTGAACTTCATTGTGACCATTCACAAGATGCGCGCCCCTGGCCTCACCTGGACCCGCTTGCCTCTGTTTGTTTGGGCGCAGTACGCAACTTCGCTCATTCAGGTTCTTGCGACTCCCGTGCTGGCAATTACGCTCATGCTTCTGGCCATCGAACGCACCATGGGTGTGGGTATCTTTGACCCCAAGCTGGGTGGCGACCCCGTCTTGTTCCAACACTTTTTCTGGTTCTATTCGCACCCTGCTGTGTACATCATGATTCTGCCTGGCTTTGGCGTGATTTCCGAAATCATTACAGTGAACAGCCGCAAGCAGATCTTCGGTTACAAAGCGATTGCAATGTCGAGTGTGGCCATCGCCGTCATCGGCTTCCTGGTTTGGGGCCATCACATGTTCACCAGTGGTCAGTCTGAGCTTGCTTCGGCGGTGTTCTCCTTCTTGACCTTTGCGGTGGCGGTGCCAACGGCAATCAAAGTGTTCAGCTGGGTGGCCACCATGTACGGCGGCTCAATCCGACTGAACTCCGCCATGTGCTACGCTCTTGCTTTCTTGTTCCTGTTCACAATCGGCGGACTCACTGGCCTCTTCCTCGGTTCGTTGTCGGTCGATATTCACCTACACGACACCTACTTCGTCGTTGCTCACTTTCACTACGTGATGATGGGCGGAACCATGACAGCCTTTGTTGGTGCTCTGCATCACTGGTGGCCAAAGATGACAGGCCGCATGCTGAGCGAATTCTGGGGTAAAGTCGGTTGTTTCTTTGTCTTCGTCGGCTTCAACATAACCTTCTTGTCTCAATTCCTGCTCGGTACAAAGGGCATGCCTCGGCGTTACGCAAACTACCTGCCGGAGTTTCAAACTCTGCATCAGATTTCAACGGTGGGTTCATACCTCCTAGGCTTGGGCTTCCTCATCACGCTCATCTACATGATCCAGTCGCTCATCAATGGTGAGAAGGCTAGTAAGAATCCATGGGAAGCAATGTCTCTTGAATGGCAAACCGACTCACCTCCTATTGAACACAACTTCCATGTTCAACCGGTTGTGAAGCATGGTCCTTATGAATTCCCAGAAATCGACCACTCGCTCGCACGCGGAGGACACTGAGACATGGGTGAGCAACAATCATCTCAAGCTGCTGCAGCGGGCCAACATCATCCTAAGTACTTGGCGCACCACTTCGAATCCATGGAACAACAAAACGCCTCCGGGAAACTCGGAATGTGGTTGTTTCTTGGTCAGGAAGTTTTGTTTTTCAGCGGACTCTTTTTGGCCTATACGCTCGCGCGTATTTTCTATCCCGAAACATTCCTTGCTGCGCACGAACTTCTAGACTGGAAGCTTGGTGCACTGAACACAATCTTCCTCCTGACAAGCTCGCTGACCATGGCGCTTGCTGTGCGTGGCGCCCAAATCAACAGCAAGCCAACAATGTTTTGGAATATCCTCGCAACTTTATTGTTGGGTGGAGCTTTCATGGTGGTGAAGTATATTGAGTACTCACACAAATTCCATGACGGCCTATTGCCTGGGCACTTTTTTGATGCAGCAAAGGCGATGCACAACGGACATCCTGCGAACATTCCAGGAGCTCCGGCTATCTTCTTTGCCATTTATTTCACTATGACAGGAACACACGGCTTGCACGTTCTTATCGGCATGTTGCTCATGCTTTGGCTGCTCGTGCGCATCAACCGTGGTGACTTCAACTCGGAAAACCATGTTTTTCTCGAAAATGTTGGCCTATACTGGCACATCGTCGACTTGATCTGGATTTTCCTCTTCCCACTTCTTTATCTTGTGCGCTGACACGGAGGCCCGCGAATTATGTTTGAAAAACTTCGCAACATTGTTCTGAAGTCTGGGTCAACCGCCCAGGCGGGTCATCACGGTAGCGAACCACATGTGCTTCCTCTGAAGACATATTTTGCGGTTTTCGGAGCTCTGCTTTTACTAACCATCCTGACCGTCGTTGTTTCAGTGATTGGCTTGCCCCAACCCACAGCGATTATTGTCGCGATGGTTGTTGCTGCCATCAAAGCAACTCTGGTTGTTCTGTGGTTCATGCACCTCAAATACGATGACCGCTTTTATAGTCTCATTTTCATTATTTCGATTTTATTCCTCGCGCTGTTCTTCATCTTCACATCTCTTGATGTCTTCACTCGTGGGCAAGTGAACCCTGAAGAGAGCAGCTTCTCTCAGGATGGTTTGCTTTTGCGACAAGAGTTTATGAAGAAGTAAGCTTAAGCCCTCAGGGCGCAAAAAAATCGGAGTGTGGCTTAACATCCGGTTTTTTTTATGCTCTGAGAGGTGAATTCACCAACGAATTAAATTGCAGCCCCAGGTGAACCCCGCACCAAATGCCAGAGTCAGAACAAGGTTGCCTTCCTTGAGTTTGCCCTGCTCAACCGCTTCAGACATGCAGATGGGAATCGTTGCAGCGGTTGTATTGCCGTACTTTTGGATATTGTTGAAGACTCGCTCTTGCGAAACGCCAAGCTTTTCACGCACGGCGTCATTAATCCGCAGATTCGCCTGGTGTGGAAGAACGAGATCGATTTCGCCTGGAGAAACTCCATTGCGCTCAAGCACTGTGGTGGCCACTTCAAGCATCCGAGTGACGGCATTTTTGAACACAACGCGACCATCCATCTTTGGATGAATGTCGCCTGAATCAAGAGATTCTTGGGTGAGAAAGCCTTTGGT
Source organism: bacterium (assembly GCA_009918675.1). GTDB lineage: Bacteria > Bdellovibrionota_B > Oligoflexia > Silvanigrellales > Silvanigrellaceae > RFOM01. The sequence goes on from RGDM01000016.1 coordinate 32,470, forward strand.
TGTTGAGCCGGGCGCTTTCAAGAACAATTGCTGCGCTCCCGAGCCATCGCTTCCCATGGCCGAATCAATAATGCCGCGCACCGAGTTTTTGCTGGAAGGTGTTTCGCCATTCAAGCAAGGTTGCGCTTCGATCACCAAAGCACCCGCACCGTCGCCGAACAAGACGGCCATGTCGCGTCCGCGATTTGAAAGTTCCAAAATGGGCGATTGAACTTCAGAGCAAACAAGCAAAATTCGTTTGCCCATTCCTGCACGGATATAGGCATCAGCGGTTGCCAATCCATAAATCAAACCGCTGCACTGGGCACGCAGATCCAGGGCGGGAACATGATTCATTGCGAGCTTGCTCTGCAGAACAGTGCCTATTCCCGGAAAAAAGTAATCGGGTGAAAGCGTGGCAGCGATAATCATGTCACAGTCGCGTGGCTCAACCCCTGCGCGCTCACAGGCCATCTGCACAGCGGGAAGAGCGAGATCAGAGGTGGTTGTCCCGGGCTCAACAAAACGTCGCTCGCGAATACCTGTGCGCTCGACAATCCATTCATCGCTCGTATCCATGAACTTTGCGAGGTCGTTGTTGGTTACGACCTGGGTCGGCACATTGTGGCCAACTCCGCGAATCACCGAACGGGTCTTTTCCATGACTCAGCTCCCTCCCAAGCGCCCACTCCTGAGGCCGCAGAATTCTACCTGTAAATCCCTGGATGCCCAACTTTCAGCGAGTCACCTGGATGAGATTTGGCGACTCGGCTGCATTGATGTTAAGCAAGAATGAGTTCAAAGGAGCCCTCTCATGCTCATCCAACTCCACATCCAGAACCTGGCCATTGCGGAGAATGTCTGCATTTCGCTCACTCGCGGGCTAAATATCATCACCGGTGAAACAGGTGCAGGTAAATCACTTCTTGTGGACGGACTTGCGCTTTTGCGCGGGGCCAAAGCCGATACTGCGCTCATTCGCGATGGCACAGAATCGGCATCTGTCAGCGGCACCTTCAAGCCGCCTGCAGACTCACCCGTTTGGTTGCAGTTTGAATCACTTGGTTGTTTGCGCGACAGCGAATCGCCCGATGAACTCACACTTCGCCGGGTGCTCAGCCGCACCGGCAAACATCGTTCGTACCTCAACGACACTCAAATCAGCACCCGAATTCTGCAAGAGATTGCTGCTGAACTTATCGACATCAGCAGTCAGTTCGATAACCAAAAACTCCTGAATCCAGAAACTCACACTTGGTATTTGGATGAATTTGTTGAAGCCACTGAGCTGCGCGAATCTTTTGTACAGAACTGGCAAAGCGCCTGGGCTTTGGTTGGAGAAATTGAGCAAATTGAAAAAGAACTGACTCTGCAGAAACGCGAACAGGATCTTTGTCAATTTGAGCTCGATCAAATTGAACAAGCGGATCTTCGCGATGATGAATGGACACGTGTGCAGCGGATTGTTGCTTTGGGGCAAAAAGCCACACACGCTGCGCGCCTAACCAGTGATATCCGCATGATGGTCAGCGACTCCGAGCAGAGTTGTCTTGCCCAACTCAATCTCTGCCGACGTTCCATTGAGCGGCTTATGAAACTTGCAGGCAACGAAAAAATACCTTTGGGCGTTGAAAAACTCGATGAAATTTCAGCACACGTCGAAGAATTACTTCAACAACTCGATTCCACAGAAGACCTCTTTCGAATTGACGAACACGAACTGCATGAAGCAATTGCCCGCGCGGAAACGTACAATTCTCTGCTGCAAAAATTTGGTCCAACCCTCGACGATGTCCGCGCACACCGCGAGCATTGTATCGCCGTGCTGTCTCGTTCAGACGCTCTTATTGAAACCATCGCAGAAAAGAAAACCCAACTGCAATCCGCAATTGAGCAAGCGCTTGCAAAATCGAAACGTTTATCGAGTCAGCGCGCGGGCGGGCTCACGGCGCTAAGCAATGCTATTCAGAAAGCACTGGCTGAACTGGGAATGCCACGCACGCGCTTCCTCTGCGAGCTCACACACAGCTCACAAACAACCAGCCCTCGCGCGTTGTCGCCTTCACTCGCAGAAGAGCTCTCAAGGACTCTTGCAGCCAACGACCTGGAAGCATTTGTTCTCCTGTCACGAGCCGGCGCTGAACGGGCGCAGTTCCTCATGAGCGCCAATGCTGGTCTTGCACCGCAGCCCATTGAACGAGTTGCCAGCGGAGGCGAATTGTCGCGCACAATGCTGGCCATAAAGAGTGTTTTGTTCGAAGACGGCGCAATGAGCGTTTTTGTATTTGATGAAATTGATACTGGAATTAGCGGCAGTATTGCTGCAAAAGTCGGTCGAAAACTTGCCGATTTTTGTGCCAAGCGACAAGCCCTCTGTATCACCCATCTTGCGCAAGTTGCGTGCTTTGCCAACTGCCATTTTATTGCCGCAAAGGGCCTCAAAAAAGGCAAAACAGTGGCAGAAATAAAGATAGCAACAGCGCAAGAGCGTGTGCAGGCTTTAGCAGGAATGGTGGCTGGAGAGCGGGTCACAAAGGAAAGCCTGGCACAAGCACAGGCGCTTCTGACAGAAGCTCAAGGAGAATCCCGGGTATGACCTCACAAGTCCGGATGGCCGCCGTCGCATACCTCAACATGCTCCCTTTCTTTGCCAAGAATTCTGCTATTGAGCTGTTTTCTTCGCCGCAAATTCTGAATACCATCGCGACCCAATTTGATGCCTATTGCTCTTCCCTCATTGCCGGACTCAATGCAGAAAAGAAGCCGCTCACATCGTCATTCGGAGTCTTTTCCTCGGGCCCGGTGATGAGTGTTTTTGTTGAACCTGTTTTGCATAACGACAATCACCTTAAATTTTGGCAGCAGCTGAGCGAATTTTGGTCGCTTCGCCAGCCCGACCCGGTTCATGCATTGCGCCAAGCAGACGCGCACGGAACCATTCTCCTGCGCACGGCGGGTGACAGCGCCCAGTCGGTATGGATGTTCCAAATTCTCTGTGCCCTGGCCGGATTCAAGGTTGAAATCAGCAACGACGACGTCGCTCAAAACAATGCAAAGCCTTTGCCAGAGGCTTGCCTCTGGATTGGCGACGCAGCCATTGCCCGACGGATATCGGAGCCAAGTGCGCTGCGTCTTGATCTTGGCGACATCTGGAACTCGCACACGGGCCACAGAGCTTGGTTTGCTGGCTGGTTCGCAGGCTCAAGCCAAACGCAAGTTTCGCATCTCGCACTCGAAGAAACGCTCACGCAAATGCTTCAACACTCCGTTGAGAGCTGGAAGTGCGCCAGCGATTTCGCGCGCTGGTGTGCCAGTTTTGCGTTCTTGGAGTCGCAAAAGAGCCCTCTTGCAAGTGCCTCAGCGCAAGACGATTGCCACAACGATCTTCGAGAGATTTTGACTGATTATTTTAATTGCCTCGAGCATCGCATCAGTGCTGAAGAAGGCGAACAACTCCTCAGCTTTTATTCTGCCCTGAAGGCGGAGTTTGTTTTGTGGATGCAAAACGAAAAGGCAGAGGGCCCGACAATCGAACTTCCCCTGCCTTGTGGATCAACTCCCTGTTCAGAGAGTCATTTGCTCAGCACATGAACTGGTAAACTCACAAGCCCAATCCCGGCACTGTTTGCCAGTTTGCACGAACCCTCGATTTCATATTTCCCCGAGACAAAAAGCGGTTCGCTCAAAAGACGGCTCTTTGTTGTTTCAAGCGCATAAGCAATTTTGAACGATGCCGCATTGCTTGTATCGGCAGCCACTCGCAGCGAACCCACTTCTGGTTCGTGCGCATTGATAATCTCTGTTGCCGAAAAGACAGCCTTGTCTGCTGGAACCTCGAACGGATCGATGCGCACAGCGTAAAATTTTCCAGCTTTCGGCAAGAAGACTGCGCGCTCGTCAGCAGTTGCAGATCCGCTTTGCGCAATCGTTTGACACGTTTTCAGCTCCGCGTCATTGCACTCGTCCACCGTCAGATCAATATCCAAGCCAGGAACGATAGAGGTTGTGGTGATGGTAACGGTTCCTGCGTCATCCGCATAAACACGCGCCAATTGACCCGCCGCCGACGGAATCACCACCGGCCCATCGCTCTTTGCAATTTCGTGCTTGCTGCGTCCAACCAGCGCGTTGAGTTGAATCGAGCTCTTGCTCGCATCAGGCGCAGCATCGAAGGTGCTCTCTTTGAGCGTCGCAACAAACTCACCTGCAGCAGCATTTGCTGGATTCAAATTCAGCGGTGGAATATCTGCGAAAGTTGCATAGTCGATATCGAGTTTGTAGCTACTCAACGGAAATTGATAGCGACCAAAGACATGCACATCCCACAACCCTGCCTTTGGGTTGAGTTCGCTAAATTTTGCCACCCGCCGATTGTTGATTGGTGCGCCCAACGAACTGCAACTTTGCGCCAGAGAAGCTGTTGGGGTGAGGTCTTTGGGGGCTGCTGTATTGCTGCCGGCAAGCACCATCATGCTCACACCTGAGCACTCTTTCACGCCATCCTCACCCACTGCGGGCACTTCCAAAGCAACCCTCAGCACGCTGACGCCTTCGGGGATGCGAACGTAATGTCTGTCCACCATAAAGCTCTTGATTTGCCGCTGCTCACTGAACTGCGCCTGCATTGCCAGCGAATGATGTGGGACAGTAAGATAAACCGGTATTTCAAAGGATGCGAGAGCATCGCGCTGGCCATTGACAACGCGATACGCGCGAATCATTGCGCCATGATCTCCCGGAGTGAGTTGCGCAAATGCATCTTTCTTCAAGCAGACGAACAATGAGCTTGCACGCAGCGGAATTAAACTCCCTGCCGCGCCTGGTTCAACCGGAGTTGGAATTGCGCCTGCGCCAATCAAAGTGAGTCGGCTATTTTCTGGCGTCGATTCATCTTCACACGAAACACTCCATGGCACGCCCACTTTCAACCAAGGTGTCCGCGAACCATAAAAGATGGTTTCCAGTTCGAACGATTCTGAACTTGTATTCAATTGCCGCAGCAGGTCGCCCACATCGGCGCGCGACAAATTCTTTAAGCCAAGCTCACGGCTGAGGTTAATTTCAACCAATGAGTCGGCTTCTTTTTCGCTCAGCCAAACACCTTGGCCGAATTTACGCTCGGTTTGCTTTTCACCAACCAAAGAACCGGTATCGAAGCTTTGGCTGCCATCATATTTGAGACCGTTGCCCAAGCCGCGCAAAACTCTGACCTGATAACCCAACGCAGCTGGGCGCTCGCCTCCGGCACTCGCGTCCGAGCTTTTTATCACGACTCCTGTGCTGAGATTCTGCGCAGCCTTCTTCTTTAAAAGCTCCCACGCCTGCGGCAACGAAACCATTCCATAGCCTTGGTCGATCCAAGAATAGATGCCCTTGCTTGCGACTCCTGTCTTTGGATTGAATGATGAAACCCGGAACGGCCGAGCCGAATCAAGCAAAATGCGACGCAAAGTAAGAGCATCCGTAGGCATCGGCTGATTCGGATTTTTCTCGTTGTATAAAAGAGCTGCGTCCAAAAGCAGTGCTGCTGCGCCAGATGCGGCAGGCGCTGCCATCGATGTTCCCCAATATACGTCGGCACCCGCACGATTGCCGCGCGCAGAATTGAGTTGAATAGAACTCAATTGAGTCCCGGGAGCTGAGATATTCGGCTTAAAGCCGCCTGCAGCCGTTGGCCCTCGCGAACTGAAAAACATAACAAAGTCATCGTCGCCAGCGTCATCGCTTTGCAGCGGACTTCCCCGCCCCAACCAATTGTACTGCCGAAGAATCATGTTAGGAGTTGCGGTTGCCGCCACGCTCAGTGCGTGTCGTGCGGTCGAAGGGCTGCCCACGGTTTGACGTCCAGGGCCGGAATTACCTGCGGAGATGACGAACAAAACATCATAAAGCTCGGTTAAACGATTGACGACCGTTTCCTGCACGCCGTAGCCATCATTGTTGAAACTCAATCCACCAAGTGACATGTTGATAATCCGAGCACCGTTGCGGGCAAGGTCAATTATGGCTCGAGTTGCATTACAGCCACCATTATTTGCACACACACGGTTAACCATCAAAGATGCTTCCGTGGCTACTCCCCGTGCCAATGTTCCTGCTGCATCGTTACTGAGTGTGCGGCGCGAGGCAATAATTCCTGAGACATGACTTCCATGATTTCCTGGATCATATCCAACCAACGCAACGCGGGTTAATTTTTCAACAGGACGATTCTCTGATGCTGCGGGAATTTCCAATTCAGTGATCGATACGCCAATCTTTTCACTCAAAACATCGGTGGTTTTCTTGGATAAATTAAAATCCTCAAGCGCCTGGCTCGCAGAAAAGTTTTTCGTGCCGCTAAAATCTATCCAAGTCTGCGCTGGTGCCGAATCAGAGCCTGGAACAAAAAAGAAAAAGAAGGAATCATCGGTTTTTCCATTACCATTGATGTCGACTTTTTCTTCTTCACTCGCAAAAGCCAATTCGCTGATTTCACCCAGCCTGACCTGCGAGTTTTCTTTTTCGAGTTGAGCAAGCAAATCCTTTGGCAGAAGAAACGACTCACCGCTCAACGACTTGAAAGGCAGCTCACCCTGCTCAGAAGAAAAGCTAGCCATGTCCCGCGGTGGCAAATAATTTGCGTCGATTTTTACTGCAACCATTCGCTCGGCCAGCGGCTGATCGGCCGAGGCAACAACGCGGGTCACACGAACCTGGCCGCTTTGCGCGACAAATCCTGCTCCCTCTGACGTGAAGTCTTTCATATAAACGATGCGGGATGCGCTACCATTTTCATTCAAAAATGCAGGATGCCCATAGGTTACGCCCGTATCAGTAACACCAACTTGAACGCGACGACCGCTGGGTGCTGCGCCCAGTTCACTTTGAACTTTGTCAACAAATTGGGAAACGCCCATCCGCTCAATCCCGCTGAAATCTGCGAAGGAGGGATCTGTATTACTGGAGCTGATTGTTTCACGTGCAGCCGAGTGGGGACGCAACGTGACCTGCGCCTGCGGAGCAAGCAAAATATCTGCAGGCAGACCCGAGATATCACGCAGCAGCGGATAGTTGCTGATGGCAACATAGCCAGAAAAATACCCAACCTCTGGTGCAAAAAAGGTGTCTTGCAACTTTACCTGCGCACCAATTTTGTCGACTATCCCGCGCAGGTATTGATGCATTTGAGCGTATTTTTCAGTTCGCGAAAGTTTCAATAAAGATGCGTTTGCCTGGACGCGCGCAAAACCCGCCTCAGACAACAAACCTTCCACGGGAATGAGCGCTTGGCCTTGCACATAACGCACAGGAATGTGTCTGTCGGAGCTCAGGTTGAGACGATTCGCACCAGGAGTCAGAGCAGGCAGCTCTGTGGAGGGCATTTGCGTGCGACCCGGTTGAACTTGTGGTTCAAGGCCTACGACGTTGTCGTTGAGTGCCTCAACATTGGAGCGTTTAAACCATCCGCAACCCACGAGGGAGACAATGGCAAGGCTCGAAACTACGGCTTTAAAAATAGGTTTTGCTGGCATTGAGTCCCCCAACTGGCTTCATGGCCAATTCCTACGGGGATCTCAGAGTTAAGTCAATCACAAACTTTCATCTGGCTGGGGGATTTTCGCTGGAATCTCCACGCATTTGCTGAGCATAGGAGCGAATGCGCTCAGCGGTTTCGGCATCGGGAGCGCCATTGCTTAACGCTTGTTCTGCCTGAGTGGCAAAACTCTTCGATTCCTGTTGGAGCCGCTCGGAGACCGAATTCAACAGGCCACGAATGGCATTGACGTCTTCCGGATTCAAAGTTGGGGGAAGCTCGACCGCGAGCAGGGTCTTGGCAACCTCCTCGGCTAATCGCGCGGTCTCATAATAACCCGCAGAACACCATTCGAGCCCAGGAACTTCACAGGAAGCCAAAAACATCGACTTAGTGCGATCATAATCAGCAGCAACTGTTTTCACAGCACGAGCAAGATCTTTTTGATTTTGAATATTGCGATCACGAATGTCAGGCGCATCCATGTGAGCAATTGTATACTTCGCCTTAGCCTGCAAACGGAAACCCTCTTGCGAACCTGGTTTGAGGCTCAACATACGCGCTGAGGTTTTGCGCGCAGCAGGTTCCAGTCCCTGGCGGGTTTGTATTGCGAGAATTTGAGAGCGCAAATAAAGCTCATCGTCACTTGCAGATACGTACTTCATCATTCGCTCGTACGCTGCAATAGCCTCTGCTGGACGTCCGAATTTGAAATGAATATCTGCAATCTCTCGGGCAATTTTCAACTTCTCTGCAGGACCGCTGACCTGGCCTAGATAATTTTCAAAATGCGACACAGCATTTGCAAAGCGGCCCAGCGATTTATGCATTTCAGCAGATCTCAACCAAGCGCTGCGCTTAGCCCCATCTTGCTGATACTTGCGAGCGAAATCTTCGTAGTGTTTAGCAGCTCGCAAAAACTGCGCTATTCCGCGCGAGAGTTCTGCCGCCTGCCAAGTTGTTTCCTTCACGTAGCCAGAGGATGGATAGCTTTTCAACAGCGCTTCCATCTGCGTCACAGCCGCGTCGGTCTTTTTTGCTTGAAGAAAATTACGTGCAGCCAAATCAAGCGCTGTTGCGGCGTTTTGATGTCTGGGAAATTCCTGTTGGAATGCAACAAAGCGATTCGCCGCAGCCTCAAATTGTCCTTGTGCAGAAAGCTGTTGCGCATGCGAATAGACAGCATCCTCAATAATCACACGCAAATTTCTGTGCGCAGGTTTGGCTGGAGTAATTTTAGACTTCATTGCGAGCCGAGCAATCTTCTCAACGTACCGCCAGTCTTTCTTGCCTTCGGCTCCATCTAACAGGAAGCTCACTGCTTCACCAGAAAAACGACTTCGTGAATACTTAACTATAGCATCCTCGAAACGCTGGCGAGCAGGGTTTTCTTGCCCAAGCAAGTAGGTCACATAGGCCGCCTGAAAGACCGACTGCTCGGCTTCAGTTCCACTTGTTGCCGATGGCATTTTATCAAGCGCCACAACATACGCTTGCGCGATTTGATCATCACCAGAGAGCTTTTTGCCGCGCACAAACTTCGGCTCGGCCAAAAGGCCTAGCTGTGACTCACGCGCCCGCAATGAAAAGCGCAAAGCGGCCAATAGCACATCCTTACTCTTGGTTTGGCCTGCAAGTGCATCAGCGCGCGCAGCAACGTCTGACGCGCGACGCGACTTCCAAAGCAACTCAATGGTTTTCAAAGTCCAATCTTCACGCGCGGCATATATTTGGTAGTTTTGCACAAAAAAGTCATGCAATGAGACGAATCTCGCAACATTCTCGCCATCGAGTTTTGTTTGCGCCTGAGCGAGCGCAAGATTCTGCGTATAAAAAATTCGCCCTGGAACAACATTTTGCAGTGTGTCGTTCAGCTTAGCGATCCGCTGCCATTGCGGCTGCCCTGCAATCAAATCCCGTGCAGCAAGATGGATATCAAGAATCCTCAGCTCCAGGTACGCACCGAATGAATTCGAATAATCTCCGAGGACCTGAATATCGGAATATATTTTCGTTGCACGCCCTGGCTGCTTTTGCAGGTTGTTAAGTGCAATCTGCTCAGAATAGTAGCGCGCAACATCAAGGGCGCCCACAGACTGGAGCGTGTTCACGGCCTCGTTATCGACGTTCAATGCATCACGCATCACAGAGCTTTGATACAGACGATATAAAACCCGAGATAAAATTGGGCCTGCTTTTCCCTCAATGCGCTTCAGCCGCCCCATGTCTTTGAGCGACTCTTGATACAATGCCGAGGCCTGCGCATATTGCTTACGAGCGAATGCATTTTCGGCAGAAAAATAACGGAAAGCCGCGCGCGCTGCAGAATCTCCAGCATTCTGCGCAGCGAACTCAAGATTGCCAAACGGGCTCGAGGTGCGACCTGCCTCGTAATCGTTGAGGATAGCAACAAGTGCAACTCGTTGCTGTTCACCGCTGCGCCCCCCATTGACAAACTTAAGAGCTTCGTCGCGAGCCGTTGGGTCGGACATTTTCAAACGCGAAACGAGCTGTGCCGCTTTCAAAGAAACTGCTTTTTCGTTTTTTGGAAAACCTCTCAAAAGCCCATCAATAACATTAACCAATTGACTGCGCGTGGACTTCACAAAGTGGTTCAAGTCTGGGTACTTTGCATCCTGACCACCCACCGCACGCAGATATTCCATGTAAAGACACTGGTCTTCCAATAGGCGAGCGAGCTTCAAACCAACATTAAGAGCCTGTGTCGACTTTGCCGGTTGGAGTTTGTATTCGGCCTCAACTTGCTTGATTTGAACTGCGCGGGTTGCAGCGGCCTGCGCACTGGTGTTCAGACTTTCGAGGAGTGATGCATCTGCCCCAACAACATCGAGAAAAACAACCCGACCCGGATTCAGCGGTGGCTTGAACAAAGCTGGAAAAGCCGGACTCCATGGTTCAACCGGAGATGAGACATCGCTGAGAGTCGATTTCGCTTTTTTGCGCTTGAGTGCTTTTGCAGAAAATGAAACTTCATCACTCGCACCAGCGGCCTGCGACCAAACACTCAAAGTCACGCCCGCGAAAGCCAATCCCACAACTGCCCAAACAGTTGCGCAGCGTGTCTTCAATGTTGTCGTTGTGTCGTTCCTCATGAACTCCTCACAATCGCTACCCAGGTCCTCCAGCGGATCCCCCGAGACTCGCACGGGAATCTTTAGCCGAAGCACATCGGGTATCGGCAGAAATCTCTGAATCCTTAGAAAAAAATGGCTATTTTTTTTCGCTGAATTTCTCGAGCGCAAGCGCGAGGCTGATGAAGTCTTGGGGTGGTGGCGTCTCGAATTGCAGACGTTCTCCAGTTCCTGGGTGGGTGATTCCAAGAACCGCCGCGTGAAGCATGTGTCGGTGCGCAAGTTCACGTATTAATGCCCATAAGACCTTGTCTTTAGCCGCTGCGGCTCCCCCACCGCCTAACCCTTGCGCCGACGGGCCATAAAGGATGTCGCCAAGAAGGCCATGCTTGAGATGCGACATCTGCACCCGGATCTGATGCGTCCGCCCAGTGTACAACTCACAGCTCACAAGACTCACCCGCCCCTGCGCATAGACCTTTTCAGTTTGCACACTCATTCGCGCGAATTTTCCTTCGTTTTCGGCAAGCACGGCGTAGCGCAGGCGGTTTTTCGGATCACGTCCATGCCAGGTTTCAACAATCCGAGGCGAGGCTTGTAGCGTGCCAAAGACGAGGGCTTTATAGCGTCTGAGTTGCGAATGGTCGGCAAATTGTTTTGATAATTCCGTCAGTGCGCGTTGCGATTTGGCAACAACCATCACTCCGCTGGTATCGCGATCAAGCCTATGCACCAACCCAGCACGCAGCGGATCGCCCAAACTTGGAAGAGTATATCCAGTGTGGGCCAAAACGGCATTGACAAGTGTCCCATCAGGCACCCCAGCACCCGGATGAACAACCAAACCTGCAGGCTTATTCAAAACCAAGATATCATTGTCTTCAAAGATAATATCGAGAGGAATTTGCTGCGGCTGTGGGAGACTTGGAGGAGGACGCAAGGCAGCCAAGTCAATCTCAATAACTTCATCCGCACGAAGGGTCCACGACGCACGACGTACCCGGCCATTCACCCAAACAGCCTGCGCATCAATCAATTTCTGAGCAAAAGAACGGCTCGGAACAAATTCAATCATTCGGTTCAGAACAATATCGAGTCGAACACCGACACAATCTTCAGGAACCTCAAGTGCAAGATGCTCCGCTCCCTCTCGACGCGAAGTGTCGGTCACTTGAATTTCCTTCCAATCTCAGCGGCGGGTTCTTGCTTGGATGCGCAAGCGTGAACGGTAGTTTTCTGTGATGGCATCAATAATATCCTCGCGTTTGAGATTCAAATAGCGAAGGTATGACACCAAAAATCCGCGAAAGTAAACTGCCGCGGGGAGCTGCTCGTAGCGGTCGGACTCAATAGCAAGTAAATATTTGCGCGGAATCTTGGTGCGAACAGACATCTCTTCAACCCCGACCCCCATTTCTTCGCGCAATTTCTTAAGCAAACTTCCGGTGATCTGTTCAGCTGAATCAATGATATTGTTCATCATCGTCAAAGCTTCAGGCTGCATTGCGCCGCGTGCGCATACATCAACAACATCTTTGTCATTCTCTCCAACCAGCGTCTTGAGTCGACGCGGAGGCTGATAAGCCGAGGGCTCTCCAGAACGCACGGGTGTCACTGCATCCAAAGGTTCCTGATCACCTAGAATTCTTGCAGAGCCGCGCTGACGTGCTGTTGCGCCCGGACGCTGCGGAGTGAACGCACCTTTGAGCTCTGGCAAATCGAGCGCACTCATGGGCGCACTTGGGGAATTTCCGCTGGCTGAACTATTGCGCTTTAAGTAGAAAACATTTTCGTCGCGATCCAAGTTTGAAATGGACTCGCCACTCAAATGAGGTAGAAGCAACGCAGACAAAACTGCGTCTTCCGAATCATTCACATTCAACTGCTCAATTTCGGTGATCAAGGCTCTGTAGGCCCAATCAAGCTCTTCCACATCAAGTTCGCTCGCCGTGCCACCGCTCAACATACGTTCGCGAGCTTTGCGATAGCTCTGATGCACGTTTTCAAGCGTCAGGTCACCGGACAAACCGATGATATCAGCTGGTGTATTTGCCACTCGCTCACCCATATGACCGAGAACCCCTTTTAACCCATTCCACTGACGTTTGCGTGTTGCGGCGTGACAGGCTCAAAACGAGTTGCCAAGGTCTTGGCAATTGTCATCAGCCCTTGCGATACAGTTGAATCCGGGAAATCGACGCACACCGGGCGCCGGTTGCGCAACGACTTCCAAACAACGTCATCAAAAATCGCAGCTCCAAGATATTCGGCTGAAAAGCCAAAGTATCTCTGACTGATTTGGGTGATTGAAGCACCAATCTCTGCATCGGCATTTGTTCTAACCTGATTCATAACAACACCGAGATGGGTCATCTGAATCAAATTCAAAATCTTCTGGCCAATTTCAGGTTCCTCAGCAGCAAACTTCTGTAATTGTGCGAGCGGAGGTGTCGCGAAGCGAGGATCTCCCAGGTTCTGTAGAAGCCTATCCGCTGCTTCTTCCTGATGGATCGCCTTCACAATACTTTGAAGTTTTCGATAGAGCACGCTCTTGAGAAACACATAAGCGTTCTCAATACTGGTCGGTTCAGGCACAACAACAACAATCCCTGCATGGGAGAAAATGAAGAAGTCGAGCGTGTTGACGTGAGTTCCTGCACCAAGGTCCAAAATCACATAATCAACATCGAGCCGTTGCAATCTGCTGATCAAGCGAATTTTTTGCGCCGCTTGTGGACGTATCTGCTGCCAAAACTCTTGGCCACCGCCATACAGAGTTAAACCTGGGACACCACCCGACACAGCGACGTCTTCAAGATTCTCGATGCGTCCGCTCACAAAATCGAAAAGTCCGACCTTTGGACTTGGAACACCCAAACACGTGTGAAGGTTGGCAGCTCCGAAATCGAGGTCGACCAACGCAACGCGGTAACCTTGCCGGGTCAATGAAACGGCCATATTTGCTGACAAGAAACTCTTGCCAATGCCGCCCTTTCCTCCACCAACGGAGATAATCCGCGGTCCAACGGTTGAGCGCCCGCCACGCTGCGCATTACGCATTCCCTCAGCTGAAGAACTGTCATCGCCCGAGATCGACTCACCACCATATGAGCCAGGGGGTCTGCCGCTGACCAGCCGAGGCGCACTCGATTCTCTTTCAGCGCCTGCAAATTCTTGCACGCGGGCAGTCGCAGCAAATTCCGAGCGCGGAACGCTCGTGATTTCGGCAGCGACTCGGTTTGCTTCGGTAAAATTCTTAACAAACGCCTGCCGTGCATCACGGGTTGGACGCTTGAACATTCCTCTTGAAATTGAAGAAAACATTCCTCAACTCCCCATTCCATGGAGAAGACCAATTGAACCAATGAAACTAATCACTCTTTACACTATCAGCGTTCGCCCGAGCCCTCTGCCAGTCTGCCGCTTTTTTGGCTCGGCGCCATTTTCCCAACAGAGCAAAAACATTTGCAACAAGCGGACGACCCTTTCAGCGGGTCGATGATTTCTCGAGATTAACCAAGTTCGAGCGAGTGATTCGCGACTCGCTAATAAATTGCGGATTGTCTTTCGCAAGCAACAAGAAGCGACGGTAGTAGTATGTCGCCTTTGCCTTATCTGTTAACTCGTAAAGTTGGCCTAAGAGATAGTAAGCTTCCTCTGAATCGGGGTCCGCTTTTGTCGCACGTTCCAGACGAGCGGTGGCTTTGTTCTTTTGCTTGGCCTTCAAATCACACTTGGCCGCGCCAATCAGCGCCGATGACAAAAACGGACGTGCTTTCAAAATATCCGCATACAGAGGTTCTGCTTTTGCACAATTGTCGGTTCCAACATAAGACTCGGCAAGGGCATTCATCAAAAGTGTTTTTTCAGTGTCTGCGCTAATCTTGTCTTTGCTTTGCACGTTGAAATTCGCCCGTTCAACATTTGCAAGCAGCGCCTGAACTTCTTCATACTTTTTCTGTTTGTTCAAAATGCTTGCAAAAATCAATTTCACTTGCAGATCTTCAGAATTACTACGATTGAGCTTCTGCGCCTGACTAAAGGCTTTGTCTAAATTTCCGAGCCGATAATGACACCAGCTCAAAGCCTTCTGAACACGAAGATCGAGCGCATTAATTCTCGAAGCTTTCAAATAGTAACCAAGCGCAGTCTTGTAATCGCTCGCACCGCGCGCCGCTTCACCCAGAAAATAGAAAACCTCAATGTCATCTTTGTATTCGTTTTGAATTCCAGAAAGCGTTTTAAGTGCGCGCTTGAAATCGCCCATTTTGACGAGAATAATTCCTAGATTTCTCTTCGCTGGAAGATTACCAGGCGATGCTCGCAACGCTGCTTCGTAGGCTGTCGATGCAGCAGGATAATCGCCGCGCAGCGCAGCAGCATTACCATCAACCAGAAATTTAGTTGCATCCTGATTTGAGGTCGTTGCACAAGCGGTTGCGATCAGTGTAAGCGAGCTAACAATCAATGCGCGAAAGCCCATCGTGCGACCAATAATGCTCATGATTCATCCTCCGAATCTGCGAAACCGCCAAAACTGAAGCTGCGCTATCCCGTATGTTCGCTCATCCTCGAGCTCCCACGTGTTGAAGTCGGGCTCGGGCAACTGGCGACCAGTCCTCATTTCCAGAACAACCAGGCATCCGTTGCCACACGCATCGCAGTCAGCAAGCGCTTTCAGACTTTCATCATACCAAGAGGAGTCATAGGGAGGATCTGCCAACACGACAGAGAGCAACGGTGCATCTTTTGCCGCATCCGCTGCCTTCTTCGAAGACAAATTGCGCAAAAACAGATCAACACGCTGGTTCACAACAGCATAATTTTCCGGCGAAACACCCAAAGTTTTCAGATTATCCTGAATCATCCGCACTGCCGCCGACGACTCTTCGACAAAAGTCACATGCTGCGCTCCGCGGCTGAGCGCCTCAATTCCGAGCGCCCCACTGCCGGCAAACAAATCCCACACGATTGCAGCTCCAAGTTCGGGTGCTAACATATTGAAGAGGCTCTCTTTGACACGGTCGGAAGTGGGCCGCGTTACATCTGTTCCTGGTAGGGTTTTAAGGAGTCGACGCTTGTATTTACCGGCAATCACTCGCACGTTTGTTTTCCTTGTCTATATGAGACAGTGGGATTGAAATGAACACGCCGAGTTCAATTCCGTTACCCGTTGAGAAGGTCCGGATCAATCCGCACGTCGAAGCCCATGGAAACTATTCCATTGAATGGTCATATCATTTTCCGCTAAGCCCAGGCCAACGAATTGAAAGTGAATTTGAACTCAGTTTCCCCAGTGACAAAGTTCCAGGCGCAGCGCGCGCAGCTCTTTCTGAAGCAAACATGTCAACAACACGCCTCAGCTTTGCCGACACCGCATCTTCTGTGCGATTTCAATCGCTCATCTTCTATCGCGATACTCTTTGGTTGCTCGGAGTTCTTGGCAAAGACAGTCATGATGAAATGAGCCTAGACAAAGATCTTGCGCCACGCGCGCGCCGATTCTTCCTTCACAAGGCGAAAGATTATTGGAGCGATGCGTTCATGCCTCGGCTTGGAATTATTTTTCAATCCGATCTCAAGCGCTGCCGGTCGTCTATCAAAAAACTTTTCCATAGCTCCGACATTGAAACGGGCCCCAATTGGTACATCTACGCAAACGCAAAACACGAACTCTTAAGCAGCCTACGATCTGCGTTTCGGATCATTCAGGCGCATCACTTGTGGGACTCACTCTGTGCAAAAGAGAACATGCTTCAGCATCCCACTTCAAATAACGGGCAATTAATCAACCCCGACGACTTCACCGTTGCACTCACTGCGCTTTCCGAGTTTGTATTGATGCTCGCAACTCAAACTGTCGGTGAGCTGCAAAGCTTGTTGCGTGAAGCTTATGAGGCATATGAGAGCCACTTTGCAGTTCTACGTTCCGGAAGCATCAGCTCAAAGAGCGAACTTGATGCCGCAATGGCGACAACAAAAATCAACATTCGCCGCATAGAACGAGAACAAATTTGGCTCTCTGAGTGGGCCCGTATCGTCTGTGAATGGCGACTTTTATGCAGGCTTCCGTCACTCACCGATGTTGCTTCTGATGCTCAACTCGCAGCTGAATATTTCGAGCGATTGCGCGAGCTCAAACGGCTCCACTACACCTATTGGGACCTCAAAACAGAATTTGTTGCGAACGAAAAGAAAGTTGATTTTTGGATCGGTGGAAGCGCTGCCGCAATCTCTGCAGCGTTCGCTTTTCTCGGCACATATATGTGGATTCAGTATCAGGGCCTTGGGGCACCCACGCTGCAGGAAAGCGGGGTCGTTGCATTCGCAATCTTTGCTGCCGGTAACGTGATTGTTTATGTGCTCAAAGACCGCCTCAAAGAGTGGCTCAAAGAACGTTTAAAACAGCGATTCAATTACTTCGCTGGACGCTGGCTGGGGCGCTGCTACCAGGTTGCCAAAGATGAAAAAGGCAAAGGCACTAAACAAATTGCCGTGGCCGATGTCGAGCGCGAGACCCGCTGGGACAAAGCTAAAAATGGTTTGTCATTCCGCGTCTGGGAATCTTTTCGGGTTGCGCCCCAAGCCACCGACACAGCCGCGCGCATCATTAAACAAACGTGGCGACTTCCCCTCGATGAAATTCTCCACAGTATGGATGACAGCCGACATGTATTGAAACTTCCATCACTCGACGGTATTCCGCGCGAAGTGACGGTCAAAAAGCGAGCGATGTTTCAATACCGCTTTGTTGTGCGTGTCTACGACTGGAAAAACCGCGAGATGACTGTGGTTGACAGCGCAAAGCAGGAAGGCCGCATTTTATCTTCGGGCGATAAAATCACTTCTGTGGAATCACACAGTTCCTGAGTTGCTCAGAGAAAAGCGCCTGATTCCAAAGTTCCAAGTGCTTTCTCGACTGAGCAACATCAAACTCATGATCATCAATTTTCCAAACAGGTACCAGACCGCGCACTGACGAGACAATTGCACATGCCAGAACATTAGAATACTCGCCTACACGCAACGCCTTCCAGCGAATGTGATGACCCAATGCTTCAAGTGCATTCTGCAAACAGAGGAGAGTTGTGCCTGGCAGTACATTATTCTCTTGAGGTGCCGAACAAACAACTCCCTCGTCTTTGCTCAGCCAAACAAAGCTCGCAGTGGTTGATTCCGAAATTTCACCGTTTGGATTTACAAGCAGCGCATCATCAAAACCCTCGAGTGTTGCGTCATCAAGACACATTAAATTCCACAAGTAAGAACAACTTTTGATATCGACAAGTTCCTTCGAGCGCGCATCAAGACACGTCTTGAGCGAGTATCCACGCCTGCGCAAAATCTCATCTGGCCCATGCCCTTCGCGGCAAAGAACAATCAATCTTCCAGGCATGAACGAGCCATCTGCCTGACGACTCGGCTGCAAAGATAAACCATCTCCGCCAGTCAAAATCAGCCGAACAGAGACCCGCTTGAACGCTGATTCTCCGTATTTTTCACTGAAAGCATTGAGCGAATCAGAAAGCGCTTTGTGGACTTTCAATTCGTCAGGACAACCCAAACGTGCGCGCAATGCACCGGCGCGCAAGCGAGCCCAGTGGGCATCCCACATAACAAGTGCACCCTCGAGTGCAAGAATTGTTTCAAAGATGGCATGACCAAAAAGAAGACCACGATCGAGAACCGGTATTCGGGCAGACTCCAATGAACTCAGATGCCCGTCGAGCCAAACGATTCCCTGTTGCACCCATCACCCCCAACGCCAAGCAATTGACATATTGTAATTGAGCGGAAAGAAAACTGCACCTCTGCGCGATTCATTTTATTATCGCAAAGCACTGACACCGCAAGCAAAGGAACTTTACATGAGAGCATTATCACCGCATTCAGCAATGACACTTGCACTGATTGCTCTTTCTGCCCAAACAAACATTGGCTGCAAAGCCCGTAGTTTTAATTTCACAGACACCAGCAAAGGTATCTTTGCTTTCAATTTCAACGCACCAACCTGTGATGTGATTGTTGCGGGTGGTTCTACCGCTGCGCTTGCCTCGGCACTTGCGTCAGCACGTGAGCAAAGAGTGACATGTCTTCTCGAACCCACCGATTGGCCTGGCGGGCAAATGACATCATCGGGCGTCAGTGCGATCGATTTCTCGCACATCACCGCAGGCGGCATCCCAATGGGACGCGAAAGCCAAAGGGAAGAAAATCTTGAACAAACATTTTTCAAATGGATGCAAGCACTGCCGGGGAATCCTGGCGGATGTTGGGTCTCAGACAAATGCTACGAGCCCGCTCCATTCGTCGAGAAGCAGATTCGCCCAACGATCGACGCAGAACCTTATTTGAAAGTCTTCCTCAACACTGTTGTTAAAAACGTTGAGACCAAAGAGAGACAGATTAAGTCAATCACCGCGATTCAACGAGCTCATATCAAAGGTACCGGCTACGAAAGATACCTCTCTGAAGACATATTGGATTGGTATTCCAGCAAAGACAGCAAGAATTTCAGCAAAACAGTTCTCACTTTTTCTGGCCGCGAAAATCAAATGCCTGTGGTTATTGATGCAACTGAATTCGGTGAGGTGTTAGTGCTCTCGGGATCGCCTTGGCTACAAGGTACCGAAGACGCTGACGGCAGTCTGCAGAACACCGACACGTGCGGACAAGCCACTGTGTTTCCTATTGCTGCAGTGCTAAACGCGGAACCAGTTGCTGAGGGAAATAATCCATTTCCTGTCGAGCATCCTGAGTTTTATAATTTCAAAACCTCTTCACGGGTTTTCGGCTGGGATGAAATTTGGACGTATCGAAGACTGCGCGGCAGCAGCGGAACTGGCCCAACGGCGGGTGATATTTCAATGCAGAATTGGAATCCTGGCAACGATTATCCGTTTGGATATCTTTTCCTGAACAAAGAGAAAACCACTGCACAGCGCTCAGATTGGGCAGGCGGAGTGGACGTTGAAGTTATAAAATCTGCTGAGCGTCATTCCATCGGTTGGTATTATTACTTCAAATCGAAAGCACCTGAGTCGCTTCAAAAGCGAACCGCGCGCGCTTGGAATATCTTTGGCACGGGAACAGGACTTTCGAAAATGCCTTACCTGCGCGATACCCGCCGCAGCATTGGCTTGAACGATTTCGTGCTTAAATTTTCAGACCTGGCAGCCAGCAGTCCAACAGACATCACCGGTGAACAATTTCCCGACCGCGTTGGTATCGGATCATACGTTGCAGACTTTCACGGACTCACAACCTGCAAATTGCCAGCCTACATGAACAAGAGCGCAACCCTGCCCTTCTTTATTCCTTTCCGTGCGCTCACGAATAAGTCTTTCGACAATCTGCTTGTTGCTGGCAAGACCATGGCGCAATCGTTTCACGCAAACGCAGCAACCCGCCTGCATCCAATCGAGTGGTCGTCTGGTATCGCCGCAGGTGTTGCTGCTGCGCATATGAATCAGTATCAAATCAGCTCGGAACTTGCCTTGAAGAATATTGCCGACATTCAGGCTCGCATTGCAAAACGCCAACCCATCAATTGGACGCTTGGATCACGGGTGTATCCATGAACCAGGGGTCTTCTTCTTCAGGCCGTATCCTTGTCGTTGATGATGAAGAGGAACTCAGAAATCTGCTGTCTTTAAAGCTGCAAAGGTCGGGCTTTGAGGTTGATTGTGCAGCCGATGGCATGCAGGCTTCTGAGTTTATCAACAATAAAGATTACACAGCTATTTTGTGTGATCTAAATCTTCCCAATCATCCAAAAGGTGATGAGCTTTATTCAGTTGCTCGCAAAAGCAAGGCGGTGTTCATTGCAATCACCGGCTTTACTCAGGATTCTCCTGAAGTCAAAGCTGCGCGTGCCACCGGAATTGAGCATGTTTTCTCAAAGCCACTGCGCCTCAAAGGCATTTTAGATCTCATCAGCGGCGCTTCGTGAACTCACACGTGCAGACGAAAATGTAGCCATGGTTCGCAAAAGTGTATCGGCGTCTTGCAGCAAGCCAGCCGCAAGTGCTGCGCCACTCCCCTCGCCC
Organism: bacterium; assembly: GCA_009918675.1. Lineage (GTDB taxonomy): Bacteria > Bdellovibrionota_B > Oligoflexia > Silvanigrellales > Silvanigrellaceae > RFOM01. The sequence goes on from RGDM01000016.1 coordinate 53,106, forward strand.
AAACGCAAACCCAATTTAAGCAACGGATTCAAGCCCAAGGCATTCAATAAATGCTCGTGCACAAGTTCTGCACTTTGATGACTTGCCATCAACCATTGCGCAAAGGTTGCATTTGAAATGGCATGCGGTGTCACTGCGGCCGTAACAATCAAACCATCCAAAAGAACAAAACATCCCTTCTCTGCAGCGCGCCATGCAGCACCGGCTATCGCACTCAGTTCGGCGCCTCCCACCTCTCGTAAAAGTGCATGCGCGCGTTCGCCGTCGTTGACAACATTTTCAGCCAACGCATGCCGTGCTCGTTCTACAGCTGCTGCAACAACTTTTTTTTTAATCAGCAGAGCTGCATCATCAATTCCGGTGCCCCGGCCAACGCATTTGTCGACATTTTTGTCTAAGACCAGCGATGCCAGAGCACTCGCGGCAGTGGTATTCCCAATGCCCATTTCGCCCAGAATCAAAACATCGCATTTGTTTTGCGCAAGAAATTCATCAACCACCTCACCACCCGTTTTCCAGCAGTGGGCATGTGCCTCTGCAGACAAAGCCGGGCGGGATGAAATGTCAGCAGCGCCGTATTCATGACCTCCGCCAGGAAAAGTTTGATGTAAATTTGCACGCCGGTAGCGAATTCCTTTGCCTGGTGACAATGAAAGAAGTTCGTCAAATCCGGCAGCCACGCCAACATCACACACCCACAGTTGTGCCCCACGTCGTTGCGCAAGCTGGCTGATTGCAGCGCCACCCGCGACAATGTTGGCAACCATCTGAGGTGTCACTTCTGCTGGGTACGCGCTCACCGAGTGCGCTCGCGCCACGCCATGATCTCCCGCAAAAAGAACAATTCCAATCCGCAAGGGTGAAGAATCTTTGTCACGACGCTGCGCTAACAACTGCAGCGTCGGTTTCATCAATGCGTCGAGCGCTCCCGCAGGCATCGTTAGCTCAAGGTAACGCGGATAGAGCGCGGCAGATTCCGGCGGATTCGGCGAATTCAACATTGTAACCTCAACCACTGCACTTTTTATTTTTCAGATTTCTTCAACAACAGCCGCTCAACTGGCCGTCCCTGCAGAAGGTGTTGGTCAAAAACTTCTTGAGCGTCCTGAGCAGTGACACCGCGATACCAAATCCCTTCAGGATAAACGACAGCCACAGGCCCATAGGCACATTGGTCCAGACACCCCGATTTATTAACCCTTATTTTTTTCGCAAGCCCAGCATCCTTCACCATTTGCTTCAACGTTGTGGTGAACTCACAAGCACCTTTCGATTTACAGTCGCCGCGTGGGTCACCGTCAGGGCGCTGATTTTCGCAAACGAAGATATGTTTCTCGTAAAGACTCATCAGGCCTCCTTGCTCAACAAATATACAACACCCTAGCAAAAACTAATCAGTGTCTAAAAATTTTGCAGCACTTTCAAATATTTTTAGCCTTGACCCAGTGCGCATTTTCTATCAGATCGGTCTTTCGGTGCGCAATGTGTGCACCAAGAGTGCAATATCACATCGCCTTTTCAAAGTGCACTCGCTTGGTTCTGCGTGGCCCGCGTATTGCTGGGAAAGCGTCGAGGGGAGGAGAGTCAAACCATGCGTGTTCAGACTTTCTACAATCAAAAACCATCTTTGCTCATGCTCGGCGGAGTTCTCTGCGTTCTTGCTGCCCCCGTTGCGCAAGGCTCGGTGCTCCCTCAGCTGATGCCGATCAATCTGAGTCAAAGCGAAAACCCGGTCGAACTTCTTCCGCAATCTTCACTTTTCGTGACGCAGCCACCTCAGCATCCCGATGCCGGACGCTCACTCACTTTCACCGACATCATAGGCCGCGCATTTAATCGCGACGACTTCAATGCACTCTATGGAGCCGGCGCCTTTTCCAGTTGCGAAACTTCGAGCCGAATCCCATCATTCTTTGAAAAGAACTACAGCAACTTTGTCCACAGCTGCCTCGATGAAATGCGCGGTCGCTCCGCAATTAGCTTCGACGAGCGCTTTCAGGCCGACCCCAATAACCAAGGGGTTGTGGTTGCGCCGCTCGGCGGACGCATGCAATGGACAAGCATCCGCCAAGGCGCTCGTGAACGTCTTTTACGACGCTCTATCAACGACCTTGCACAGAGAAACAAAACCCTGGCAGATATTATTCAGGGGCGAATCTCTTTCGACTTCGGGCTTGGAACATTTTGGAAGACTTCGACAGCAAACGCGCGAACAAAAAACAACACACCGCGTCTGCGCTATGTTGTTGAAGTCGAAAGTAGCGAGCAAAAATCTCAAAACAAGAAGCAGCCGATGGTTGCAAGTATCGGAAAATTGCCCGCAGGCAGCGTGCAAAAAGCAGCTTCGTGGTTAAGCCAAAAACCTGCGCGTGCACGACGTATCCTTAAAGAGGTTTTTGACTCATCTGAAACAGCTTCAGCCTCATCCGCTTCAGCATCTCCTCCGCTGGCGGCCGCAGAAAATTCACCGCACGACGATAGCACTTTGTCGTCGCTCAAATACTTATCAAGTCTCGCTGGTCTTACGGATCTCCCATTCACAAAAATGAATATGCGTGCCGAACGTCGGGTGGTTGAGGGGCAAAATCAATTTGCCTTGCGCGCCACCGAATCGCAGGACCTCTTTTTTGCCGAAATCCCTAATGCAGCGCATGCATCTTCAGGGAATTTAGTTTGGGGTTATAAAATCCCATGGCAACGCCACGCAATTAATATTCGCGTCGACGAAAGCAGCCAAGAACGCACCACCTCGTACAGCTATAAGATCGACGATTCAAACAAGAGCGACCTGAGCTTCAACCACAAAAGCAGAGCTGTCAGCGCAGGCTTTGTGATCAGTTTCTGATACGCAGATTCTCAGCCACAGAAGCACATCTAAATTTTTTGCAGTTTAGAAGAATATTGAACGCAATAAAAAAAAGCGCGGAACTCTCCGCGCTTCAAAGAAACCCCAGGTGAGAGGAAAAAGAGCACAGAGAAACCCACTTTTTTAAAGTGGGTGCCGCTGTCGAGACTCTTCAGGCTTCCCTCTATCGCACTGAGTCGGAGGGCTTGCACACCGAGTCCGTTTTGGCTCCCGTGTCTTACGTTGTAGGTTCACCGGCATATTAACCAAGCTCACCTGAGGCCCTTTCAGTATGGCCTCGCTGCGATCGCCGCGTCAAGTGTAATTTTCCGTGAACATGTCTAAAAAATTGCCGAACTTTTCGACGTCTTTGTCTGTTCGTCAGACAGTCCTCTCAAGTTCCCACACAGCTTGCCGAAACTTTTGACGGGCTTCATTCAAGGAGGGTTCGCATGGCCGAAGCTGGAAATGTAATGAATTACGAGGAGTTCGAGAGACTTCATGTGGTTCGCCGGTTGCGGCAAATTGTAGGTAACTGGTGGAAAGTCCAGCTGAACTTTACAGACGCGCGAGGATTCCTCCGCGGCGTCCCTCAAGGCAAGTTTTTCAACCCTACAAATAAAGTCTGTGCGTTTATCACGCAAAACAATGAAGGCTTCAAAGATTGTATGGGCACGGCCCGACAAACAACTTTTGCAAACAGTGAATCCTCGGGCGCACGGGCAGGCACATGCCACGCAGGCTTCAGCACGCTCACAATTCCTTTGCGTATTGACGGCAAATACATGGGTTGCTTGTTTGCCGATGGCTTTCTGATGCAAGAAACCGCTGATGAGCAAAAGCGCCAACTGCGCACCTACCTCAAAGGCAAATTCCCCAACGATGCTCAGTCTCTTGAAAACCATATCGACTCGCTCCCCGTGATGAGCAGAAAAGAGCTTGAGTACCTGACAGAGCTTGTAGATGTGGTGATTGAAGAAGTTGTCACTTTGCGCAAAACACTCAGCGAATCGGGCGAACGCCTCGAAGCTCTCTCGCAAGAATTAAGCGACAAATGGGACTTTGGTAAAATGGTTGGACGCTCGGCCCCCATGGTGCGTCTGTTTAAATTGCTCACTAAAGTTTGTGAATCAGATGCAACCATTTTAATTACCGGTGAAAACGGAACAGGAAAGGAAGGCATTGCTCGTGCCATTCACTTCAATTCAAAACGCAAGAAACAAAACTTTGTTGTGCAAAACTGCGGCGCCTTGAATGACAATCTCCTTGAATCAGAACTTTTTGGCCACGTGAAGGGCTCTTTTACAAGCGCTATCAAAGATAAAAAAGGTCTCTTTGAACTTGCCGACAAAGGCACACTTTTCCTCGACGAAATCGGCGACACTTCACCCGCCATGCAGGTGAAGCTGCTGCGAGTTTTGCAAGAGGGAACATTCATCCCCGTGGGTGGCACTGAACAAAAGAAAGTTGATGTGCGCATCCTGGCAGCAACCAACAAAAATCTCGAGCAGATGGTCAAAGACGGAACCTTCCGAGAAGACCTTTACTATCGTCTAAACGTGATTCCGGTCAGGGTTCCACCACTGCGTGAACGTAAGGAAGACATTCCACTTCTTGTAAATAAATTTCTCGACGACTACTCAATCGCCACCAACGCACCGCGCAAAAAAATGGCGAGAGAATGCCTTGAAAAACTTGAGATGCACGACTGGCCAGGAAATGTTCGCGAGCTCCAAAATGAGGTGGAACGCCTCTGTGTACTTGCCGGTGGAGATGCAGAAATTGATGGCGAATTGCTCTCCGACCGCGTCCGTTCTAAGAAGGAAGAAAAATTCCCTGGCCTACGGGTTGATGGTAAGCTCAAAGACGCAATCGAAGAACTCGAGCGCAAAATGATTTACGACTGCTTGATCCGTGAAAATTGGAACAAGTCGCGTGCGGCTAAGATTCTCGGCATCAGCCGTGCAGGCTTGATCATGAAATGCGAAAAGTTTGAGCTCGATAAACACGACGACTACAAAAAAGCCTCAGGGGAGTAGCGAGTGGCTCAAAGGGCCAAAAACTCAAAAAGGCAAAATGCTTCGGTTGAGGAGTCGCGAGAACTCCTCAATTCGTATTTGGCAAATACCGCATTGATGTTGTCGACACCCGTGCGTCTTGCACTACTCACCACTCTCGTTCAGGCCCCCAGAAGCGTGGAAGAGCTTGCCGAAACCACCGGTCAATCCATGGCCAACGTGTCTCAACATCTTGCCAAGCTCAAAAACGCTCACCTGGTGCAATCCGAGAAAAAAGGCATTCAAAGAGTCTACACCCTCGCTTCACCCCTGGTGCAAAAGGTGGTTGTGGCACTTCAGGAACTTGCTCGGGAAATTTCAAGCGAAGTGGTTAGGGCCGAAGCGGCGCTTGTTGCTCCCGAACTCCGAGCGCACGTGAGCCTAAACAACGTGCTTGCAGATGTTGCTGAAAATCGTGCTGAACTCATTGATGTCCGAACCAGCCATGAGCAAACTTCAACCCCAGTCGAATTTGCACTCAGAATTCCGGTTGAAGATGAAAGCGATTTGAAAAAAGTTCTTAAGGCAGCATCTAAAAACAAACCAGTTTATGTTTTTTGCCGCGGCGCTTACTGCATCACTGCATCCCGCACCGCCGAATTCCTCCGCGAAAACGGCATTCAGGCCTGGTGCTTGCGTGAAACTGCTGTTGAGTTTTCGCTCGCATCACCGAATTCAAAATTATCCAAGCAGAAACAGCCCAAACGAAATGCTGGAGAGAATGAAGCAAAATGAAAATAAATCATCTTTGTTTTTCGCTTGCGCTCACCTTTTTTTCGCTCAGTGCTTGTCAACTTATCAGTGGAAAAAGCCAACTCCGGAGTGATTCCTCTGAACAAGAGGAGAAAGCCCTTGCAGATACTATCGCGCTCGGACTCAGCTATCCCTACGAGCGTGAATCGGGTTCCTATCTCTTTGTGAATGGCACTCCATACCCCTACGAATTTTTGGGCAAAGATCCACTGACAGATGGAACAATCCGAGTTGCTGGAAAGGTGATTCAGGTCGACAGATTTCTTGCCGATCTTGAACGCAGCAAAAAACAAAGCAAACCTGAACCAATGAGCAAGCGAACACCCATCATCGCCTATGGTTCAAACGCTGCTGTGAGCGCACTCAAAAGAAAATTCATGAGCGAGAAATTTGCCCGAGGTTGGGCAATTATTCCTGTACTCAAAGGCGCAATGAAGAATTTCGAAGTTGTACATGCCGCCCATTTTGTTCCGGTCAACGGCAGTTTTCCAGCCGGAATTGCATATAATTCTGGTGCAGAAAGTGAAGTCTGGATGACATTCCTCGACGCAACTGAAATGGAGCGCATGCACACATCGGAAGGCATTGATGCCGATTCTCCCGAGTCTTGGTATTCGTATGGGCGTCTCGACAACGTAACAATTCAAATTCCCGGCTGGCGCGAGCTCAATTCTGCTTTTGTTTACATCGACAACTACGGCGCTTTGAAGGTTCAGGGCAAAATCGCTGCTTTGGCCAAGGTTCCCGGGGCAACACGCTCGCCCAAAGTGAGCATGGAGGCAGCTCTCAACTCGGTGGAAGAACTAATTCAAAAGATCCCGGTTTCAAACGATGCGACAAGCAAATGCAGCAAGTGGAAAGCCGTTGAAAAGCGGCTTTGCGAGAATATTGTTGACCCGTGTGCACGAGACGATCGCACGTTGGCTCTGCTGAAAGACAAACGAGTTGAATTTTGGAGCCTGCCTGAGGGCAGTGGAGTTAAATACACACGCCTCGCAGGCTCTGATAAGGCGGGCCATCCAAAGGCATTTCCTGAATCGATGCGCTGCCTGCGCTCTGGAAATTAAAACGAATTGCAGGGCAGCCAAAAACGTTTTGCTTCAATACGCACTTGTTATGAAATTAAGATTTAACGCGCCCGGGCGTGTTTGAAGCGCTCATAAACCGCAAAAATGTAAAATCCTGCCAACATTGCGGCTGTGAAAATCACCACGCTTGGGTTCAGACTGGCAAGTGAAACAATTGCAGGACCTGGGCAGAATCCGGCCATTCCCCAGCCGACACCAAAAAGAACAGCGCCCAATTTTGCCTGCATTGGGAAATCAAATCCCGGCCGCGGGAGATGGTTCCAATCAGCATCCAACAATGGCTTCTTCATCCGCCAGAGCATTTGATTTGCGATGGCGTAAACTGCGATTGCCCCCGCCATGACAAACATCAGTGCTGGTTTCCATTCTCCCAAGATATCCAGGAAACCCCTCACATTCGCAGGATTCAACATTCCCGCAACCCCAAGTCCAACCGCAAACACTGCTCCAGACAACAGAGCCAAAATCGAACGTGACATCGTTGAATTCATGTTCAGTTGCCTCCCGCACTCTTGATCAACACATTTGCCACCGCAACAGCCAACATGCCCGCCGCAATGAAGGTGACCGTGGCAATAACGCTGCGTCCTGAAAAGCGCGCAATTCCACAAATTCCGTGCCCACTTGTGCAACCCCATCCCATGCGAGTTCCAATTCCCACCAACAAACCAGCGGCAATCAAAAGCACAGGGTTTGACGATACCATTGCTGCATCTTTGAAGATGTGAGTGAACTGTGCGAGCAAAACTCCCCCAAGAATCATCCCAACAATGAAAAACGCACGCCAAACAAATTCTTCAGCTTGTACATTGCGTGCTTTCGGGTTGAAAAGCAGGGTCACAAAGGTTCCAGCAATTCCGCTGATGCCCATGATGCGACCATTAAAAATCAACAGAAGTGCTGCGGCCAAACCAATGATCAAACCGCCATAAAATGCCATCATCATTTTAAAAGCGTCTCCTTTAATAAAATGAAAGTTCCCATCATCAAGACAAACCATCCAAACGCTGGTTTCAATTTCTCACTTTCAATTTTTCGAGCCAAAAGATTTCCCAAAAGCATCCCAAGAAGCGCGCATCCAGTGACAGCGAATAAAATATTCCAATCAATCGACACCCCTCCGCTGAGCGAACCCAAGAATCCGGTCAGTGAATTGACCGCAATAATGGCAAGCGACGTGCCAACTGCAATCTTCATCTCAAGACCAATAAGAACAACCAATGCTGGGACAATTAGAAACCCACCACCTGCGCCAACAAAAC
>RGDM01000151.1 GCA_009918675.1 bacterium
CCGTTGAGGTTGGGAAAGGGGCCAAGATTTATCTTGTCCTATCTGAAGGAGTAACGGCCTTAGGAGTCGCAGTTCCCATTGGTGCCTTCGATAATATTGGACGCACTCTTCCAGGTCTAAATCTTTTCCCGATTGTTCGTACGGGAAACATCATTGGTACAGCAGGGATTTTTACTGGCGCCACATCTGGTCAGAATGGAATTGCAGTCGTGGCCGATTTATCTCAGGTTGTGAATTTTGGAAAGCCCCTTCCAGAAGCTTCTGCCCTGATGGCCTTGGATGCAAAACTGGTTCTTCAAAGCAGTACCGGGCAACGTACGCTGAGCATGCAAGAATTTTGCGTGGACTATTTTGAAACCGCGTTGCAGCCCAATGAGGTTTTGGTTTCAGTGGTTATTCCTGCGCTTCCTTCAGGCGTCAAGTGGACCTATGAGCGTCACTTGAAAACACCAGCAGATCATCGGCCAATGGCGAACCTATCGATCGTATCTTGGCTGGATGATCAGGGATTAAAGAAGTTTCGCATTGTGGTCGCAGCGGCAACACCCTTTCCACAGCGACTGGTGGCTTTGGAAAATGAATTGACCAACGCAAAGTCATCTGAAGCCACTGTTGTCCAAGCCGTGAAAAGTGCGATTGAATCGTTGTCCGCCCTTTCTGATGCCAGAGCGGACAGTGCATACAGACAGCGCATTGTTGGCGTGCTTTTAGAACGCCATTTGCCTGAACATTTAAATTGAGAGCCTCAAATGTCTGCACATGAAATTCACATTCAGGTCAACGGCGAGTCGCATCAAACAACGGCGCCCGCTAGACAAATGCTGTCGGATTTTTTAAGAGACACGCTTTATTTGACGGGCACCAAGCGCGGTTGTGAAACCGGCACCTGTGGCGCCTGCACTGTCCTCAAAGACGGGCAACCCGTCAAATCCTGCCTGTCCCTGACCCTGCAATCTGACGGCTGCAAGATCACCACTGTGGAGGGTTTGGCCAACGGTGATCAATTGCACCCACTCCAACAAGCGTTTTTGGATGTCGGTGGCTTGCAATGTGGATATTGCACGCCTGGTTTTTTAATGTCTAGTTTTGCGTTACTCGCTGAAAACCCAAACCCTTCCGAGGCCGAGGTTCGTCGAGCACTCAACGGTCACTTGTGCCGTTGTACAGGCTACAGCCAAATTGTGGAGTCAGTGCTCAAAGCCGCTGAGACCTTGCGTGGAAATTGAAAAAACAGCGGTGCTTTCAGCGCCAATCGAGCGTGTCTGGGTGCAGATACTCGATCCCAAAATTATGGCCATGTGTGTCCCTGGCATGCTGTCGATCGATGTCATCTCAGACAAAGAATACCTGGCAAGCCTCAAAGTCAAGATATCTTTTATCAGTGCATCCTTCAAAATTCGTACTTTTATTGCTACTCTGGAACACCCCAAATATCTAAAAACCACGGGCACTGGTGAGGACGCAGCTTTGGCAAGTAGCTTGAAGCATCAAAGCGAAGTTTTTTTATCAGAACTGCCCAATCAACAAACCGAGTTCAAGATTCACACCAAAGTGGAAATTTTTGGTCGCGTGGGTACATTTGGTCTGAGTGCGATGAAAACCAAAGCCGACCGTATGTGGGACGAGTTTGTTGTGAATCTTCAAAATAGTTTGACATCAAGTTGATGCTTCAATTTAAGGTTTTTTTTGCAAACACCCTTAAATTTCAAACTTTGATTTTGCCTTCCATCGTTATACCCATGACTGGTTTCTGCGAGAGTATGGCCTGATCAGGTTTTCACTGGGTAATTACATTCGAGCAATGATCCAAGCATCAGTGGTTGAGTCTTTAAGCGCGAAGCTGCGTAGCCCCGCACGCGGGCGTCGAAAAAGCCCTACAACGCCCTTTTTCACACTAGGGCTGGGCTGGGTAGCTGGCACACGAGAGCAACGCTTGTAGGGCTTGCAAGC
>RGDM01000152.1 GCA_009918675.1 bacterium
CCACCTCTTATTTCCAGGCCGATGGAACAACCTCATTATACCACTCATCACTTGCACGACTCTGGGGAAATTGAGTCTCAATGGTGAGCGAACTCCGGAAGACTTTAAGCACGTTTGCGGGCAAAGCAATCAAGTCTGTGATTCGCTGCCCGAAGCGTCCGCCCAAACCGCCCCAATGACCCGCCGGCACTTCCTTTTGATCGTCTTTTTTTCCGGAGTTCTGAAAATGAACGAATCCATCAAAGACAACAATCTCTGTTTCACCGAGAAGTGAATTGGCAACAACAAGAAAATCTGTGCCTCGGGTTCCAAGAATACTGTTGCTGGTGCGAATTGAGTTTTTGCCTTTTTCGACTTTAGCTTTCCCTGCAATCATTTTATTGATGAAGCGAACACTCCCTTCAAGCAACTGAATGGAATCATCGGCCTCTTGCGAGAGATCAACCTTTACATTCGAAGCAAGAATCATCATTTTTCCAGTTTGCATCGCGATCTTTGCTTTGCCATTTGCGGCTGTTGATAGCACGCCATTGACTGGCAGCACATCACCCACTTTGATAGGTTTATTGCCGTGAGAAACTTCACCTTGAGAAGTTAAGACTGTCCAACCTGAAGAAACAGACGACGCATTTGAGCCCACTGGCAAAAGAAAAAGTATAAATAAAAAGATGGGAAAGATTCTTCTTGCAATGCAGCTCATCAAAAAGCACCTCACGAATAATACAAAAAAGCCCGGAAATTCTGCCCCGAGCCAATCGTAGATGAGTGTCTCATAAAGTGGCTCTATTTACACAGCGCACCGATCGATTTTCCGGCAACTCCCTTGCTCTTTTCTTCGGTTGCTAAGATCTCAGAATCTGGATTAATGGTCTCGGGAAGAGGACGCAGGACAGCACCTCCGGAAGTCCCAGTTCCATCCACTGTCGTAACGGTAAAAAATGGCATGTGCTCCATCACAACAATTGAGCCAGAGTCGCCGGCCTGGAGAAAGCCCAGTGTCTTTTGGTCTGTCTCCGTTCCTCCTGGCGAAAGTGGAGACGACAAACTGCGGCGAACGTTCAAATGCAAAAAGCGACTCTTAAGCGTTTCACTGTTCCAGCGAATAAATTCAACCAAACCACCACTTTTGTCGCCGGTTAAGTTATTCACGTGAATGTGAAGAAAACCTCGCAGGGGATCGAGTGGGTCAGGAAGATCCACTGTCGAACTTGCCTGATCCAAAAAGCGATAGTTGGAATGGATGCGAGCTTCGTAGCCAATGCTCAGGCTTCCATCCGCTTTCGCCACCGCAAGGTTCTCGAAGACAGTAAACGCATCATCCATTCCTAAGAGTGCACTTTGAAAATCTGGCTTTAACAGAGGAATGATTGCAGCGAGCTCGCCTGCCGTGATCGATTCGTAGCTCGTGCCAGGCAGCAAGTTCTTCACGACATCCGCAAGCTCAGGGAGAACGACGCATGCCGCCGATTTTGCCGATGCACAGTTGGCTAGGTCAGGACCAAGGCTCTCAGCAAATTTTTGCACCGTGCGGAATTTCGAAAACCGATTCAAGCGCGCACGAGTCTCTTCATGAAGCTGCGACAAAGTGTATTTTTTTTCGTTATTCGCCGAGAATGTTAAAGCTAAGCTTGGCGAAGCATCCATCGCCAACTTCAGCTTTGATGCAGAGATCCAATTCTTTAAGCGCGTCACTGAGCTAGATTGCAATGCCTTAAGTGCAAGTTTCACCGATTCAGGAGTCGATGATGAAGGCTTGGCTTTTATAACCATCAAGTCTTGATATGTTGCGCAAACATGCTGGTAATTAGCATCGTCTTTTTTCAAGCAAACTTGTCCAACTTTTTCAGAGGGGCCAACATTCGTACCCGTCACCCCCGACACAACATTGAAGAGCTGAGTCACATCAACTTGAGGGGTCTCAAACCCTGCCAGAATTTTCTCCTGATCCG
>RGDM01000153.1 GCA_009918675.1 bacterium
AGGCAGCCAAGAGGCTTCTCCCCTATTCACGTGACGGTGAGTATCCGCACCCGCTGAACCGACCAAGATAATGTCGTACCGATCGTCACAGACGGCCCGTTTCGTGTCGAGGATGTGTTGATTCAACTGCTCGAATAGATGGGGTGGAAACACGACGTCATCCTCCAGAACGAGAGCCCAATCGACGTCCTCGCGAGTATCGCGGGCATGTACTTTCCACGTTTCGTAGTGGCTCGCTGCGCAGCCAAGCATGCCGCTCGTTATGAACCAGCGAAAAAAGGCGTCATCGCAGTACCCCGCCTTTTGTTGCGCCGTTAGCAGTCGTCCATTGACAGCTTCGATTCTCTTCATGTCCACAGTCAAGGATGAGCATTCCCGCGCTGCCTCGTGGAGTTTTTTTTGGAGTTGTACGAATCGCGTTTCATAATCCTGTGCCAGCGAAATGACGTACACGGGGAGGACGTTGTGTGCATCACGTCGGAACGTGGTGGACGACGACGTATCGGACGACAACGTGTGGTCCATTTTCCGTCCAAAGCTGTTTTTATCTTTCTTTAGCAGGATAAAGAAAGCCCTTCACATTCCACTTCTTCGTCGTCGAAAGTATGCCGACGACCAAGAAGCATCCTCCGACCATCCCCAAGACGTCAAAGTCGCCGACTGCGACCAAGAAGCCACGTCAGACGTGGCAGCGCCAAGTTCCAGGATTCGTGGCGCTTTCGTTCGGACTTCTCGTGCGACTCAAGATTTTCCACTGGCAAACGCGGCGGTACAGTCAGCACAAGACGGCGGACCAGGCCATGGAAGATCTGTTGGACAAGTTCGATCAATTCATGGAAGAGTACCAAGGCGTCTACGGCCGCATCCACTTTCCACGAGACCGCATGCTCCCGATCGGCAACATTTCCAAACGCGAAATCGTGTCGGATCTTCACCTCTATCTGGACTCGTTGGTCACACTGTTGCCATCGCAGACAAACAACGTACAGACCAAATACCACGGCAAGAAAGGAATGAGCGCTCTGTACAACACACGCGACGAGCTCATCGGCCTGACGCAGCAAATCTTGTACCTCTTGACCTTCCAGTAACCCTATTATTTATAGTATTTCAAGTCTTTATCTCGTGCTGTAAATACCAGTGTATGTATCCTGTTGTTGCTGCAAACCACCAGGTGACAACCGGGGCGATTGTTCGGCAACATAATCCAAGAAAGCCGTCATGAAGAGATAGCGGTTTGTCATATCATTGAAATCACCGACTTTGGGCTGAGGAGATACCAGACTGACTCCGAACGATAAGAGGGTAAAGACGACCGCATTAAAGTCGCCTTGCTTTTCTGATTTGGAAGGGTCATCGGAATTGAAATCTTTGACAGCGACAAAGACGCGGTAAAAGGGACATTTTGTTCTTTCTAATAACGTCCTGGTCAACTCGCTCTTTAACGTGCTGTCAAAAATGTTAGTCTTTTGTTGTTGTTGCGTGGATCGTGGGACGCCTGTTAGTGACGTACCTTGTTGTATTGATTGTTGTTGTTGAATTCCGGTTGCACCCTTCCCTCCGCATGAAGAGGAATCGAACGTAATACTCTTGCCTGCATTCAGAAGTGCGTCGACAAATTTATGAACGGCCTCACGAAGTGTCGTAACCTTGCCATTTCCGATAATAATGCCATCGATCCTTGCTTTCACTGTCTTATATGCTTCCTCATTGACTTCAGGGAACCATGACGCGCGCTGTTTCTGCATCAACGCACCTGCGGCTGTTTGAATTCGTGACCCTGTCTGCTTTCTAACAGATTGCGCAAATTCACGAATGAGGACGAGATTCAACGCATGATACAACACTACCTCTTTAAATTGTTCAAGGTTTTGATCAATATAATCTGGC
>RGDM01000154.1 GCA_009918675.1 bacterium
TCCAGGATGATGGCTGAGCGCAGGGCTTCATTGGCCCAGGTCCTCAGCGTCCAGTAGGGAACATAGCTTCTTGTTTGAAGGGTGAGGTACTCTTCGCCTGATGGGGAATAGAGAAACCGAGCCAACCCAAGAAAGTCGATGCTGTAGCTTTTGTTGAGTCCGGTACGGATTTGTTCAGCTGTCCAGCCCGATCGGTTAAGCCCTCCTTCCAATCCGCGATCGGTGATACTGCCTGTGCTCAGGAACGTGTCCATCGCTTCCTGGCTCGTGGACCAGACGGCACCTCCGTTATTCCATCGCACGGGATTTGCCGTACTTGCCCCAACTTTTGGTATTGCGCCCAATGGCAGAAGAACAGCCGCTAGGCAAGCGCTCGACAATGCACGCCCAACAAGTTTGTTGTGTCTCTTGTGATTTTTTTGAAACATGAAGCAGCTTGCAGACATCGCAATCTATATTTATTTCTATTCGATGTTTGTTGTAAGCGTAAATGTGCCTCTTAACTGCTGCTTTTTTGCCTCACTGGTGCTGCGTAGGAAGGTGCCGATCTGGAAGGTTGCCAAATTGGCGTCGTGCAAGGGCAAGAAGCTCACCTTCATGGAGTCTGCTTCCATCGGCTGTTGTTACATCTACAATCTTTTTCATGAGGTGTGGGTGGTGATTTTCAAGGTAGTGGAGCAGGTGTTGCCGCATGTCACTCTCTCCATGGCCATGGCCAACCAAAATGACCGCATCCGCTGATTCAATTGCGGAGCTTAGTTGCTGCAGATAGGCATATTCAGTTGGTGCTTTTTGACCGGCGATATCACGTTCATGCCGATGCGAGAGGTTTTGGTCTTCTCCCCATAGGCCGTGCGCTTTGAGAACAGCATGCTTCACCTCCTTCCCGCTCAGGAGATAGGCATCAGTGCTTCGATGGCTGAGATGTAGCACAAGCCGATTGCTTTGATCACCACGGATGCCCTCCTGAACTTTTGTTGTATTGCTTGGATTCACACCCGCTTTTTCAAGAAAACGACGCAGTTGCATCGTGCTTTCCTTCTCGAGCTCTTTGTGCTGAGAGTGGTTTTCCAACTGAATCCACGTTTGTCCAGCTATAGGTAATTCAATTTTTAATCGACGGCCTTCCAGTAGTGCGTTTCCCCCAAGGGCTTTCAGCAAGACTTCGACGTCTTGACAACGAACTCCCTGTCTGAGTGGATGGGCAAAGATTGCTTGGAGTGTCTGTTCTTCAGGTTTATGCATGGTGCCGTTTCGCGAGTGGGAATGTTCAGACTGGCATCTTTTTAATACTAGTTATCGTGACTACTTTGTGAGTAGATAGAAGGCCGTACTGTTTTTGGCATTTTGGGTATACCGGCTTAGTTCGTTTTCCTAGATAGGGTTTAAACGTGACAAGTTGTCCAGGCCGCCCTTCTTATTTTCGACCATTGATTGAGTGTTATTGCTTCGAGCTATCTTGTTGGTTCTCTTTTTTTTTGGAGACACTCAGGTTATAGGCATCTTTATGCTTTAGGTAATAGTCGATCGCTTCAAGCACAACAGAGCCAAAGGCTTTCCCCTCCAGGATGCTGAGAAGTTTGAGGGCTCGATGAGCCTCGTCTGGCACTGAAATTGTGATCCTACGCATGACCTCCAGTTCTTATCTTCTTATTTTAGATGATTATCGGAAATCCGGGAGTTTACTGTTGGCGCATTGCAGCAGAAATGCAGCAACGCATTATTTTGGCTACGCTTTTAAGGTAAGGCAAACAATTTAGCTTGCCCATCTGCAGAGAAGCAGTTTTGTGAGTTTACAGCACTTTGATTTTGCACCCTTTTGATCATCCGGAATCCTGTACTCTTGTGCAGCGTCGCGTC
>RGDM01000155.1 GCA_009918675.1 bacterium
CGCGCGTTGGCGCATTGCGAGCTCATGGTCGGCCGAGAAGGTTTCGACTTTCTTTTTGAGGTCAGAGAACATGGCATCCTCGCTTTCGATATTCTCCCACTCCTCAGACGAGGCCGGGAGCATAAAATCTACCCACGATTTGAGTATCGGATCTTCGCTTGTTCCGGAAGACCTGAGTTTTCCAAGTTCTACAAAGTGTAATGATGGCAGCCACCTTTTGAGCGACAAGCGCAGTCTAGACGAGATCATGTTCAATGTATTTTAGATTTCACCAATACCATCACGCCAATGAACGGCCTTTATTCTGCCAAACTTTTGTGGCTTGGGATCTCGAGAAAGAAGGAAAAAATCTGATTCAGGAAAATCAGATAAAAAATGCTGCAGGGAGCATATATCGTCTTCCGTGACAATTTTCGTTGATTTGATCTCCACGAGCGCAGTTGGTTTTCCAGGACGTTCGACGATGACATCAACCTCGACGCCGGATTTGGTCTGCAAATAAGAGAGCCTGTAATCCAGTTGTTCATACTGATTACGCGCGTTCAACTCGCAAACAACGAATTGTTCGAATAGGTCACCAAAATAGCTTGTTTGCTCTGCAGGTGCGACACGGAGCATTTGTGCAAGAGCTCGTGTGACGCCGACATCAAAAAAGTAAAATTTAGGAGCTTGGCGCAATTGTTTTCGAACTGATGAATGATAGGCGTCGAGATGGAAGCCAATCAGCGTATCCTCAACAACCTGATACCAGGACTGTACTGTTTTCACATCCACACCAACATCGCGTGCGATTTTGCTATGGTTCACAATCTTTCCAGATTGCCTCGCAGCGACCTCTAGAAACCTACGAAAGGGGTCGAGTTGGCGGATGAGTTGTTCCCCCCAAATTTCTTCCTTCAGGTAGATGTTTGCATAAGCTCTAAGAATATCCTCCCGCTCCTCAGGTGTGTCCACATTCCAAATTTTGGGAAGTGTTCCCCATTGGAGTGCCTCGGCCTCGTTGAATGTGTTGCCAAGCTCCGCCGCTGTGAGCGGATGAAGTGTTCTGAGTGCCGCTCTTCCGGCAAGAAGATTTGCGCCGCCTGCCTTGAGCTTTCTTGCGCTTGATCCTGTCAGGATAAATTGTTGCGGAACTTTGTGGGTTTCAATGAGATTGTGCACAACATCAAGCAGTCTTGGAAGTTTTTGAATCTCGTCAATAACCACGTGTTGCACAGAAGGCGGGAGCAAAAGCACTTCCCGTTGTAGCTCCATCGGGTGTCTTGCCAGCCGCTCCTCAACTTCGAGGTCGAGAAGGTTGAACCAAAGCGACGTATCACTGGAGAAGGCTGAACGCATGAGTGTACTTTTTCCTGTGCCGCGAGCGCCAAACAGAAAAAAACTTATAGATTTCGGTATTTTAAGCGTTCTCTGGAACATACTCCATTTTTATCCTCTTAATTTGGAGTATATTCATTGGTTTTGCATTTTGCAATGACTTTGGGATGTTGGGCATCTCTCTCGGTTCATCTCATCTGTTCGCCCTAATCTGGTTATTCCCCACCCACCAACCTCTCCAGTTCGTCAATACTGATTCCCTGAAGCTCAGCGATGTCAGATTTGCTCATACCCTTCGCGAGCATCCGCTGAACAAATTCTGTGCGCTCTGCTTCACGTCCCCGAGCAATCCCCAGTTCAATCCCTTCTTCCCGCCCTTCTTCCTTTCCGCGAGTGTAGGCACCACCCAGTTCAATTTGCCGGCCCATGCGTCCTTCATCAATTGCGCGTTGGCGCATTGCGAGCTCATGGTCGGCCGAGAAGGTTTCGACTTTCTTTTTGAGGTCAGAGAACATGGCATCCTCGCTTTCGATATTCTCCCA
>RGDM01000156.1 GCA_009918675.1 bacterium
ACGGGGAAGTTCCGTGGGCCGACTCACCATAATGTAAACCAAAATAATCTCCAATTTCTTTGGGTGCAGATCTTTTGAAACGACAAGAATCAAATAATAATACTTTAATGATCAATAGGTTAAATTAAATTTAAAGGTGTATGAGGGAAACAAATGTGGTACTTATATGATTTTGACATCCATAAGTAACCAAAAGAGGCTCCCCTCATGCTGGCAGCATATACGAATCAAGAAGAATTTTCAGCTTTTTCCGCAAGCCGAGAACACCTGGATGGTATTATTCATAGTTTATTATCCCCCAAACTTGCGGCACAAGAACATAGCGACGTTGAACACTTTATTCAAAAGGAAGGAACGGAACTGTTGCGTAAGTTGCTCCAGGGCTACCTTGATGTGCGTGCAAGCACCGAGATTCGAGAACAGGTAGTTACCTCGCCTGAAGGCAAGGTTCTTAATCATGTGCGAGCAAATACAAGACGCAACATGACCACTCTGTTTGGTGATGTGAATGTCACCCGGATTGGATACAGTCAGCGACACAGCAGCAGTGTGTTTCCTTTGGATCAGGCCTTGAATTTGCCACAAGATCAGTATTCTTACGGATTACGCAAAAGGTTGATTTCCGAGGCTATCAAAGGCTCATTTGATGAGTCAGTCCAGTCCATCAAAACCACTACAGGTGGGCATGTGCCAAAACGGCAAGCGTTGATGCTGGTTGATGATGCGTCACAAGACTTTTGTGCTTTTTATGAACGGGTTCGATTTTTAAAGCCTGAAGATACACAGGATCTCTTGGTCATGAGTTTTGATGGCAAAGGCGTTGTAATGCGACATGAAAGTCTGCGGACAGCCACAAAGAAAGCAGCAGAAAACCAGAATAAAAAGTTGCAAACACGCTTGAGTCAAGGCGAGAAACGTAATCGAAAGAGAATGGCACAGGTGGCCACCGTTTACACGGTCAAGGCACATGAGCGAACCGCTGAGTCGATCATGAAATGCTCACCGGCAAATGACAACAATATCAGCTATCTTCGACCAAGGGTGCGGAACAAACGTGTTTGGGCCAGCGTTCAACGCGATGCCATCGCTGTGATTGAGGAGGCATTTCGGGAGGCGTTGCAACGGGATCCACAACAGTCACGGGAATGGGTCATTTTGGTTGATGGCCATCCGCACCAGATAAAGCAGATCAAAAAGGTCATGAAACGACTGAAGGTAAAAGCCGTGATCATCCAGGATTTTATTCATGTGCTGGAGTACCTTTGGAAAGCGACATGGTGTTTTCATGCCAAAGGTAGTGAGGAAGCTGAGGCGTGGGTGGCGGAACGTGCGCTGAACATATTGCAAGGCAAGGCTGGTCTTGTTGCCGCAGGTATGAAACGTTCAGCAACCAAGCTGAAAATGGAACCAAAAGACCGTTCAGCCATCGATGATTGCGCATCGTATTTGCTTAAAAGCAAGCCAAGATTGCAATATGCTCAAGCACTGGCTGCAGGACACCCAATTGCCACCGGCATTATTGAAGGAGCTTGTCGACATTTAATCAATGACCGGCTGGACATCACTGGCGCCCGGTGGGGGTTGCAGCGTGCGGAGGCGGTATTAAAACTACGCTCTATCAATTCCAGCGGAGATTTTGAAGAATATTGGGCGTTTCATAAACAGCAATCTAAACAGCGGTTATATGGAACAAAATTGGACATTAGTATTTAGTGAATACGTCGTTCTAAAGGAACTGCACCCATTATCAATAACTAATAAAACATATGCGTTACGCTTATTAATCTGAGATACAATTGACATAATGCTGGCTTCAGAATAAACATTAA
>RGDM01000157.1 GCA_009918675.1 bacterium
GTAAAGCCAGTTGTTGGAGACCGATTTGATTTGCCCATGCCCTTCGTCGGGCAAGAACACAAACACGTGCGTGTATTCCGACCCCTGTGCTTTGTGGCAGGTGCTCGCCCAGGCAAGTTCAACTCTTCCTGTGAGTTGACTGAGTGGAACGCTGAATTCTTCGACACCACGTTTGAATAGAATGTGTAACTCTCCTCGCTCTGTGTCCGGAAAGACACTGTCTGAGGGTGCTCCAACAACGATTCCCACGTCACCATTGAACAACCCCAGATGATGAATGTTCTCCATCACCATCATGGGTTCACCCACAAGATATCCGCTGCGATTTGTCTTCCAGTGTGTGCGTGCAAGTTCGTGCATCCGTCTGTTGACTTCAACCACACCTGTGGGCCCCTCACGCCGCGGGGCAATAATCTTGAATTTGGTCAGGCCGTCGTCACTCGCGAGAGCATTTTGATCGCGTGCAAATTGAGAGAAGATTTTGTTCAAAGCGGTTTGCATCCACTCTGCGTAAGGAACCTTCGCACTCGTTCCCTCCAGTCCGTTGATGAAGCGAACGGGCTGACTTGTAAGAGCTTCGTTGCTTCCGAGAGGCCGCCAGTCGAACTCTGCTTCTGTTCCGCTGCTCAAGGCTTTGCTTGCTTCCTCGATAATCTCTTTCACCGATCGGCGAGAGTGCACAAGCCTTTGGATGTTGGGGCTGTTGTTCTTTTCAAGCTCCCCGACCATTTCCCGAAACACGCTGCCGCACTCAACCGAGGGAAGTTGGTCGGCATCGCCCACAAGGACAAGGCGTGCATCCTCGGCAAGCGACTTCATGAGTGCGCACATCAGCTCGGCACCCACCATCGAAGATTCGTCCAGAACAATCACCTTCTGGGAAATCTTCGAGATGTTCCCGTCGAGTGGCAGAGGGCGAGTTTCTGACGCACCCAGGAGCCTGTGGAGGGTTTTGGCTTTCGGAATCTTCTGCATCCGCGCCTTCAATTCCGGCAATGCGTCTCCGAGATGCCGTTCAATGAACGAGTCGATTCCCTCTTTCAGCCGATGTGCGGCTTTGCCGGTGGGTGCACACAACACAATTTGATCCGGCGTGAGTTGAGGATTGCGCAGCAATAGCTCTGCAAGGCATGCCGAGATGATGGTCGTTTTTCCTGTTCCTGGGCCACCCGTAATCACGCTGAAGGGATAATCCGCAGCCTTCCTTACAGCCGGAAGTTGGTCTTCGACGCCGAGCTTGAGCGTGTTGCTACCAAGTTCAGGGGGTACAAAGACCAAGGCCGAATTTGCGTTTTGTGATGGGGAGGTGAGGTTGGTCTTAACTTTCTGAGAAAACCAATGGCGCACACCCTGAAGGGCTGCATAGGTCCGCTGGGTGTAAATGCAGTCGTCTTCGATTTTGAGGGGAGGCGTTCCCAGAACCTTGAGCAAGTTTGGACTGAGCTCGAAATCAGATAGCGCGACGTGTGTTTCACCACCTTCTTCAACTTCAAGCAATTTCAGAACCACACCCGAGGCGCTCAAAAGCTCATCTTCACCGAGCTCAACAGATGATTTGCGGGCCAGCAGGTTCACAAGGTGTTTACTGTAATTTTGCAGTGCTGTTGATGTAATCATGGGTTCACCTGCGCTCTTGTGATGCTCAATTCGCTGACTCTTGATGTAGAATTTTGCACAGCCGCAGTTTGATCGAATTCAATGCGCAAAGGTGCCTGTAAATCGCTGAGTGTGGGCCTGCGGGCATAGACCCCGCCCTCACCATACCGAAT
>RGDM01000158.1 GCA_009918675.1 bacterium
TATAAGAGACAGATAATAAGGAGTACGATGATTTCGGCGGCCACAAATTGACCCAGGTTGATGCGTTCCTCTTTCAGGAGCACGGCGCCGATGATCAAGAGGAAAAAGGCCATGAGCGCCTTCATCAACACCAAACCCCAGTATTGCATTTTCAGAATGGAGAAGTGCTTCTCGCGTGATTCCAGGTACTGCCCAAGTTGCCGGTCGATGTAAGCGCGTCCTGGGGCGTGACTTGGCATCAATTTGAGGGTGTTTAACAGGCCGGCCATCACCTCCATACGGAATACGAGGTCATATTTGTGCTTGGATGTTTCCAGGCTTAGTTTGAGTCCCCTTTCGCCGGTGTAGCGGACAACAAGATAGATAAGCACAAAAATGATGACTGCCAATACGATGAAAACGGGGTGATAGAGGGCCAGAAGCATGAGCCCAAGCAACAGCTGTAGGGTCGCTGTACTAAAATCCATGAGCAGCTTTTGCATTCCTTTTTCGATGGCAATGATGTCGAAAAAGCGGTTCATCAGTTCGGGCACGTGTTTTTTGGCGATTTTCTCGAGTTGCAGGCGGGGCAGGCGGTGAATGAAGTCGAATGCGCCGCGTACCACGATGTGTTTGCGAATGTGTTCACTGGTGATGAGTTGCATGATGTTCATCCAGCCACTGAAAAGGAGACCGCCCACCACCAGAAATACGAGAACGTAAACTGAGGTCGAGAGCTGGCCGGTCATCAGAAATTGAATAACGGCTTGAAGTCCGAGCGGCAGACTCAGCGAGATGAGACCGTTGAGCAGGGCATAGGAGTAGAGCTGACGAATTTCGGGTCCAAATTCACGAAGCAATCGGAAAAATCTTCCCAGCGGGGTCATACAATTGATGGGTGGTTTGGGCTAGTTATCGGTTCGTGCAACGCAGAAATGCCTGTTTTATTGTAGGTTGTCCAAGGTGAGGATTCGTGGGCAGCAATAGCGGGTAAAAGGCGGAAGTATAAACACGCTGTAGGGCTATGTGGTTTTGAATTTTGTGATTTTTGATTATGCGGCCGATTTGTGTTGATGAGATGGGATGGATGCGTTTTTCTTGTAAGAGAGGATGGGCGTTGGTTCGGTTGGCCGCTCACGCGACCACTCAGGTCCATTGTGGTTGACGCCCAGTATTTGTTCGGCGAGTTGGTCGAGGTCTTGATCAGGGTGACCGTCGGTTAGGCTGCGCATGAAGACGGTGAGGTCTTGTTCGGGCTTTAGTCCAAGTTTTTTGCGCAAGCGGTTCCGTGATTTACTGACACCGGCGGCCGAGATGTTGCGCAACTGGGCAATTTCTTTGTTGGGGAGGTCCAGATATAAATAGCCTGCAAGGCGAATGTCTTCATCACTCAATCCGATGTTCAGCTGGGTGAGCACTCGTTCGAACGAGGGGGGGAGCCGCTGCAGGAGTTTGTTGTCGAACCGAGCGGACAGTTCGGCCGTTCTACACGCCTGCTGCAAATTTTTGGCTAAGGACGACAGCTCAGACGTGTACATAGCGGCCGGCAGGAGCTCTGCGGTGAAACGATCGAGCAACTTTTCTCTTTGCTCGAGTCGGTTGCGCAGTTGGAGGGCTTGCTTTTCTCGTAGGATCTGCTCGGTGCGCAGGCGATTGATGTGCGCTTTCAGCTGTTCGATTCGTTGAAGGAAGTTGGTCACCTCGTTTTCATAATGCTCGCGCTGGGTGTGCATTGCGGTTTGGTGGTTGCGTTTGAGGTGAAGGTTCGTGTAGCGCATATTGAATCTCAT
>RGDM01000159.1 GCA_009918675.1 bacterium
TGCACTTAGCCCATTATTTCCGCTGTTCGCCAAAACATTCGAAGTAGCCTGAGAATTTGGAATTGGATGATTCGATCATTGAATTTGAAAAGCTGATATCGATTTGTGCAATTGTTCTTTTGATGAGTCCGGATTTTACAAGAGCATCGACGTGCCGATTCAAATTCTCTGTCCCACTGTCCACCAGTACATTTGGCAGGGAGTGACGACTTGAGGCGTTTGCACGCTCACAGGCATCCTCGATTAACGCTTTCGACTTCAACAACAAGCTCAAGGTCTGTCTTGGTGAACTGATGCGTCGTTACGACTTCCTTCTCGCCTTCTCGGATCCACTGTTGCGCTGTTGTGCGTGGAATATTGAGTTCTGGAAACAAAGAAGGATTGCCAGTTCTTGCGATCGCGTTCCTGACTCGATGGTCATAGGTTCTTTTGCTCATGCCGTGCCCTTATTCTGCTTTCGGGCGAGTTCAGAAACATGTTTTGTCAGCACCATTCTTAAATATGTTTGATACCCCATGCCACATGCAGCTGCGAGCTTGGTCAGCTCGGCGATGAGTTCTGGTGGAAGGCGAATGGAAGTTGGAAGTCCTTTTTGAGCCTTTGTCTCAGCAATTTTTTTCTTGATTAATGCAGATTCAGCCTTGGGTATTCTTTTGGCGTGTTTCGTATTTTTTCCAAAGTCACCCTTTTCCCAATTGTCGACTTCTGATTCATTTTCTTCGTCAAATTTTTTTGCTTGTTCAGGTGTTGGCTTCATATGTCTCATTCCATCAATCGTGAACTACAGTGTAGCTACACGCTACGCTCACTGCTGATTTTTATCGAGAGCGAGTATCGTTCATGGTCTAGCCCCAAAGATTATTTAGTTTTATCAGGAAGTTGTTTTGCATCGGTGAGCAGGCTCAGTGACTAGTCAGCGATGCGGCGGTAATTTACTTTAAAAAAGTGCTTTAGTATGGTAAAGTGTTGACGATAAGAAGGAGTGGTCCGTGGTGGAAGTGAGTTTTCGAGTGCTTTTCTGGGTGAGTGCAACGGGCGAGAGGCCGGTAGCCGACTGGATGAAGAGCCTTGAATCCAGAGACCGCGTTTACCTCGGCGATCTTTTGCGGGACCTCGCTGTCGACGGGCCTCTCGCACGACCCAAGGTTTTTAAGCATCTGGAGGGCAGCCTTTGGGAGTGCCGAGATCTTCGGAAGCCTGGACCCGGTTTTCGGGTCTACTTCGGATTCGACGGCCAAGTGATTTGTGTGGTCGTGGCTGCGGGCGACAAGAGTTCTCAGCGCCGTGACATAGAGCTTGCGAAAAGGCGTTTGCGTATGACGGAGGTTGATTGAGATGAAATACACACAGGAAGAGCTGGCTCGCTTTCAAAGCCTTGATGACCTTGAACGACATTCCTCACGAGTGTTTGTGTCAGACCCGTTTTGCAGGGCCTTAAATACGGACGACTCAGAAGAAAAAAGGGTCAACGAGCGCTGGCCGCGCCGAGGGCGGGTGCGTGGGGGACCATGCGCGCCCTGCTCCGGCTCGCGCTGTGCCTGAGCCTGCTGGCCCCCATGGCGCGGGCGTACACCCCGGTCCTCCAGACGTTCCGTTTCCCACACATGCAGTACCTGGCTGGCGTGCATTACATCCTGTCGCCCGAGCACTTCCTGCCCACACACTTTGTCCGAGGCCCCGGCTTTACGGTAGACGGGGCCTCGGACAAAGTGTGTGGGCAGGAAGTGCTCGGGCGACAGGATGTAATG
>RGDM01000160.1 GCA_009918675.1 bacterium
GATACGTAAAAACGCGTCCAAACCTGAAGTCGCAAAAAATGGCTCCACCCAGATCCCGAATACTCTTTGGAGTTTTCACCCAACTCGAGGTTTTCGCGTCGAAGGTGCCCATGGATTGCAATTCGCGATATTCCTCTTCCGTCAACAGTTCGATTCCCATTCTCTCGGCTGCTTCTACTGCACTTGATTTCGGTTTGTTCTCTTTGCGTGAATCCAATGCTTGTTTGTCGAAGCAAAGGCTTCTACGCCCCGCAGGACTCTCTGCCGAGCAATCATAGAAAATAACTTCTCCAGTGCTGCGTGAACCCACCACATCGGGCTCACCACCGCTCATTTCCATTTCGTACAATGACCAGGCCTTAAGTGGATTGTTGACGATTCGAGCTTCGACAATCGCCCAATCAATCCCTTTGTGACGATTCATATTTGCAAGAAATCTTGATTTTAAAAGCTGCAAAAGTTTATTCTGCGCTTCGAGAGATATTTTCCCCTTGCTAGCTGAAGCCTTTGTCATAAAGTTTTTCCCGATCAATTCTGAATTACAAACGCGGCGGAACGCCCTCAAACTTCCTGCTGCAAATACTGTGGCAAATTTGCAACCAAGAAATCAAGGAATAGACGCACCTTTGCAGGCACGAGGCGGGTTGTTGTGAGGGCAAAAGCTTGCACGGCGGGGGGCGACCAGTTGTGCATCACTTGTACGAGACGATTCGCCTCAAGATCCGCTTTACTCCACGCCTGCGTCGATTGAACGATTCCCTCGCCACGAAGTGCCAATTGATAGAGAAAACTCTTATTGTTTGCGACAAACGAACCGCTCACATCAACAGTCTGACTCCTGCCATCGCGGTGATTCAGAAGCCAAGGCTGATCATTTATACACAGGCAATTGTGTGAAAGAAGATCTTGCGGCTGTTGTGGAATTCCATGCTCACGTAAATATTGCGGCGAGGCCACCAACAGCGATTCAAACCTCGCAATAGGACGAGCGATGAGAGTCTGATCTTTCGATGGCCCCATGCGAATCGCAACGTCAACCGAGTCGGCCGCGAGGTCGGCATGTTTGGGTGTGAGATCGAGTTCGAAGCGAATGGCAGGATAGCGTCTCGAAAACTCAGACAGCAGAGGGCTGAGATAGATCACGCTGAAATCAACGGGCAGCGATGCGCGGATGACACCACTGGGCTGAGTCTGGAAGTCGGTGAGTTCGCGGTGAGCGAGCTCCGCCTCCTGAATGATCCTCTTACAGTTTTCAAAATACAGGCGCCCGCCTTCGGTGAGCTCAACCCGACGTGTGCTCCGATTGAAAAGACGCAAACCAACAGCGCTTTCAAGCTCAGCGATACGACGAGAGACCGTTGAGTTGGGTATGCCCAACACATCGGCAGCCCTGCGAAAGCTACTGGCTTTAGCAACTTCAACAAACAGGTGCATGTTTTTGAATATTTCCATCGGCTGATTATCCCACAGGTGCAGCAATCAATCCCATTTTATGGTCTTTATCTCAAATTTATGAAAACGTAAATTTAGAGAAACAGTTCTAAAGCAACCACAAAGATCAACACATAGAGAAAGGATTTTATGTCTGCGGAAAAAGTTCTCGTTCTTAATTCAACGGGTAAGGTTGGACGCAACGTCTGCCGTGCTCTGCTCGAATCGGGATTCGAGGTCTATGGCACCACACGGTCGCCCAACAGCCCGCTGGCGAGCCAGGGCGTGAAGCCGGTCGTATGCAACTAC
>RGDM01000017.1 GCA_009918675.1 bacterium
GTCTTTTTTATCTCCGTGGCCGTCGTCTTTCTTATCTCCGTGGCCGTCGTCTTTTTTATCGCCGTGGCCGTCGTCTTTTTTATCTCCGTGGCCGTCGTCTTTCTTATCTCCGTGGCCGTCGGCTGCGCCATGACCTTTGTCATCGTGTCCACCTGCGGCCGGTGTCGCTTCGGCCTTTGCGGCCATTGAGTGACCTTTTTGGACGAAGGTTTTGTAGACGAAGAATCCACCCGCGGCAGCAGCTGCAGCAACAACGCCTACGATGCCGCCAATCATCACGAATTTGCGTTTCTTGCGTGTCTCCGCAATTTCGTCAGGAGGACCCTTCTCCGCTTTACTTTCTTCTGCCTTTTTTTCTTCCGCAGGCTTTTTTTCTTCTTTTTTAGACATGACAACTCCCTGCCGCCACACGTGGTGTCACCCTAGCTTCTCAGATCCTTTTCACTGCGAATGGTGTAAATCTGGCCGTATGTCGGTCCTGCCGTCGGCAAGAATTGCCAGGCCGAGGGTAGGACACTGAAATTGACTAGGAATTGCCCGGTGGGGCGTCGGCTTTTTGTTGCGCTTGGACGGCAAGAAAAGTAGTGAAATTGCGAGACGGAGGCTGCTGCTTGGCTATGGAGCTCACTGAATTTGCACATAGAATCCTTTGTTCGTCGGATTTGAACGAAAAACTTCTCACCGCTGATGAATTTAGCGATGAGCAGCCTTTTCACGCGGTAAATTTGCCCTCTCAGCCGGGCCGACCGAGTGACCTCGCATTGGGACGTTGGAAAACGTCGAGCAAAGTTGCTTTCCCAAGCCGTGCCGATCTGTTGGACCAGGCCCAAATCGGAGTGCTCCTGCATTTTTTCGCCAATCATGAGTTGCTTGCCCTGGAGCTCATGGCCCTTGCATTGTTGAAGTTTCCCAATGCACCTGCTGGATTTCGAATGGGAGTCGCGCGGACAATGTGCGACGAACAGCGCCATCTTGTGTCTTACATCACCCGCATGAAAAGGTTTGGAGTTGAGCTGGGGGATATTCCCGTCAATGATTTCTTTTGGTCGCAGTGCGCGTCGATGTCATCGCCGATGGACTACGTGTCTCGAATGAGTCTCACGTTTGAACAGGCGAATCTGGATTTTGCGGCCTACTTTCGCGATGTCCTGCAGGACATCGGTGAGCTTGATACGGCTGAATTGTTGCAGACTGTTTTGGATGACGAAATTGGTCATGTTAAACATGGTCTGACTTGGTTTCGACGTTGGAAAAGTGAATCGCAGACAGATTGGCAAGCCTTTTGTTGTGCGTTGGGTGTCGCATTGAATCCTGCGCGCGCAAAGGGGACAGTGTTTTGCGCAGAACATCGCAAAGCAGCCGGATTTGATGATGACTATATTGATTCGCTGAAAGTCTTCAGCCAGTCCAAGGGACGTTTGCCTCGGATTGCGTTTTTTAATCCTGAAGCAGAAGAAGAAATTCGACTTGGTGGGCTGAAGCTGCCTGCATTGGGTGACGCGCTGAAATCGGCGAAAGATGATCTTGCACCGCTTATGATACACGTCGCGAGTCAGGATGATGTCGTGCTTGTGTCGCGTGAGTTGCCGCGCGAATTTTTGTTATCGTTGCGCTCTGCTGGTTTTTCTCTTCCGGAATTTTTGCAAACACCACTCGATGGGTCGCAGATTAAGGTTCATTTGAAGGAGAGAAAAATTGCCGGATGTTTGCCGTGGGCGATTACACCATTTACATTGCAATTCGAAAAGAAATTAAAGACTGACTCCGCTCTGTTTTTTAATGGTGCGCACGATTCTCTGCGGCAGATTTATTCCAAAGCCACCGCAATTGAAATACTGAACGACTTTCTGCAAATACGCCAGCCCGACGCGCGACTCGTGGGTTCTCGGCTGATTGGAAAAGTTGTTCATAACCCTGATGAGTTTGAAAATGCGCTGGCTCAATTTGCAGATGCAGATGTGTCTGAGCAGTTTATTGCGAAGCGACCTTGGAGCGCATCAGGTCGCCACCGTTTGACTGGCAAACTCTCTGCAAAAACCTGGAACGAGCAGCCTGAACAGGTGCGTCAATGGTTTGAGAAGGCCTGGCGGATAGGCGAAGCGCCTGTTGTTCAACCCTTCTTCAAACGGCGTTTGGATCTTTCTGTGCAAGGCCGAATCGATTCAAGCCATGGTTCGGCAGTTGTGCATGGTCTTGGATTCACCCGGGTGTTGAATTTGCCGCAGGGTCAGTATGCAGGAAGCTGTGTGGGTCGTTTCTTGAGTGGCGTGGAAGCGGATGTTGTTCGTTTCTTTCATAAAGGCAGCGCCAATGGATTTGGCACAATTGAACAAGTCTTAAATGATTTGCTGCAATACGTTGGCAATCGACTTTCTTCATACGGTCTCAGCGGAGCATTCGGTATTGATGCCTTTATCTTTGAAAAGCCCGACCGTTCTTTGGCTTTGTTTCCGCTGATTGAAGTGAATCCTCGGCACACCATGGGGCGTGTTGCGGTTGCATTGTCACGCCGGATGGCACCCGGGCGAGTGGGAGTATGTCTTCATGTCCCGAAGCAGTGGTTGGAGAGGTTCGCTGTTGAGAATTTTTCGGAACTCAGAAACCGCTGGAGCGAACGGATGCCATTAACCCTGCAAACACGAAGCGGAGGTACGGTGATTTTGTCTGGTCTTCTTGAGACAACTCCTGCAGAGCAGTGCGCGCAGGTTTGGACATGTTTTGTCGTTGAACAATCTCTTGAAGAAGTTGTACACAAGCTTTCACTCGATGGAGTGCTAAAGATCAACGAGGCTGGGCCGAAAGTCGATAGGCTTGAGTCGCAGCCTTGAGTGCCCAAGATTCATTTTGCAGATTGAGCGCATCTGTTCTCACTGTTTTGTCGCTGTTCTGTGCTGGCTGACTTGGCTGTGCTTCTCTCGAATCGGAAGCGACTCTTTTTATTTCAGGATCAGTTTGCTCAAGCCAATTGAGAATTTGTTCGCGAATCCCAAATGTTTGAGTTGCAGTCATTGACTTTGAATATTCTGAATCAAGCATCCCCTGATAGATGTCTTCAGCGTTTGACAGGTCTTCAGGCTGAGCGGTTTGGCGCATGGATTTGACCACCATGTCGATGAACATGGTTTCAAAATCTTGAGCAACCTTTTCAGCCTCAGCACGCCTTCGGTCGATTATTTCT
The DNA here is from genome assembly GCA_009918675.1 of bacterium. Taxonomy (GTDB): domain Bacteria; phylum Bdellovibrionota_B; class Oligoflexia; order Silvanigrellales; family Silvanigrellaceae; genus RFOM01. Next base: position 3,179 of record RGDM01000017.1, read on the forward strand.
TTTTTCGCGTCGATTTTTTGTGTGCTTAAGTCAGCTGCTTGCGACTGGGGAGAGTTTGTCCCGGGGCTTGCGTTAACCGTGAGTAATGCTGTGGCCTGTACATTGATTGCCATGTCTGAATTCCTCACATCAAACGGAGTTGCGCCTTGAGTGCGTGCGCAGCATCGAGAGCTTGTAGGATAGAGACGAGATCTTTCGGACCAGCACCCAACTCGTTGAGCGCACGGACGAGGTCTCCGACAGTTGTTGTGGTTGGAATTTTATTCACAAAACGAGTTTCGTCCTGCACCATAATTTCAAGATTGCCATGGCTTATTGCAACCGGCATGATGGCAACGTTGGCGCCACTGATGATTGTTCCGGTGCGTTCGTTGATAACCACAACAGCTTTGCTGTCTGGTTCCACTTTGATTTGTTCAAGAACGGCCATGAAATCAACTGCCGTAAAACTTTGCGAGAGCAACGCTTGTTCAGGGATTCTAACTTTTATAACTCCGCTGTTTTGCGCGACTGCGAGAAATTCGTTGAACTTGCTGTTGATTGCATGCGCGATACGGTGAGCAGTGGTAAAGTCAGCGCTTTTTAACGAGAGTTCAACCTGGCCGTTGTGGACAAATGAACTCTGAAATTCACGCTCAACAGTTGCGTTTTGGCTTATTGCGATTGTTTTAGGAGCCGAACTGCGGTTATTTCCGCCGCCTCCGCCCTGCGCACCCGTCATGGCTGTACCAAGGCTCAGCGGACCTTGCGCGACGGCGTATGTTTGACCATCGACAGCGCTGAGGGGTGTGAGCAGCAACGTACCACCTTCGAGGCTGGCGCTGTCGCCAACCGTTGCGACTCGAATATCAAGTTTGTCTCCATTGCGCGCAAAGGGTGGAAGTTCTGCTGTTACGATAACGGCAGCAACGTTCCTGGTCACAACTTCGTTGGTTTTGACCTGCGCACCAAGCCGGGTCAGCAAATTTGCAACAGCCTTATTGGTAGCCAAACTTTGTTTGCTGTCGCCTGTTCCCGGTAAACCAATCACCAGTCCAAGACCGACCAAGGGGTTGCTGCGAACGCCCCTGAACTCGACTAAATCTTTCAACCGAACAGGGGCTGAATCTTCAATTTTTTCAGAATTGGCTTTGTTCTTTTCAGGTGCTCCGGCTGCAAATGTACTGTTGAGCAAAAGTGCAACCATCAGCGAGCGAAAGATCTGTGCGCAGAGGTTTATTTTCATTATTTGCCTCCTGATTTTTGGTCAGCAGGTGCGGCGGAGCTTTCCGAAGTTTTGTTGTTGTCGGGCGTTGTTGCTGTTGTTGTTTGCCCAGACATCCGGCTACGTTCTTTGCGAATTCGTTCTCGTTCCATTTCGTTTGCTTTTGCTTGATCCCGCAAAGAGGCCTGGGCAGTTTTTATTTCATCGCGAAGGCCATCCAATGCAAGCATCTCTGACTTAAGGTCGGGATTAAAGCCGGCGAGACGTCGCGAAACAATTTCGTCCCAACCAGGCGCGCTGTATTCTCTGGTTCGTCCGCCGAGATCCTCGTTGACTGCAACATCTGTGAGTTCTCGTGCATCAACTTCGTATCCAGTGAGTGCGCGGCGTGGCATTTTGGCTAAAACCATCGTTGTGTTTTCTTCACCGTTGTTACCAACAAACCGGCGTGTACCGCGAAGGTAAACGTCGCCTCCCGGCTCAAATCCAACAATCTGCATTTTTAGCGTTTTTATCGGTTTTTGCGCGATTTTTTGCGACGGACTTGCATCGTCAGGATCTGTCAGACGTAGAGCGTTATTGCCCGCGGTTGATGTGTCTGACTTACCGCCTGTCTTTTTATCTTTGTCCTTTGCCTTTGCGTCAGTTTCGCTTGTCATGCTTTTAGGATCGAACTGCAACTCATCAGGGATGAGCACATTGATTGTTTGCCCTTCCTTGTTAGGTGTTGCATCCGCCAGGAGCGTGCGCGGCTCACTTGAATCAGCCCAAATAGAACCCGTGCTGGAACCTGCCTCGCGGTTTTTGATCACAAACTCATCACGCTTCAAATAAAGTTGATCAAGCTCTCGCTCTGGTTTGGCAGCATCAAAACGACGAGCCTGTGGCGCGGTCATGAACGGGCGGGGCGCAGTTTGACAGCTAAATAAAATGACAGCGAAAGCGAGGATGAGGCCTGCAAGTGTGAGCTGGAGTAAACGCCTTGAGTGATCCGGACGTTCCAAGATTTGCGTCTGTCGATTGGAGAGTGTGTTTGAATAGTTCATCCAGCGCGTGTTGAGTGAGTCGACTTTGAGTAGGTACCACTCAACGCCACATTCCCAGCGAAGAAGAGCATTTTCTAATATTCTAGCGTACAAGTTCCACCTCGCCTTCGCCAACGATGCGCGCATCCAGGAGACGGGTTTTGTTCAGAGAATATGACGGAGTTGTGATTTCGATTGGAATTATGTCGCCAATGCTGCCGTTTTTAAGAGCCTTTGCGCTGGTTTTAATTGTAAATGAAGAATTCTGTGACAACAAAGTTGCCCGCACTTGCGCTTGTGACTTGACGTCATTTTGAAACGGAATCTTTTCGGTCGTGACAAAGCGCTCTTTGTTTCCGATTGCTTGAAGAGCAGGAGTATCAACCCTTCGCCCTGCGAGACTTTCGATCGATTTTTTGCAGTCGATTTGGTTGCTAAACGTTCTTGTCTGAGGGCAATTGATACCCTCGATGCAGCTTGTCATTTGGAAGTTTGCCGAGGTGAGTCGGGTTGAAGGTGATACGGAGTCGGCTTTGAGGCTGAAATACCAGGCGACTTTGCGCACACCGATTTCAACGTTCCACGTTTGGTATGCCTTGCCCTCGCGGGCAATTGCAATTTTGAATTGGCTCTTTGAACTTCCTCTGTTCGCTTTTGATTTGTCTTCTTCGATCACTTTAATGCTCGAAGGTGTGTATTCAAATTTTCCATCGCACTGAATGCATCGGAGATAGAGCCCAGCCGATTGTTCAGCGTTTGGGTTTTCATTAACATCAACAAGTTCGCGTCCTGCCGGAAGCAATTCAGCCAGTGCTTGTCTGAGGATGTCTTTTTGCATCTCAGACGCACCGGTGCTCTGCGCAAGGCCAACGTACTCAATGTTGATGAGTTCACTTGGAGGAAGTTCAAAAGCCAACATCAAATCATCTCATCTGGTTGGTGGTTGCAAGCATTTCGTCGCCGGTCTTAATCACTTTGCTGTTCAACTCATAGGCGCGTTGACCAGTGATCATTGTCACCATTTCTTCAACGATGTTTACGTTGCTTGACTCAAGTTCACCTTGTCCGAGAGCCCCTGTGCCATTTTCTCCGGGGGTGGAAACAATGGGTTCTCCGGAAGCAGGGCTTGATGTGTAGAGATTGCGGCCAATTGAGTTGAGACCAGCCGGATTGATGAAGTTTGAGATCTGTACTTGGCCAATATTGCGCGGCTCATTTTCGCCTGGAATTGAGGCGGACACCACCCCGTCTAGACCAATTTGAACCCTCAGCGCATTTTGAGGAATCACAATTTCAGGCACGAGCGGGAGACCTTCGCTTGTCACCAGTCGGCCGTCTGGCGCCCGTTTAAATGCGCCATCGCGGGTGTACGAGAGGGTTCCATCCGGCATTTGAATGCGGAAAAAACCGCGTCCCTTGATCATCAAATCTGTATCGTTCTTTGTTATTTTGACACTGCCTTCTTCGAAAGATTTCTCAATCGAAGCCAAACGAACGCCATTGCCGATTTGCACTCCTGTGGGAGCAACCGTCCCGTTGGCAGAGCTCAATCCGGGTGCTCGTAAATTCTGGTAAAGAAGATCGTTGAAATGAACGCGTCCGCGTTTGAACCCGTTCGTGTTGACGTTAGCAATGTTGTTTGACAGTGTGTCAATCAACTGTTGCTGTGCTTCCATGCCAGTTGCGGATGTTTGGAGGCTGCGGAGCATAGGATTCCTCCTCTGGGTTGCTCGAGACACTCTTTGCTCAGCATACGTTGGAATCTTGAATACTCACTTGTTAATCCTTTCCGCTCGTCGCCAAACTCATGCACGGAAAAATTTGTCTGCTTGAAAGGACTAGCTGCGATGGCCGTTGAACGCACCGAATATCTTAAGAGTTTTGATGGCACAGAACTTTTTTTCCGATGCTTTGCACCGGCTGGAATTGCCGGGGCCGAGTCAAAAATCGATGGGCTGGTTCTTGCCGTTCATGGATTTGGTGAACACAGCGGTCGTTATGCGGAGCTTGCTGCAAGTGTTTGTCAACGCAATATGTTGTTCGCTTGTTTTGATCTTCGTGGGCACGGCAAATCCGGGCCTCGACGCGGTGACGTCGAAAATTTGCATGCCCTTGTGCTCGATGTTTTGTTTGTCGTGAATCACAGTCGTTCATTACTCGGTTTGCAACAAAAGAAAGACGTCTTTTTTGGATTGATGGGACACAGTTTTGGTGGTCTGCTTGTGACTTATGCAGCTTCGATTTTGCAGGAATCGTGTCCGCCTGTCTTTCTGAGTTCACCACTGTATCGCATACGGCAAGAGGTGCCACAGTGGAAGAAATTTGCTGCGGCTGCGCTTCCACGCTTGGCCCCACTCGCTCCTGTTCCAATTGACATCAATCCTGAAAATTTATCTGAAAATCCTGAAAACAACGCCGCGTATATGGCCGATGAACTCAACCTCTTCAACATTTCGGCACGATTTGGAAACGTCTTTCTTGGCAGTGTCAATGATGACATGATTAAGCGCGCAGTGCAGTCACTTCGCTCACCCGTGACCTTGACCTTTGCAGGTGCGGACAAGCTTGTTGATTCTGGCAAGACCCGCGCTATTCTTCCACTGTTTCCAAAGGGGCGCATTCGAAGTTTGGAAATTCCGGGTGCGGGTCACGAGATTTTTAATGAACTTCCGCAATACCGCCAGCCGGCGTTGGAATCGTTCTTCAAGTGGATTGATGCTCGGGGGCAGTGCGGGTGATCAGGCTCGAGCGAATCTGCAAATCCTACGGCCCAAGAATTATTTTAAGGGATGCAACCTATCACTTTCCGGTGGGCGAACGTGTGGCGCTTGTCGGTGCCAATGGTGCTGGAAAAACAACACTTCTCAACATGATGTGTGGCATCGAAGAGATTGACTCAGGTGAGCTTATTCGCCCACGTGATTGCGTGATTGGTTATCTTCCCCAGGAGCCGAATCCGCATCCACAGGACACACTTCTTCAGGAATGTGTTGCCGGGCACAAGCGTTTGAATGAACTTTGGCATGCGCGCGAGGCAGCTCAAGAACGTCTTGTGTCGCAAGGCGACGAAGCGGCTTTGGCAACCTTCGAAAGAGCTCAATCATCTTTCGAAGAGGCTGGTGGCCTGGCGCTCGAGAGCAGGGCACGTGGAGTGCTTGCTGGGCTTGGCTTTCAGCCGACACAATATTCCAACAATCCAAGAACTCTTTCCGGCGGCTGGAGAATGCGTCTCGAGCTTGCGAAGGTTTTCTTGAATGACCCAGATTTTCTGATTCTTGACGAACCCACCAACCATTTGGATTTGCCAAGCCTTGTTTGGGTGGAGTCTTACCTCCGCCAATTTCAAGGCTGCCTCGTTTTTGTTTCGCACGACAGAGGGCTTTTGAATCGACTTGCGACTGTCACGCTTCATCTTTCGCGCGGTCAAATGCGCACGTATAGAGGAAATTTCGATTCGTTTCTGGAACAAAAGGATGCCATTGAGCAGCAAGATGTGTCTCGTGCGGAGGCAATTTCACGAAGAAAGGCAGAGTTGACTCGCTTTGTTGAACGCTTTGGCGCGAAGGCAACCAAAGCGAGACAAGCGCAGGCACGTGTAAAGATGTTAGCACGGTTACAAGACTTAGAAGACGAACTTGATTTGCCCCAGAAGGAAAGTGAAGTGGCCTTTAACTTTACTGCCCCCACCCCAAGCGGTCGCGATGTTCTCAAGCTCAATCAGCTTGCGATTGGCTACCAACCTGAAAAAGTGCTTGCAAGCGGAATTGATTTGCAGGTTTTGAGAGGTCAAAAGATTTGCATTATTGGTGCAAATGGGATTGGTAAATCAACTCTTCTGGAGTCAATTTCTGGGCGGCGAAGGGAGCTCTCTGGTTCTTGTACACTTGGTCACCAAGTTGCACTCGCCTATTTTGCACAAGACCAGCTTTCGGTTCTGGATCGGGATAAGAGCGTTTTAGAAAATGTAATGCGCCGGACTCTTCTCACCGAGCGTGAGTCGCGTTCTTTACTAGGCAGCTTTTTGTTTCACGGTGATGATGTTTTCAAAAAGGTTGAAGTTCTTTCGGGGGGCGAAAAGAACCGAGTGGGCCTGGCTATTCTGTTATCGCAGAATGCAAATTTCTTGATTCTCGATGAGCCAACGAACCATCTCGACATGTCGAGTGCTGAAATTCTCTCCGAAGCATTGGAATCATTCGAGGGCACAATTCTTTGTGTGAGTCATGATCGAGAATTTATAAACTCCTTTGCAACACATATTTTTGTTATGCTTCCAGATGGTCAGCACGCGCTTTTCGAGGGGACCCTGGATGACTATCCAAGGCTCGCTTTGGCCTGTGGCTTTCCAAATATTCTTGACCCAAATACTTCTGCGCAGTTCACTCTGTTGCGCGGAAATTCCCCACTGACCGACAAAGGACAGCGGCAACAACAGCGGGCAGATGCGCAGGCCGTTAAAAGAGATCGCCAGAGGATCCAGCGGCGAGTCGAGGAATTAGAGCTTCTGATGGATAGTCTCGCAAAAAAACTGCTTTTGGCTGAAGAAGAACTAGCAAATGTAGGCAGTAACTATCAGCTCGCTGAGAAGTTGAGTCAGGAACAAAATCGCTTTCGAGAGCAACAAGCAAATGCAGAAAATGAGTGGTTGCAGTTGAACGAATCTCTGGAAAATCTCAATAACCAATGACAAACCGAGGTCAGCATGAGCTGGGAAAAGAATTTGGCGCAAGTGCGCACCTGGATTGTTTCTGCTTGGTGGCCAGAACAACGAGATCTTGCTGAAAGCATGGCGCAAGGTGAGGTCGTTGAATCTGTGAATGAGTCGCTGACTCTTGTTGGCGGTATTGGCTTTCTTCGCACTGGGGTGGGCACTCCGCGCGCTGCTGCTGTGGTTTCGCGCGCCCTTGCTCGCGCTCACGCCCATGGTGGTCATGCGGACGCACTCATTTTTTTGGCGACTTCTGGGGCTTATGCTTCCGACGTTCCACTCGAAAGCGCGTGGCTGATTTCCAATGCACGATGGTCTGACGGAAGCCTGGCGACTGGCCAATCCTATCTCCCCGGCTTGGATGCTGGCATGGAAACAATCGCTGCCACACTTTCTGCTTTTTCAGGGGCTGATCCCGAGGCATGCGCTCTATCAACTCCAGGCATCACCCTTTCAACGGAGCTCGCTCATTCGCTGGCGCAGAAAGGACGATTTGAAAACTTGGAAATTTTCGGGGTCGCGCTTGCAGCGCAGCAGTTCTCGATTCCTTGGGCCGCTGTTTTGGGGGTGAGCAATACAGTGGGCCCGCAGGCTCATGATCAATGGAAAAGTCACCATCTCAAAGCCTCACTCGCTGCGCAAAAACTTCTCCTCAAGAGTTATTTCGAGGGGCAACGATCGTGATCTTGCGCATTGTCCTCGTTTCGCCGATGCATGCCGCGAATGTTGGTGCTGTTGCTCGATTGTGCGGAAACTTTGCTGTTGATGAGGTTTTCATCGTTGAGCCTCGCTGTGATGTTTTTTCGCCAGAGGCATATGCGGTTGCAACATCTCACGCGCACTCAATTCTCGAAAAGTTCGAGCGCGTTGGAAGTCTCCGTGACGCACTTGCGGATTGTGAGACTGTTATCGGCTTTTCGCGGCGGGTCGGGGACATGCGTCGGCCAGACCTCTCGTGGGCCCAACTCGGGGAACTCTCGGCGGTGGAAGGACGAGTTTGCCTCGTTTTTGGTCCTGAAGATACAGGCCTCTCGCAAGATGATCTGACCCTCTGTTCATCAATTTGTGCGTTGCCCACTCACCCCAAAATTCCATCTTTAAACTTGAGTCAGGCCGTTGCTGTTGTGTTGAGCGGAGTGCTTTGGCAGTCGTCGGAGCATGCGCAGCAAGCTCCCGTGGTAAAGACTCGCTTTGAGAGTGAGCGCCCCCTGGCTGCGGTGGGTCTTGTGAGTTTGGTTGAACATTGGCGGCAGACAATGATTGATGTTGGACTGACCCGTGATGGCAATCCTGATCGCCTTTTGCACTATTTCCATCGCATTTTAAGTCGTGCTCAAGTTTCAGAAAGAGAAGGAAATATGTTGCGTGGTTTTTTGAGTCAGGTGCAGATTGCTGTGGGTTCGAGAAAGACTAAAAAGGAATCTGAGCATGAGCCTCGCTGAACTCTCGGCCAAACGGCGCTTCTTTAGACTTGTTGTTAGTTCCTACGTACCAATGATTTTGGCAGCATTGCTGTTCTTTTTTTGGTTCCGCTCTTTTGCAATTGAACCATTCGATTTCGACGAAGCAATTTATCGTCGCATGGCTGAAGAGATGAAGGCGGCCGGACAATGGTTGTCGCAACCCGTGTTCAACGGCGAATCTTATAATCACAAACCTCCCACTTACATCGGTGTGCTTGCTGGATTGAGTTATCTGATTGACGGTTCGGCAGCACAAGTGACATCGTTTTCGAGCAGATTTGCAAGCGTCCTTTGTTCTTTGTTAACAGCGGCGCTTCTTCACAAAACGTGGAAACTACTTCTCGGCAAAAAGACTCACCTGCACTTTGAAGAACGGCATCTTGTCTCGCAAGGAGTCAGTCCGATCATCTTCATCTTAATGAGTTTTCTTCCAACTGTCGCGTCAAGTGCAGTGTTGCTTGATCCAATGCTAGTCTTTTTTACTTCGCTTTTTGTGTGTTGCGAAGCCCTCCGCTTGCTGCGGAATTCAACCGCTCAGTTTTCTTTTTATTGTTTTTTGGGCTCTGTTTTTGGCATGTTTGGTGCAACAGCAACAAAAGGATTGATTGGTTTAGTTCTACCGGCTGGCAGTGCAGTTTTATTTTGTTTTCTCTCAGAGCTGAGAAACCCTGAGCCAATGACACTTCAGTCTTTCTTTCGCATGGCGCGGAAGGGGAGCACTCGTTTTCTGCCTCAATGGATGATTGCATTCTTCCTCTCTGCTGGTTTCTATTGTCTGTTGTGGCAAACAGGTGGTGCTGGATTTGTAAAAGAGTTTTTTATTCTTCATCATTTCGGCCGAGCGACTTCAGCCATGGAGGGACACAGTGGTCCTGTCTTTTATTACATACCTCTGTTGATCATCGGTGGTGGCTTTTTACTCTCTTGGTTGAGCTACTTGCTGCTTTTGCCAAAATCTCAGAGTGCCCTTATCCAAAGCAAAGAAGAGTCGAAACAATCGACGCCAACAGCACAGCTTTGGCTCTTCTCTTGGTGTGCTTTTTGCGTGTTGTTTTTTTCGCTTCTTGCGACAAAACTACCGAATTATATTTGGCCCATTTGGCCTATCCTCGCGCTCTTGGCCGCGCTGTTATCTGAGAAGAATTCTTTTACTATCGCTGCAAAGCAGTCGCGAGCTCTCTTGTTTTGTGCACGTTCTTTCGCCTTTGCTCTCCCGATGATCTTCTTTCTCTGTTCGATTGGAATTTTTCTCTGGAAGCCGTTTTGTTCTCACTTTGTCGAGCTCCAGCCGCGCGAACTTGCGATTGTGAGTGCGGTCTTGCCACATGAAACAACCCTGGCGGTTGGCTTCCTACTTGCTGCACTTTGCCTAGCCTTTGGTGCTGTCTGCCTCTTGGGGTGGGGAGAAAGGACGCTGAAAAAGCAGCACGTGAATGGGCTTTTACTTGCCGGTGTCGCCCGTTGGTTGGCTCTCAGTCAGGTCGCGGCTTGTGTGGCTCTGATGGTTTTTGTGATTCCTGCTGCTGAAGAGGTAATGACATCCACGGTTCAACAGTCGACTGCAAAAGCAAGAATGTTTTTAGGCGTTGGAGATAAGCTTTCAACTGCTGATCTCTACAGCCCGAATGTGGTTTCGAGCAGTGGCGAACCTGTTGTTCTTGGCATCGGTGAGGGAGAGTGGCTTTTTGAACAGGCGCGAGCCAATGTGATTTTGACACCCGTCTGGAATGTTGGTGTCTGCACAAGGCATGGATACGATGTTGCTCAGGCTGTTGAATATTTGCGGATTTGCTTGCGCACTTATCAGCGCACGTTGGAGGGTCCGGGGCATTGAAAGCAAGCACATACTCTTCAAACGGATCTCGGGTGTTGTCTTTGCTCTTGGGTGCACTTGTTTTTTCGTGTGTGAGTCGGGTTGAAGAAGTTAAAAAACCTGTCGCGGCTGAGGTCGGCAAGAGTCGGGTTGAACGTGCATCGGACGTGAAACTGACTCCTCCCGTGCAAAACGTGGTGTGTCCAGATGGAACGCGCTTTAATGCTAACCCGCGTGTCTGTGTGACGCGCGCTGGTTTTGCGCTAGGCCCGTTTCCCCTTGAGTTGCAGGAAATCTGTCGACAGAAGTCTCCTTCAGACGCAACGATTTGTGTGCAGCGGCAAGATTGGCCCTTTGAATTGTTGATGTCTCTGATTTCGAGTTATCAGATGGGATGTCCTCCAGGGACCATTCCAGGGCAAAGTGGTGTCTGTGTGGCTCCAGATGCTATCTACGGGCCCTTTACCCTTCAGCAGGTCATGGCGTGCCGTGCTGCGCTTCCCGCAGGTAAGCAACAACAGTGCGATGATGTTGTATGGCCCCAGGAGTTTTTGAAGTTTACGAATGAAGGTTCTGCTTTTCCGGTGGTCGGCGAATCGGAGAGCAACAAATCCGATCAAAGAAGCAACGACAAAAGCGACGTGAGGAAACCATCTTCGGCGGACACCGATGATTCGCCATCGTGGAAGAGGAATGTTCAGTCACCAAATATGGGAACCATTGCGCCCCCTCCACCGCCTCCCGTGCAGACGTCGCAGGACAACGCCAGGGAATCGAGTTCTTCGGTCGAGGTATCAACCATCACGCCAACCAATCCAACGCCTACACCAATACCAAAGCCGACAGAGATCCCGCGCGCCATTCAGACACCGCAGCCTGTTGTGGAAGAGCTTCCTAAAGCTCCAACCTATTGTGTCTACAGCTGGGAAGAAAGGCCTGGTACAGCAGATTTTACCGCGCAAAATCGGCGGCTCAACTCGCTGTTGAAGTCTGTGAATTACCCTTTGGATCGGCCTCAGGAGTCGACTCTTTTGGCAAACAAAGACTTCCAGTCCCTTGATACATGCGGGCGAGCAAGATTTTTGAAAGCCTGTTTTCAAAAAATTGTTTTTGAAAGTTCCGCTCCTGCTGCTCAGACCTTCCGGACATGGGCACAAGGACGAGTGCGTCCGCTGGAAGCTCACATGGCAATTGTCATGAAAGAGAGCAGGTTGGGACTCTGGCACGATGAGTGTTGGAAAGGGCAATGCAAAGGCGTTGGAATTGCGCGCGTCAAAGTCGCCCGATCGACGTCAGGCAAACGCATTGCTCGTGAAGATGTTGTTTGGAGAGGAATCACTCACAATATCTTAACCAATTTGCAATTTAGCTTACGCATGCTTGCTGTAAAAGCGGCGGCAGGACCCTCTGATCTTTATCAGCTGGCGTATTTATACAATGGGCTTCCAGGCAAACAAGAGCGTTATGCGTTGGATGTTGATAAGTATTATAAAGAGCTTTTGGATTGTCGGATTGAAGACAGGAATTGATATTGGCTCAAGAAGAATCCAATTCAGCGCAATGGATTCTTCTTCTTCTTCTTCTTCTTCTTCTCTGAGCCGACGCAAATCATGCAGCCGCTGGTGGTGGATCGTCGTTGGGATCGCCAAGAAACGGATCTTTCATTTTTAACGCAGTTGTCTGCTTGGTGTCCCAGCTTTCTCGCGGCACTTGTTCCCAGCGGAACAAGACGCCCGGACGGCCCTGTGACCAGAACTGTAAACCGACCGCAGTCACCGAGTATCGCTCAAATGCAACGACTCGGCTTGTTTGGTCTGAAAGCTGAAGGACGAGACGTTTGTCTTGCAGCCTCACTGCAAGAACTCGCTCGTGCTTAGAACCCTCGAGCCACAACAACGTGCAAGGCGACTCGCACAATTTCTTCAGCTTTTGGGACAAGAAAAAATCAGGCATAGGGAGCCCTCCGTGGCATAGTCATCGCGCGTCCATGCACGATGCAGACATTCAAATCTCTAGGAGCCTGAAGGTCTGAGGGGTGTATCGGAGCTTTTGCAAGGGTCTTTCTTGCGAAATGTGCAGGTCGAGCGGTCTTTTGACATCGCTCGGCAAGATCATCCAGGTTGAACCTGTGTCGAGATTCTCAGTGAGAAGTTTCGCGGGGGAAGACTGGGTTAAGGTGGCTTGGGATTGTTTCTGCAAGAGCAGCTTGGATGCTTTTTTTCAGAATTGTAATTCTCGAATCTGTGCTATTTAGATATTGTTGCGAATCGACCTGAGCAAGTCGAGCATCGTTCTCAACGGCTTGCAAAACCCTATCAAGGACCATTGCAGTAAACAGAAATGGCTGCGGCCCCAAGCCACGTCGTAAATCTGCGCTCACTGTCTGCGCGAGAGTCGACAACCCAAGCAGAGTGATGGCCTCTGGATGATTGCGGAGCTGGATACGGTTTGCATTCGCCAAGTGCTGAGAAAACGAATCGAGAACCAATTGTCCACGAATCAAGTCGCGCGGATCGCTCGCAATTGATTGCCCAATCACTGAAAAATCGTTGCTCGCAATGTAGCTTCCCTGTGCGTAATAAAAATCTGATTTGATGCCAGCCTTTTCGAGAAGATCTCGAGACCGAGCGGAAGCGGTGGCAAATTCAACAGGTTTTGCCGCGATGTTTGCCTTTGCAAAAGTTGCTGCGGCGAGCTCTGAACAATAGAGTTTCGAATGATCTCGTGAGTCAAATTTGAAATCATATTTGATATCTTCTCTGCCCAATCCGGTCATTGCATGATGGAGCTTGATGAGATTTTCGGGTGAGTTTTGTTTGAGACGGACCACGGTAAAGCGATCTGCTTTTAATTCGAGTGGCGCGCGCAAAATCTGTCCGAAATTCATCTCGAGGGTATAAGGAAGACCATCTTCGGAAAAATAAACCATCTGCAGGTGACTCAGGATTGATTTCGATTGCGTGAAAGTTTCCCAAAGACCTCCGGTCGTGCCATTTTGCACAAGCAAGATATCGCCGTCGCGAAACTCAACACCACTCCTCCAGTAGCTTAAAGTTTCCGGATTCATTCTTGAGCCGAAGGACTGCAGGAGTTTGGCTTGAAGCTTTATTTTTTCCTCGTCACTGACATCAAGAGACAAGATTTTCTGCTGCACAAGGGCATGCATGTCATGCCATTTGTCTCTCAATTTTTCATATTGCTGAGGAATCGTTCGCAAAGACTCAAGATAATTGCGCAGTTCTTTCCATTTGCTCGGAAAATCTCGCAAGGCAGTGAATGCCGGATTTGATGCAATTGAAGTTGACGTTGAAGTTGGGAAACGAATTAACGAGAGGTTATTGGCGGTCAGTGCAGAGCGGGCGATGCTGCGATTGACTTCATCTGGCGTCGTGGAAGGCTTTTCACCGAGTGCAGAATCGCCGATTAAATCGGATGCCCGTGGAAGTCCAGCCTCGCCAAGGGCATTGGCAAGTTCGAGCGAAGGGTCATTGATAAAGCGTTGAAACAGATTCAATCGTGCAAGTGGGCCTTTCGAGAATCCGAGCAGACGAATGAGGGCTGTGCGGAGCTCGCTTCTCGAGGGCTGCGCTCTTAATAAAGCGACAACGCGTCGCTCATGATCTGGATGGATGAGGTCATTGAGCTGCGGAAAAATATCCAAAGCACTGCCGATGTTTCCGCTGTCAATGGCACGTTCGAGCTGATTGAGTCGCAGCTCAGAAAAAGTATGTTGCAGAGCATTTCGCGAAAGCAGCAAATGTTCCGACCAGGCAAGCCAGACTCCTTTATTTTCTTGCCGCTGAGCGAGCTCGGCAACATTTAAAGCAATCTGTTGTGCGGAAGCAACTCGGTTGAGAATCAATCCAGCATCGAGCAAATTTTGCTCAATTGCCATATCATCGATCTCGCGATTGAGCTCGGCCATCTCTTCCTGCAATTGAGCAGTTGGAGCGTCGGCAAGTCCAGCTGATCTTTCCGAGAACTTTGTAATATTTTGTAAAGTTGTTTGGAGCTGAAGACTCCTGCTTCGCTCACTGAATGCAGATTGATGATGTTTGCTTTGTTGAACATCTGATTGGCTTAAGCTCGCGTTAAATTCGTTTTTCGAATCAACACCGACTTTGCCGCAGCCCACGAGAACGAGTAACCCAAAAAAATTGAGCATCGAGAGTCTTGCCAAAACTTTGAGTTGATTTGGGCTCGAGGTCGCTCTCATACTTAAGCCTTTTCCGTGGGTGTGATTTTTCGGGTTGAGCAATTGGCAACTGCGCCAGAATTGATTCCACTGTGTTCGAGCTCAGCTGCTGCCAGATGTCGTGAACGGAATGTGATAAATGGATAGCTCGATTTATCCCCACGCGGTGCATATCCTATGATATTCTTGCAGAAAAAAGATTTCACGAATTTGTCGAAGCGCTGAAATTCTGTAGCCGCAGTTTCGGTGAAAGTCAGATTAACGCAATTGATTAAAATGCTGTAAGGCGAATGCCACATGCGCAGAATATTCTGCACCTTGCTTTTCAAAATTTGAATATCTTCGCTGCTCGAAAGTGCAGTGTCGGCAAGAAAACTGATTTCCAACACATGCGCATTAAAATCGTTGTCGATTTGGATTCGGCTGCGGAGATCTGAAAGGTCGCGCTGCAAACCCGCGCCTCTCCCAAGTCCTGTGCGCGCAACCGCGGCCTCGTATCCTTCAACAACTTCAAATGGGCACCAGCTTGGAAGCGCGGCCGCGTTGCAAAAGCCAATAATGTTTTTCATAAAGAAGTTTTTGAAGAATGCGATTTGTCTTTCAAAGTCAGGGCGCAGTTCCTCTTTGACCATCATTTGTCGGCAGTCAAAAAGACATGTGTAGGGCGAATGCCATTTTTTGAGATTCTCAGTCCAAGCGGCCTTCAGTGCAATGAGGTCATCTTTATCGGAAATTGTAAGCCCATCGGGGAAATGGACTTCCACGACGCGTGCAGACATATGATTTTCGAATTGGACCTTCACCGGCACCGCTTCCCCCTTTATCCTGATCAGACTTTGAGGGGTCTATACCTGGCTTCAGGGCAATGGGGAAGGAAGCGGTTTAGGCTGCTGATATCCGAAGAGCTTTTTCAGAATCCAAAGCTTCCAAGGAGCGAATGGGCGATAGCGGACAGGGAGATCGAGCCAGAACGGGCGACTGAGAACAGCACGCTTATGACTGAATACCAGGAATCCTGTTTTACCATGATACGCGCCCATGCCACTTGCACCAATTCCACCAAAGGGAAGCTGACTGGTGGCGAGCTGAATCACTGTGTCGTTGACGACAAAGGAACCCGAGCGGGTTTGGTTCTCAACATTTGCGATGAGATTTTTATCTTTTGAGAATACATACAGTGTCAGTGGATGTTCGTTGGAATTGATGAAGTCGATTGCTTCCTGAACATGATGATAACCGATGATGGGCATTAAAGGACCGAAAATCTCTTCACCCATCAATGGCGCTTTCGTGAGCTCTTTCGAGGGCAAGACAAAGAATGAAGGTTCTATCAACTTTGCCCCGGCATCGGTGGTGCCGCCCAGGCGAAGCTCACTGCGATGCGCGTCTAACATATTTTTTAAGCGGTCATAGTGGCCTTGATTCACGATTCCACAGAAGGTTTCGCGTCTGCTGAATCCATTGGGAAAGAATTCTTTGAGCACCAATTTGATTTCCGCAAGCAACGGTTCGACCTGCGCATGCGGAGCAAAAATATAATCGGGAGCTACGCAAGTTTGCCCCGCGTTGAGCATTTTTCCCCACAAAATCCGTTTTGCTGCCACCCGCAAATTTGCGGTGTCATCGATAATGCACGGCGACTTTCCGCCAAGTTCGAGTACGACCGGAGTAAGGTGCCTTGCCGCGGCTTGCGCAACCAATCGCCCCACTTGCGTGCTTCCGGTGAAAAAAATGAAATCCCATTTTTCTTGAAGAAGTGCTTTGCTAACTTGAGCATCTCCTTCGATCACTTGAACAACATCAGCGGGAAGATATTGTCCAATCAGCTGGGCTATCAATGCCGAGCAGCGCGGAGTGAGTTCAGATGGTTTCACGACAGCAGAGTTTCCAGCTGCCAACGCAGAAGCGAGGGGTGCAAGAAGGAGCTGGAATGGGTAATTCCAAGGGCCAATGATCAACACAACGCCATAAGGGACAGGGGAAATCCAACCCCGCGCAGGAAACAAGACGAGCGGCATCATTTTCTTTTCTGGCGACATCCATTTCTTGAGATGTCGTCGTGCCTCTTGGATTTCCTCGATAACGACACTGAGCTCGGCAAGAATGCTGTCATCTGTTGGTCTGCCAAGATCCTCTGAAATTGCAGCACAGATCTGCGTTTGATTGTCCTGGACCAATGCTTCAAGCTGCTGAAGAAGGTGTAGCCTGCTCTCGAGGGAGTGCGTTTTGCGCGCTGAAAAACTTGCCTTCAGCTGATTGGCTATGACTTGCAATTTGCTCGTATCAGCGGAATGCTCTGGGGAAAGTTGAGGCGCCATTGGTATCCTCGGTTCACGAGAGAGGTGGTTATGAAAATTCTATTTTTATTCTACACCCAAGCTGAGGGCGGCGCACCCGGATATCTGAGCCGCAAGGGTGAAGATGCCGCCGGATCTCTGGCACAGACGTTGTTTGGATTTGCACAAGATTCCCTGCATATCCAGCTCGATTCTGGATTCGAACAGCGTGCACGTTCCCTTGAAGAGGACATCCGCTGGAGAACTTTCAAAAAGTCGGAATCGCTCCCGCAGGCCGTGCGCGCAGCAAGTCAGTTATTTTCTGATCTTTTGCTGCTTTCAGGTGAGCATTTCCGCAGTTTGAAAACCGCAGAACCGGTTGCGCAAATGTGCGGACTGCCAGTGTGTGTCGATATTCGTTTGGATCGCTCTGCAGATGATAAGCCGAGCAAGGGAAGCTTGGGCGAGGGCCTTGATGATTTGCTCTTGAGTCACCTCGACAATCTTGCAGAAAAGCCGCGTTGTGTTTGTGTTGCTACCTCGCAAGGCGCACTTTTAGGTTGGCTGAAACCTCTTGTTGACGCAGATAAGTGGCAAAGTATTTGTGATGTGATGGTGAAGACAACTGCTGAAGATTCACTTCCTGCTGTCTTTGCCTGTGGATATGAAAAAACCGCGCAGGGTCCGCGGTGGATTATCGACTGATAGGATGAGGTCGCTCGCCGCTTCTTACAGGCGAGTCACCTTAAGGACACCGAAGGGAAGTGCCAGCTGTTCGGTTTTGCCTTTTTCCAGCTTGATAATGTTTGCTCCCAAACGTTCCACCATTTCGAAAGCCTGTTCTTGTTGTCCAGCTTTCATTGGAACAGGTGCTTTGCTGGCGTTTTTGCGCACGGTTTTGAGGAAGTATTTGACCGCCCACAAACCCAATTGCCTTGGCAGAAGAATATGTTGGTCTCCGGGCAAACGCTGTAATTCGCTCTTGAGTTGTTGAGGAATTTGGAATCCGCGCGGGGTCATTTTTGTCCACTGAACTTCCATCCAGCGTCCACTGCCGCGAACTTTGTTTTTCTGAATAAAAAACTGACTCGTGATTTTGCCAAGCAGCATGGGCAGCGCTGCCAGGAGCCCCCAGTAACTGTTTGTCCCAAGCGCAAACAGAAGAGCCACGACTCCGAAGCTGACCCAATCTTGAACTTTAAATTTGATGCCGAGGGTCGGTACTCGCTGCCAAAGTTGAAAGATAAGAAAAGCAATCGCCATTATTGACGCGACGATGACCAAAAGAGACTTAATGACAAGAACAAAGATTTCCATATGCGTCTTCCGTTCCTTAAAAATTCGAGAGGCTTAAGTCGGCCCATCGAGCTGTCTGGAGAACAGTTCAGGAAGGTCCGTTGCGAGGTCGAGTTCACGGAAACTACTTGCAAACATTGATAATTGATGTAACGCACACCGTGTGTCTCGTTTCGCAGAGAGTGTTCCTAGAATAGGGTCGGAAGTCATGCAAGATTCTTCCCGCAGCTCAACCTCGAGAATTCTCCCCCGCTGGGGTGAAGCGCTTGTCAGGCTGCGTGCTTGGGAAAGTGATTTCAGGGACTTGGCGGGTCAGCGCGGATTCACCGAGCTGAATCTCCCCCTCAGTCTTCCCTCGGCTGAATTTTTGAGCTGCATCAGCGGTGAGTCGGTTTTGCCAGCCGCGCCAAAATTTCTCGACAGCAATGCCACCGAGTGGTCGTTGCGCTCCGACTTAACACTTTTTTCTGCGCATTTCGTCTGCCGACAAAGCAGCGAGTTAAGTTTTCCGTTTCGCTTGTTTTACTCGGGCAAAGTATTTTCGCCACAAGGTTTACTCGGTGCTGATGGTTTTCGCCTCGGGCATGCGTCTGAATTTGAATCTTATGAATTTGGCGCCGAAATAGTTGGAGAAAAGAGCCTAGCTGCAGAGAAAGAACTCTTGGAATTGGCTCTTTCTGCTCTGCGACGGTTTGGTTATTCGGGGCTCAGAGTTGTTATTGGTGATACCCGACTTGTGAAACGACTTGAAGAGACACTTCTCGCGCAGGTTGATGACCAACGCCTGCGGAGTCATTTCCGAAACGAAATGCGTGCAGCCATTCACAGCAAAGATTTGGCACAGATCGAGGGTTTTCTCAGACAGCTTGAGAAAAATCAGGATTGCAATCTTCACGACTGGAATGAATTTCAGGAACTTTCTCGGTCTGTCGTTCAATTGCGTCAGCTTTATCCTGATGTTGTTTTCGAGATCGATCCTCTGCTCACGCGACAGAGAAATTTCTACAGTGGACTGGTTTTTGATTTTTGGGCAACCGATTCAGACGGACGGCTGCAATCTGTTGGCGGTGGCGGACGTTACGACGCGCTTCTCGAGCATTTTGGCAAGCCTTACTCTGCTGCTGGTTTCATGATCCGCGATCCGCAAACAACCGGTCTTTTGGATGAGCGAGTCAACAGCAAAGACTTTTCATCTCCTTCGCGGGGTGAAACGAGAACGTCCCGTAGGCCAATTCGAGTTGCCTTACCTAAAGGTCGCTTGCAGAAATTCGGGGCTCAGGCCTTCTCCGCTGTTGGCATTCAAATATCCGAAAATCCTGACACGACCCGCAAGCTGGTTTTGTTGAGTGAATGCGGGGCGTATGAATTTTTGCTGGTCAAGAACGCCGACGCAATTTCCTACGTCGAGCGAGGAATTGCCGACTTGGCAATTGCAGGTTCTGATCTCCTCGAAGAAGAAAATCATTCAGTTCTGCGCCCCGTAACTTTTGCTTTTGGGCGGTGCCGCATTTGCTTGGCCGGAAAACCTGAAGCGCGTGAGCTTCTTCAGTCACGAAGAAAGGCACGCATAGCAACGAAATATCCAAATTTGGCATTAAGGCTTTTGCGCGCACAGGGCATTAATCCTGAGCTTGTTCCACTTCAGGGCAGTGTGGAGCTAGCAAGTGTGATTTCATTTTGCGATGCAATTGTTGACCTTGTCGAAACAGGTTCGACGTTGCGTGAAAATGGCCTGGTGGTTTTGAGTGAGTTGACAAGCACTCGTGTTCAATTGGTCACCTCACGCGGTTTCTTTGCTGAGGCGCGCGATTCTATTCGACATTGGCTCCATCAATGGAGTCAACACGGAATGGTGATCGACGCGCACTTCAAATTTTTCGCAGATGAGGAATACAAACATGATTCGAGTTTTCACCAATAAAAGCGAAATTTCAGATTTCATCGCATCGCTCGACGGTCGAGCTCCTTCGGAAGACACTGCAGTCCTCGAACGAGTGCGAGAGATCATTGCGCAAGTGCGTCAACATGGCCGAAATGCTGTTCTGCAGATGCGTGAAAAATTCGAATCCATTGCTCCCTCTGTGCCACTGACAGTCGGAAAATCTGCACTTGAGACACTTGCGGAGCAATGCCCCGAGCAGACACGCCGGGTGTTGCACGAGTCTATTTCTCGGGTGCGCACCTATCACAATATTCAGCGCGATGAGACGCGTTGGCTTTCGGTGAACGAAAGTGAGTTCGGGTCGCGTCTCCAGCCGCTTGATTCGGTTGCTCTTTACGTTCCAGGTGGAAAAGCTTTTTATCCAAGTAGCCTCATCATGTCTGCGGTGCCGGCGCAGGTGGCAGGGGTTAAGCGCTTAGCCATCTTCACGCCAGCACGTTCACTCAACGACAGCGTCTTTGCGGCAACCGTGTGTGCTCTTGGCATTGATGAGATTCACGCTGTGGGCGGGGCTCAAGCGGTTGCCATGGCAACATTTGGAGTTGAGGGTGTTGAACGGTGCGATAAAATTGTTGGACCGGGAAATGTTTATGTGGCGACAGCAAAACAATGCCTTGCCGGGCGGATCGGTATTGATGGGTTTGCGGGGCCATCGGAAATTCTCGTTCTTTCCGATGGCAGCAGCCCTGCAGAGTGGATTGCTCTCGACATGCTTGCTCAAGCGGAACATGACGAAGATGCAAGCGCCGTGCTCATCACAACAAGTCCGGACGAGGCCAAAGAAGTTGCCATCGCGCTTGAAAAACTTGTGCCCGATATTTGCCGCGATAGGGCGGAGATTGCGCGAGCAAGCCTCTCTCGCTGGGGTGCAATTTGTGTTGTTGATTCCAGAGAAATGCTACTCGAAATTGCCAATAAGCTAAATGCTGAACACCTGCATATTCAAACGCGTTGCGCATTGGATCCACACGAACAGGATTTTTGGTTGCACGGACTCAAAGGAGTTGGAGCGATATTTTTGGGATGCTGGAGCGCAGAAAGTTTTGGCGACTATCTCGCAGGACCAAGCCACGTGTTGCCTACCGCAGGAACGGCGCGCTTTTCTTCTCCGTTGGGCGTCTACGATTTCGTCCGCCGCTCTTCGGTTTTGAAGATGTCAAAACTCGATGCTCAGCTTCTTTCCGAAGCAACCGCGGTTTTCGCCGAAGCAGAACAACTGTGGGCACATGCTGCTGCAGCGAGGGCGCGTGCTGAAAAACTCGAAATGCTCTCGCGGCAAGGAGTCAAGGAATGACGTCGCGAATGGAACAACTGAAGCGTCTCTTTCGCTCAGAGGCTTTAGAGTTTCCCAAATACACTCTGAAAGAAACGGCTCATGCAATTCGTTTGCATCAAAATGAAACCCTAGGCTTAAGTGCTGCGGAGCGAGCGTCTTTTGTGGAGGTTTTGGCCAGTTCGATACTTTCCTCCAATGAAACCGTGAATACCTATCCAAGTCTTCAGCCTTGCGCTCTTGTCGCTGCATTTGCAAAAGCCCTTGCGGTGCCAACTGAGAATTTAGAAGTGACTTCCGGCAGCAGTCAGGCGTTGACTTTGATTGCTGAGGCCTTTTTTGCGCCCGGACGCAGCATTGCTATCACTTCGCCGAGTTT
Organism: bacterium; assembly: GCA_009918675.1. Lineage (GTDB taxonomy): Bacteria > Bdellovibrionota_B > Oligoflexia > Silvanigrellales > Silvanigrellaceae > RFOM01. Next base: position 24,753 of record RGDM01000017.1, read on the forward strand.
TTCGTTGTATTTCCATCTCGCTAAACTCTACGGAGGCTCTGTTTGTGAAATAAGCTTGGATGAGAATTTTAATTTTACCCGCGCTGAGTTGTTTAAAAAGCAAATTCTAGAAAGTCATCTTGCGTTGATCTGTTCCCCAAACAACCCAACCGGAACCTGTGTGGATCCCGAGCTTCTGCTCGAGTTTGCAGATACCTACCAAGGGATGTTGGTGCTTGATGAAGCATACGTTGAGTTTTACGAAGTGCGAGGTGGTCAGTCGTTTCTGCAAGAGGCTATAAAGCGAGACAATGTGATTGTCTTGCGGACCATGTCGAAAGCCTGGGCGGCGGCTGGTTTGCGTATCGGAGCGGTTGTTGCCAATGCAGATATTGTCGATGTTTTTCGTGCATTGAAGCCACCTTATTCAATTCCACGTCTGTCTGAAATTCTTGCCACTCATGTGCTAGAAAATCAGCAGCGGGAAAACCGCGAGCGTCTTGAGGTGACAGTCCAATTGCGCGCCGATCTCCAGCGCGCACTTTGCGAATGTTCAGGAATAGAAAAAATTGTCGATTCGCATGCCAACTTTGTATTTTTTCTTTCATCCCGGGCAGAGCAGCTTGAACGCAGCTTGCTTGCGCAAGGATTTTTGCTCAGACGATATTCGAGCGGTCGATTGCAAGATGCTGTGCGCATCAGTATGCCCGCTCCGGAAAACTTTCCCTTGTTGAAAAAAACTTTGCTTGAGGTGCTCAGATGAATTCAGCCAGCCCAGCGAATCGCAGCATTTCGATTGCGCGAGAGACGAAAGAAACTCAAATCAATTTGCGCTTGGCTATTGATGGACCCACGACAGACTTCTCGACTCGAATTTCAACCGGAATTGGCTTTTTCGATCACATGATTGAAGCATTCGCAAAACACGCTGGTGTTACTCTTGAGCTCAAATGTGTTGGTGATCTGCACATTGACCAGCACCACACGGTTGAAGACGTCGGCATTGTTCTTGGCCAGGCTGTTGCAAAGATTCTCGGAGATTGCGCGGGTATCGAGCGCTTTGCTTTGATGGAGTGTCCGCTCGATGAGGCTCTCAGCAAAGTGGTGATAGACATTTCCGGACGTCCGTTTCTTCACTTTGGAGCGCAATTCAGACGACCCTGGATTGGACAACTCGACAGCTCACTGTTGCGTGAATTTTTTTCCGGCTTTGTCCTGCACGCGCGCTGGACGGTGCATATCGACGTTCTTCGTGGTGAGAACGATCACCACATTGCAGAATCCATTTTTAAAGCATTTGCTCGGGCTGCCAAGATTGCTTGGAAGCAAACGGGTGACAAGGACATTCCTTCGACAAAAGGCAGTCTTGTATGAGTCTCATCGTGGAGACGTCGCAGTTGGGCCCATTCGATATTTTTCCTGCAATTGATCTTTTAGATGGGCAAAGTGTTCGGCTGCGAAAGGGGATTCGGCAAACGGCCGAAGTTGTCCATCAAAATCCACTTGCACAAATGTCAGCCTATCGTGCTGCTGGCGCACAATGGGTTCATGTCGTCAATCTGAACGCGGCGTTTGCTGATGACCCGCGTGTTCATCAGGGAGCGCAAAAAAATATTGAAATTTTGTCAGATTTGACAAAAGCAACTGGATTAAAAATTCAGTTGGGAGGCGGTCTGCGTTCGGTTGAAGCTGCGCGCGCTGCACTGAATTTAGGAATCGATCGATTGGTGATTGGAACCTGGGCAATTCATTCGTTCGATGAAGTTATGGAATTGGTTCGAGAAGCGCCTGAGCGCTTTGTGATAGGCGTCGATAGCCTGGCTGGGAAAGTTGCAGTTCACGGCTGGACCCAGACAAGTGACGAGACAACATTCGCCTTTGCGGATCGCCTAAAAGCTGCTGGGGTACAACGCGTCCTATTCACTGAGGTTGAACGCGATGGGCTTTTGCAGGGGGCAGCGCTTGAAGCAACTGCTCGTTTGGCAAGCGAAACTGGCTTGCAGGTGATTGCGAGCGGCGGGGTTAAAGATATCGCTGACATTCGCCAGCTTTCGTTGTGTCCTGGTGTCTGTGGAGTCGTTGCTGGTCGGTCGTTAGCCGCTGGCACTTTGAATTTGAATGAGGCTCTTGCGTACTCGCGCAGCGGTTCTTGAGTGGGTTTTTTTTATTGTTGAATTTAAACCTGCCCAGAACGAAAAAGGTGCAGCTTGGGCGGTTTTACTCGTCAAAGACACGTGCTAATGAGACTCTTCATCCGGGTCCCCAGTTTTCATTTTCGCATGAGGTGTCACGATGCAATCCTCTGATGTTTCGTCATCCACCTGGCTCGAAAAAATTCCACTCAAGAAAGCCTTTCTCAGTCTCTCTGATAAAAGCGGTCTGCGTGAATTGGCGCAGTTTCTTGTTTCGATTGGGTGCAGTTTGTCGGCCACGGGCAGCACCGCAGAATCGCTGACTTCCTACGGATTTACGGTAAAAAAGGTTGAGGAAATAACCGGCTTTCCGGAGATTCTTGGTGGTCGGGTAAAAACTCTTCATCCGAAAATCTTTGGTGCGATCCTCGCGAAACCAAATTCCGAGAGTGACGATCACGATTTGGAAATGCACAAAATTGAGAAGTTCGATCTCGTGGTGTGCAATCTCTACCCCTTTCAAGAAATTCTCAGACGAACTGAGGAACTTGGGCAGTTGGTTGAGAATATTGATATTGGCGGCGTGAGTTTGTTGCGTGCTGCGGCCAAGAATTTTGTTCGGGTGGGGGTTTTATGCGACCCTCATGATTACAAGCTTTTTATTGAGATTGTGCAAAAGAATTCAGGAGCCTTACCTGGACAATTGCGCGTCGAGCTCGCTTTGAAGGCACTCGGTGAGACAGCAACCTATGATGAAGTTATTTCACTCTCTTTGCGGCACAAGTTGCATGGAATTACCGGAGTGCGATTAGGTGCAGGACCGGTGCAACGGCAAGCATCCACAGCTGCGCAGTTGCTTGATACTCAATTTACCTACGAGCTCGAACGCGTGAAATCTTTGCGCTACGGTGAAAATCCACACCAGAAGGCTGCACTTTACCGCACCGAGTCTGGAGTTGTTCACCAAGGAGCTGCTTGCTCTTTGGTGGAGTCGCAATGCTTGAATGGCAAAGAACTCTCGTACAATAATTATTTGGATATGGAACACGGCTTGCGACTTGTGAGTGAATTGCGTGATTGCGCATGCGTCATCATCAAGCACAATCTTCCTTGTGGGGTCGCAATCGGGTCTAACTCATTCGAAGCATACCGTCGGGCGTTCGAGGGGGATCCGGTGAGCCCTTTTGGCGGCGTTGTCTTGTTCAATCGTAAAGTCGACTTAAATTGCGCACTGGCGCTTTTGGAAACTTTTCTTGAAGTGGTTGTCGCGCCTGATTTTGCTTCAGAAGCTCTTGAAACACTCAAGGCAAAGAAGAATCTTCGCCTTGTCACGCTGAATACTCAGCTTCCGCTGCTCAATAAGCAGCAAATTATTCAGGTTCAAGGTGGTTTTTTGGTGCAGGATGTCGACGACGTTATTTTTGATCCGGAGAAACTTCATATCCCTACGGACGCTCGCCCAACACCAGCAGATAAGTCAGCGTGCTGGTTTGCATACACTGTCGTGAAGCACGTGCGCTCAAACGCAATTGTTCTTGCAAATAGCCATCAGACAATCGCGGTGGGCGGCGGATTTACCAATCGCGTCGATGCGGTTGAGTATTGCTTGCGCAAGTCGCGCCTTTCGCTGAAGGGGGCAGTTTTGGCGTCCGATGCTTTTTTCCCGTTCCCCGACAGCATCGAACTTATCAAAGACACGGGCATTCGTGCTATCATTCAGCCGGGTGGCAGCGTTCAGGATGCAGCGGTCATTGATGCATGCAATAAAGCTGGTATTTCCATGCTGTTGACTGGGCATCGACATTTCAAACATTGATTCGAACTTTCAATCACCAGGAGAGTTTATGAACTTTGGAAGTTTGCGACATGCGCGGCGCTTTGCTTCGCTTGTTGGGATTTCCGTGGTTCTCTTTTTATCTGTCACAATGCTTTCGTGTTTGAAAAAAAACTCAAAGGTGAATGGCGAATTAAGAAGCGTCACCGTGCGCTCGCGGGTCGATGATTCTCTGGAGCTGCTGCTTCTAAAGAGTTTGGGAATCAATACAACCGTTCGACAGATTGATCTTATGGTTCCGCTTCCATCAGGTGCGAATCAGGCGGTTCTATCGGTTGGAGGTCTTGAGATTCAATCTGAGCCCGCGGCAGCTGAAAGCATTCGAAAAGTTCTTCCACTCTATAGCCAGGTCAGCGTCTCGCGAGTTAACTTTTCCGCCGCAACACGCGGTTTTCCCTTTTTGGAGTTGTTTCCTCCGCCAGTTCAGGTTGTGCTTGGCAAGGAACTGCGCTTTGCCAGTGCTAGTGCGAAAATGTCGTCCGCCGACGCCCTGTTGTCTTTGCTCACCTCGGACGCAAAGCAAATTCGCTTCATCGCCAATGCGCCACAGAATGTGAATATTGTTCTTTTGGATGGTGTGTCTTTTAGGACCGTGGGTGAGTTTCCTGCGTCAAGCAAACCAGCCAACGGCAATCGTCGGGAAAGAAATAGCGGACTGGCCATTGGAGACTTACTTGTTTTGAGTGAACCCGATGGTGGAGTCGTGAAACATGCAGCGCTGTGGATAGATCACGATATCTACTTAGAGGCACTTCCGTTTGGAAACGCTTTATTGTTCAGATTCGCGAGTTATTCGCAAATGTTGCAGGAGCTCGCCCTGAGAATCACGACTGATGCCCGTCAGCTCAAGTTTACTGCAGTGAGAAAGGCAATGCGTTGGACGGAGATTGCGACCCGTATGCGCGGGTTTAAAGATCAAACAGCCATGGGACAAATCTTGATAGAAGCCGATCCGCAGGGCCGAGCGGTGGTGACATCGGCCCAAGGAATCAGTCTTAAATCGCGTCAGCGGGAGCCAGCTGGCGGCGCCGCGTCTCAGCTAAGTAATCCACAATAATTCCGACGCGTTTGGCGTCTTCAACCGAATATTTGCGGTTGTGAAGTCCGCGTAAAGCCACTTCTTTGTAAAAGAGTCTGCTGACGTCGATTTGCTCCGACAACTTGCAGCTGAGAGTCGTTTTTTCTGCCTTGGCCAGCAGCTCGTCAATGGACGGGTACTTCGGGCGTAGGTCGGTCATAAAGCGAGGACGGACATATTTCTCAGATCCGCCAAAGAGCTTCACGAAACTGGTCATACTCAACTTCTCCTCTGAAATTCACGCGTCATGACGCGCGATTGCATGTTGGTAGAGAAAGAAGCAAACGCTTGCAATCATTTTCTGCTTTGAAATGTGGCAAAAAGTTCGATGCCGGCGGCTTCGACTTTGCAACAAGCTCGGCCGCTCTAAGGCCAATGAACGACGCGATTTTTTTAAAGTTATTGACCGTTTGGCCTGACCCTGATACGGCGCATGTCTCTTAGGCATTTAAATACGAGGTCTAGCGTGAAAGCTGCTCTGGGTTCCCTTCGCTCGGTTCTGAAAATCGGCGCTTTTTCGGTTCTAGGATGTATGACTCTTGTGGCCTGCCACCGCAAAGGTAACACCCCGCAAGAGCTGCCTTCCGGGCGCTTTATTCAGCCTGAAATTCCGACAACGCCAGCGCAAACTCGTAGCCTTTCCGAAGAGATTGAGCAGGAACTCGCAACGGCCTTTCAACCACTCTTCAGCGATCTGTTGACTCAACAGAACAGCAAAGAAGTGGCTTCATTTGGAGTGAACCGTTTTGCCGGAGAGCTTGCAAAATCATTTGCATCCAACATGACCCAGCGGCTTGCTCAGTCCGGAGCGACGCACTGCATTCCTGCTCCCGAAAAGACGAACACCTATTTGAGTTGTCTTGTTTTCGAGATGATTGAAGACAACTTCATGAATGAACGAGATGCGCAAAAATGGATTGCATCGCTTGCTCATGTGGGCAAAAATTCAGCTAAAGCTGCTGCGTCCGACAACGAGATTTTCGAACTTTCGCAATCCACTCCAGCGTTGCTCGTTAAGGTTTTCAGCAATGCATCATTGGTGGAAAATATTCTCAATAAACTGACAAAAAATATCGATGGTGTCATCCGCGCGGTTGAGATTATGTCGCAACAGCAAGCGTCGATGGATCTGCCCTATTTGGCTGACTCGTTTGTGAATGGTCGGACTTATGTCATGACCACTTCTCTTCAACAGGCGTCGGTTGGAACGAGTCGCGTTTTTAATCTCGAATCAAACATCGTCAAGTTTCAAATCAACAGCAAACGCCTTGTTATCCTTCGTCCGGGTGAAGGTTTGTATGCGGGTTCTTCACAAGAGGACATCATTGTTGCAGCGTATCCGATTGTTCGCACAGTGCAGCCGGAAGGCAGTGATGAAACCTTTTATCAAGTAGACTTCAGCCATCCCGAAAATAAGAGCTTCTTAGTTCCGTCGCTGGGAGACGGCGACCCAGCTCTGCAAATGACCGCCGATGTTGTGGTGCCTCGGATCGCCCACGCTGCTAAGCCTGTCGTGGGTCGCATGACCAACGGTCTTTACTTTACAGGCAAAGACAACAGCTTGGTTGTTGATCAACTTGTTTTGTTGAACACGAATAAATTTGCTCTTGGTAGCGATGATGAAGCGGGCTCGAGCGATGCTCAAAAAGATGCCATTCGGCCCACAGTGCATGTGGTGCAAGGTTTTTTTCCGGTGTCCTTGGGAAACGATTCCTTCGCGGAAAAACAGGCTCTTCCTCTCGATTTTTCTCAGAACGAGCTTCGCGCACGCGGAGTGAACGATCGCACCGAAGGCAAGGACGTTCCTTATTTCTCGACAGCAGCAATCTTCGAAAGTAGAGGCGGCCGCGCGCGTCTGCCGACGCAGTTCATTCGTAAATTTAACGTAGAAAAAGAAATCACCTTTGTGATCAGTCGGAATGTTCCGGCCTCGATGGTTCCCGTTTTGAAGTCAGCGGTTCATTCTTACCGTGATCTTTTTGTCAACCTAACTCCGCCCAACCTGACGCCTGCGCGGGTGGTGGCATACACACAAGACGAATTTGAAGAGGCAAACAGAACTCAGGGATTGGCTTTAGGTGGAGGTGTCATTGCTGCTGACCCACGCGTGAACATGATTTATTGGGATGATTCCTTTAGCATTGGTTCTGCTTGGGCCACAACCGTTACAAATCCAAACACAGGCGAAATTATTTCAGGTGATGTGATGCTCACGGGTTCAATGTGGGCAATGGAAGGCTGTAAAGGCTATTTCGCGCGCACGTGGCAGAAAGACAAAGAACCCAACCTGCCGAAGCGTCCTTCTGGAACAGTTCCTTCGCCCATCAGCCGTTTCTTGTGGGATGCGAAGTGTGAAGCAGCGCTTGCAAACTTGGGTATTTTTTCCAAACCCAACACTCCGAAAGTTGATGATGCATCCAAAAAGGAACTTGCTGCTTTTGACGAAGCCAATCGCAAAGGCGACTTAGTTTCGCTTGCATCTTTTGCGTCGCGGCAGCTGGGCCGGCAGGTGTCTCCGAATGAAATGGTCTCGAGCTTAGACAACCCTGTAAGCGCGCCAGCCAACGCCGCGAGCACCGGAGAGCTGGCGGTTGAGCTGCGCAAAGAGCTCAACTCAGGTGCGGCATTCAAGGATGCAGCTGCTGCTCGCACAGAGCGCCTTCAGTCGATGCTGAACTCTTCTGCAAATGACGAAACGAACCAATTGCTTCGCAAAATGAAGAATGGTTCGAATCAATTCACTTCGCGCCTCGATTGCGTGAAGCAGTTCATGCCGAACGCAGATGTTGCTTTGGCCGAAAGTGGTGCGCCCGCAATCACATCTCCGTTCGTAAATTCGCCTGAAACCGGTGCGATGGCGTTGGTTCGTTCGGTGGTTGTACACGAGTTGGGTCACATCTTTGGCTTGCGTCACAATTTCATTGCATCAACGACACCAGCTGTTTTGGCTGATGAAGCGAAGCTTCCATTGGCAGTCACATCGGGCACTGATTCAGTGATGGACTACAACGACTACGGAATCGAAATGGATTGGGGCGCCATGCGCGACTTCACTTCACCCGAGGGCGCAGTTGGACTTGGTACCTTTGGTATCTATGACGTATTGGCTCTTGCGACTTCGTACCATCTCCCTACAGATGGGGTTAAATTTAAGACCAAAACAGCGTTCTGCACGGACTCAAATGTGAGTCTGCTTGGCAACTGCCAGCGCTTTGATTTTGGTAAAGACAACAACGAATACACACTTCATCATGCGAATTTGGCGCTCCAACGTTTGCGCTATGCAAATCCGATGGATGCAGTTCTTGATCCTCGTTCGCCGAGAGTTTACGCGCAACTTATACGAAGCTATTCACAAGACATGCTGAAATTGTCGGGTCTGTGGGGACTCGCGCAGAGTTCCGCTCACGACTCAACGGCATTTCCGGAGCGCAAAGCCTATATCCAGCTTGCTGAACTCGGCTTTCGCGGTGCTGGCGCTTCGCAGGAATTTCTGAAGAAATTCTCGCAACAGTATGGTGTCGAACCACTCGGAGTGATCAATTCGCTCACTCTCCAGAGTAGTTTCTTCCAAAGTCCCGAATATGGGTCGCTTATGTCGGGTTTAATCCGCAAAGAAATCGCGCTTAACTTGATTGCGGTGAGCCGGGTTTTGCAAAACAAAGCGCGGAACTCAGGATCGGATGCTGCTTACACGGGTGTTATTCATGACATTCGCTTAGGTGAGCAAAACTATGAATATTTGAATGAATTGATTCATCAGTTCGGCGATCAAATTGTCATTCCGGTGGGCGGAGAAGCTGCCTTTGAATTCCTTGAAGATGGGCAACGCAAAGATGCCTCGCAAGCAACTCTTGACGGCAAGCCGTTGAAGTATCTGGTTGAGAAACCACTCTTTAACCACCAAGCGCAAGTTGTGGCTTTGCCAAATTTCAGCATCGATGGGCCTGCACCTGGCTCGCGTCGCTCAGTGACTTTGATTGTTAAAGGGCGCAATACAATCGAGGATATGGTTCAAGCTGTCGCTGCTCTTGCAGTGCTGGCGGGAGATAACCCCGAGCATCCAGCTTTTGTTCGCTTGGCTGACAACGCAACCGCATTGCGTCAGATGCTGCAACCTGAGCCCTGTGGAGCTGCGTCAGTTGGCAACTCCGCCGTAACGACGGACGTGTCGACAAGCGCGGAGTGTGAAGCGTTGGCGCGGTCCGCCCGCGCACCGGCGGCAATTATCTTGAACGCAATTCTTTCTGCAGCTCAGGGAGCTTTGCCCACCACGATGGTTGCCTCAGGAGTTGAGGGTTTCTGACCTGAAGATGCATTGGCAGATACTTCTGGATTCAAGGCCAGAAGGTCGAGAGCCACAGCTCCAATACTGACTTGCCCCATCTCTGGGTGGCCTGCGCGGAGGGTGGGAGTGACAGTTTTGGTCAGGTTCAGGGCAGGGACGTTGATTTTAAATTGCAGGCGGGCTTGTCCCTCCCAAACGCAGACCACATCACGTGGACATCGAGAGTCCTCAAGAACTTTCTCAAACGTGACATCAACTTGTTGCCCGTTGACATTAAAACGTGATGCGCTGCCTAAAACTAAATTCGTTTTCGCGCCTTGCAGAGCAACATAGCGAGCAGGCGAAGTGGCTGACGATGCAGGTGCGATGGGTGTTTGGCTGTTCGAGTTCGAACTATTCTGGCTGCTAATTGCAACCTGGCCTGAGCGGGTTCCTTCGTTGCTGGAAGTCGCTCCAGTCACCTGTGGATCAGTTGAAAATGTAAAGAATCGACTTTTGCATCCGCTCATGAGCAGAAGGGCGGTCGACAGGGTGAGAGCATTTCTGACCCGAACATTTAGCTTTGATGGTTGTTCGCTGCTCATCTGGATGTCTCCGCCGAAAAATTGGTTGTGTGGTGCCGTTCATAAATAATCAGCCAAAGACGTGCATCGAAGGCATCGCCAGGGTTCAAAGGTTGTCTGAGTTCATCAATATCCCATCCCTGCTCTCGAAGATCGTCAACAAATTGCTCTAGGTACCTTTTTTCAACGTGGAACTCGTTCTCCCGGACCTCAATGTTGAAAGTCAGGCACCGGCGTCCAACGTCACCCGTTGAGCCTATGTACCGCACGATAAAGTGTTGGCTTTCAGGTTCCTTATCCAGAAAGCGCTCGCGCAGTGTTTCTTCAATCTTCTCGAATTCCCAAGAGTTCGAACCTGGGTTCACGGGACTCTCCATTGGCGTTTCTACTTTTCAACATAGCATTGACTGGTTCACGCTCCAATCAGTCACATTCCTCGGAACAACACATGTCCGTCACAATATTCGCGCAAATAATACAAAAAACATCTGCCTTTTTGACGCTTTTGTGTTGACTTTTGGGATACCTAGATGTGCAGTTGTGGGCGCACTTTTATTTGCGTAAGAGAAACAGCGAGGTGCTTTATGAACGATGTAAGTCTTCCGCCCTTGAAATTGAGCTGCGTCAGTGTTGTTCTCTTTGCAATTGTCCAATTGATGGGTTGTGGGCACGAATCTTCTGAAAAGTTGAGTCATTTGGCCTCGGACGTGCAAAAAAATTATGGGATCAGTTATGATGTTCCGCTCAAATGCGGAGGCTCAAGTGCAGCCCAAACGATTGATATTGTGCTCGAGTCTGCGGAGCGGCTGAGTGATTTCTGTGAAAAGCAAAACGTGGTTGCTGCGAGCCAGGGGTACTTAAGGTGTCCGGTGGGCCTGTGTCAGCAGGAGTACAAACCAGGTTCAGTTGCAGCTCCAACCATGAAGTTTTCAATCAACAATGGATCGAGCATGAGCGGAATGTTTGGAGGGTTCGGAGGATCGAGTGGTGGCTCAAGTGGCTCTGATTCGGTTTTTGGAAAACGTTTGTACGTGACTCTTGAATTTAATCTGCCGCTCGCACGGAGTCCCGATGAACTTGCCTGCGTGAATCCCATGAGCTCTTCGGTGCAATCTACGATTTTGAATGAAATCACCAAAGCAGCATTGAACGCCTCGAGCCAACCATGTCCAAATCCGTAAAAGACCCATTTCGTTTGCTGTGCCTCTATTCTTTCGTGTTTGCTTTCTCCGTTTTGGCACTGCCATGTTGGCGGGCGTCTGCAGACGAGTTGGTTGATGAAGATAAAAAAGGCAGTGCCGCAGATTTGGATGGCATTCCTGCATTGGGTTGGCCGCTGGGTGCTCCGCTCAGTTGTCGTGAATTGGATGATGCGCTGAAGAACAGTCTTGCGCGCGCTGTTGCGACCTTGCAGGGATTTTGCAATCAGCAAAATGCGAAAATGAGTGAAGCAGGTTTTCAATCCTGCGGAGTGAATGAATGTCTTGATTCACTTGTTGTTTCATCAGGCGGCTATGACCACGGCAAATTTGCTGTTGTTATTGGTCAAGACCCGTGGACTGGCGATACGTTTATAAAGTTGAATTACACTTACCCTGCTCTCACTCCAGCTCCGAATCGCAGTCTTGTATGTTTTGACCCAGCTGTGCGAGGGGCAGATCTTGTTCGCGGCGAATTCGCTGCATGGGATTTCAAGCGATTTACTGAGTTTTGTGTTGCCCCTCGTTTGCCCTGATTGTGTCGAGTTTCAGAATGTCACTTCGCGAAGGAGATCGGGATTGTCGAGAACGCGTCCGGAACCCATCACCACTGCAGTGAGTGGGTTTTCTGCGACGAGAATTGGAAGTCCGGTTTCTTCGCGGAGCAAGATATCGAGGTTACGGATCAGCGCTCCACCACCGACAAGAACAATGCCCTTGTCGACAATGTCAGCGGCCAATTCTGGAGGAGTCTTCTCGAGGGCAAGACGCACAGCCTCAACAATTGCGTTGATGGGCTCTTGCATCGCTTCACGGATTTCTTCGCTGGTGACTTCAATAGTCTTTGGAATACCAGCAACGAGGTCGCGGCCCTTGACTTGCATGGTGCGGATTTCTTCTTCGGGATAAGCAGAACCGATAGCAATTTTGATTTGCTCTGCAGTTCTTTCCCCGATGAGAACATTGAAGCGGCGCTTGAGATAATTGACAATTGCCTCGTCCATTTTGTCGCCGCCAACGCGCACCGACTTCGAGTAAACGATACCAAGCAGAGAAATCACCGCAACTTCAGTGGTGCCGCCACCGATATCAACGATCATGTTTCCGCTCGCTTCGTGAATGGGCAGGTCAGCGCCGATAGCAGCGGCCATGGGTTCCTCAATCAAGAAGACTGAAGCGCAGCCAGCGCTTTCCGCAGATTCACGAACAGCACGCTTTTCAACTTCAGTGATGCCGTAAGGAATGCAGATCACCGCGCGTGGGCGAACCAGTGAGCGGTGATTGTGGGCGACTCCAATAAAGTAGCTCAACATTTTTTCGGTGAGCTCGAAGTCGGCAATGACACCATCTTTCATGGGGCGCACAGCTTCAATTGTTCCAGGTGTACGACCGAGCATTTCTTTTGCAGCGCGACCAACAGCCTTTACTGTGCGTAATCCACGGCTGTCGCGTTGAACGGCAACAACAGAGGGTTCATTGGCAACAATGCCTTTACCTTTGACGTAGACAAGTGTGTTGGCTGTCCCAAGGTCAATAGCTAGATCGTGAGACAACAGACGCAGAAACCAATCGAACATCCACCCCTCCGAAGGCAATGGTGTGTTTTTTTGAAAATTTTTGAAGCTTGAATGTTGTAGCACAAAACCCAGGGGAAAGTACAAGGAGTCGGGGCCTAATATAAAGTGTACTTGAAGCCCACGAACTGAATCCGCTTGCGAATGACCAAAGGGTCGTTTTGGATTCGCTCGGGCACGGGCTGGAATGGGAACATTGATTTAAAGACACCAACCACCAACTCATCGACGGCGGAGAAGTCTCTGTAGGGCTCTCGTCTTGCGGTGATGTTCACTATTTTTCGCAATGAGCCATCACGATTGATGACCACGTCATACTCAATGAATTCGCCAATTTTTCCATCAAATCGAGACTGCGGAGGTAGGGTGCGCACGCCGCCCCAGGCTTCAACGAATCGTCGGCTGAGTGAATCAAAATAAGCAGCGAATGTGTATTCGGTTCGGTTGACCGGGGTGTTTGGGTCTCTTTCCGCGACCACGTCTCGAACGTCCAGATCTCCGGCTATGGCACCCGCACCGATTGTGTTTCCAAGCTGCCGCTGATGTTCGAGAAACTCTTTGTGACCCGCGGGAAGCAGCGGGCTGGCTCTTTCTTCCATCAACGATGAATTCGGCTTTCGGTTATTTTTCGGATTTTCATCTTGGCTGACTTGCTCAGGTGCGCTTGGACTTGGCACGTCAATAGAGGTTGGGACCTGATTTTCGGCAGCTGATTCAGGCTCTCTTGTGAGAAGTTGCTTTTTCGATGTTGCCTGGCGTTTTTTGGCTGCTGATTGCGCGGGCTGTTTGTCGGCAATTTTCGATTGCGACTCTTGTCGAAGTTCACTGAGCTGGACCCGCACGGATTCTTGCTTTGAAGCCGATTCTTTCGGCACCGGCTTCATCAGCGAAGGCAGAGATAAAAGCAGAGCATGCAGAGCGGAGGCGACGCAAAGGATCATCAAAGTGTGAGGAGTTGATGATTCGTCACTGAGTGTTTTGTGCCAGACCTCGAGGACCTGTTTTGCGAGTTTCACTTTCTTTGACAACGGCGCGCCTTTGCCTTTGAATTTGAAACCAAACATAGGACAGAAAGGCACTTTTGACCATGCACCCAATTTTCCCTCGCAATCAAGTCTTTGATGCTGTTGTTTTTGGAAGTGGTCTTGCAGGTTTGTCGTGCTCCCGTCGGCTGGCTGTCAGAGGGAAAAAAGTTATTGTTCTCGAAAAAGCAAAAGAGCTTGGAGGACATTTGTTACCTTTTGAGCGTGGCGGGGTCGTTTTTGAAGTCGGTCTTCATTACATCGCAGACACTCATCCTGGAAGTCATTTTTCTGCTGCAGTTGCTAAGCTAAACGTTGAATTTGAACAGATTTTTCTCGACAATGAATTTGAAACTCTGGTCTTTGAAGGAGGGGGGCGGTCTGCTAAAGAGCAGATTTCCTACAGTCGCCCCACGACACGTTTTATTGCTGATTTAAAATTTCGCTTTCCTCAATTCACCTTGAGTATCGAAAGATATTTTCAAACACTCGAATTGGTTTGGGGGCTTGCTCGACAGCTTAAGTTTCCTGTTGCTGTGAAAGATGTTCTTGCGACGTTTTGGAAGAGTGAACACAAACTTCTTCTAGCCAGACTGGCGACTCAAACTCTTGGCGAATACCTCGATGAACTGGGGATTTTTGGCCAGCTGCGCGAAATTTTGGTTGTTCATCATCTGTTGATTGGCGTTCCGCCATCCAAGGTGAGCGCTCTGACACACATGACCGTGCAGCGGTATTACTTTGAAGCTGCGAGCTTTGTGCGAGGTGGCGGGCGCGCCATGATTGAGGCTCTGAAACACGTTGATGTCGATTACCTTGTTGGCGTTGATGCACAATTCGAGCGAGTCTTTGATGTTGAATTTGCCCGTCAGGGTATTCGCTATCGTGTCTGGACGGGTGACGGCCAGGAGTTTTACGCGAAGTCGATTGTCTGGACGCCCGATCCTCGCTTACTCGCTGCCGGCAATACCACAGTTTCATTGCCAAGTCTGGTGCGCGAAAAGATGCGTCGTGCAGAAGCGCCGCATGCATTGGTTGTGGGTTATTTTGCAACGCGAAAACCGCTTCAGGATTATGGATTCTCAAATCGGAATTATTGGTTGATGGGGAATCTGGATTCCGAACAGTGTTACCTTGAGTCTGATCCTCAGCAGCTTGCTCAGAGCGCACCCTTGTATCTTTCGATGGGTTCACTGCGTGATCCCGATGCTGTTCAGAGTGGTCACAAGCTTGCTGCCAAGGGTGTCTTTCAAGCGATGTTTTTGTGTCCTCCAGAGAGCGCACCTTGGGGAGGCAGCGATGCCGATGCTTATCGGGTTCCCGAGAGCAAAGGTGGATTTGGACGCGCTTACCGAATGACAAAAGAGCAGGTCCTCAAAACTTTGACGCAGCGCATCGTGACGCAGTGGCCACAGCTGCAAGGTGAATTGCAGTGGACTGAATTGGGAACTCCACTCACACATCGGCGTTACCTTAATTCCTTAACGCTCAATGGATACGGCTATGCGGCAACGGTCTCTGATCTTCTTTGGAAGCGTCCCGGTGCATGGACTGGCGAAGATGGTTTGTACCTGTGTGGCGCACACGTTCGTCCATCTCACGGAATTGTGACGGCGTTACTCAACGGAGTCGGACTTGCAGATTGTCTTGCTACTTGCGAGACTCCTACCTAGGAGGCTTCAGAGTGGCCAGTGCAGAAGCAGGACAGGTGAAATCTGCGCCCAAAGAAAAGGCGATTGCTTTTTCGCGCCCCGAACAGGTGCTTGAGATTTTGCGAGAGGTGAACCGCCGTAAAACTCAAGTTTTAATTAAGTATTCCAACGATGGAAAGCTTGTTCGCGGAGTTGTTGAGGATCTGTTGGGTGCCGAGGGTTCACTGGTTGTCTCGGGCATCTCTGCCGCTGGCGACAATCTTCTTGCGCCCTACAAACTCGTACGAATTGAATTCATTCTTCTCTCCAAAAAAATTGTCTTTGTCTCGAAGATTAAGCAGCGAATTCCTGGCAAAATCTTAATCGCCATTCCAGACAAATTGGTTGCATACGAGCGACGTGCAAATTCGCGTTTTCGCGTGCCCATCAGTTGTGCTGCTTTTCTTGAATTCAACTCTGGTAGGGTCGATCTTGAAAGGTTCGATGCGCCTTTTATTCCGCGCTTCATGCGCGACGAGACGTCGACAGCTGCTCGGGTTAGAATTGATGATGTGAGTTTGGGCGGAGTGGCGTGTTTCACTCGTTACGGCGCGATTTCCGATCTGTTTCGTGCAGATGAAGATGAGGTCAGAGCAACCTTGTATCTTCCAAGTACCGCTCCAATTTCCGTTAGCGTTTCGGTTCGCTGGACCAAAAAGACCACTGCAGCGGTTCTTCATGGCAATTACGATGACTTCCAGCGAATCGTCGCAACGCGTCTTAAGCTGATGCCTAATTCACCTGAAATGCAAATGCGCGAAAATTTTTTTCGGATCGGCTTTCAATTCACAGAAGTCACCAGTGAATTGGATGCTGCCTTGCGCGCATTCATTAAGCTTGTTCAAACCGCCGAATCTGTGTAGGGATATCAGTCTTCCCTGCGGAGACTGACCTATGTCCGATACACACTTGTCTCGCCTTGCTATTTTCTCGAACCTCACACCTGCCGAGCTTAAGATTCTAAAAACTCACCTGCAGAAGGCGTCAAACAAAGCCGGCGACATTGTTTATCAACCTGGAAATGTGCGCGACAGGCTGCGCATTGTTGTTTCGGGACGAGTGGAGTTGCAAGCTCAGCAAGGCTTGTCTGACTGGGATGAGAGCACCACGCTTTATGGTGCCGGACAATTCTTAGGCGAAGCGTCACTCTTGAGGGAAGGAACACTTCACCAGGCGTCGTGCACTGCATTGAGTGATGTTGAATTCATGCTCTTACGGCGTGACTCTTTTTTGAAAATGCTCTCTGAGCATCCGGTGCTTGCCGGAAAAATCCAACACAATGTCGCTTCATATGTTTACAGCCGAATTCAGGGCGCAGGTGGGAACGGTATCCTATCTTCGGTTTATAGTTCCGGAAAAACGCGTTCTGAGCATGATTTGCTCGGTGACCGAGACGTTCCCGCAGAAGCCTATTTTGGTGTCCAAACACTTCGCGCAAAAGAGAATTTTAACATCACGGGTGTCAGCCTGCGCACATTTCCGACCCTGATCCGTTCGCTGGCTGAAGTTAAAAAGGCAGCTGCGCTTGCAAACCAGGATCTTGGCTTAATGCCGACGGATGTTTGTGCTCCTATATGCCAAGCGTGCGATGAAGTGATTGCGGGTCATTGGCATGAGCAGTTCGTTGTGGATGTGATTCAAGGGGGTGCTGGCACATCAACAAACATGAATGCCAATGAAGTGATTGCCAATCGTGCTCTGGAATTGGCTGGTTTCAGCAAAGGCGAATACAAAAGAATCCACCCTAACAATCATGTGAACCTCGGGCAATCCACCAACGATGCGTATCCAACAGCAGTGCGGGTTGCCATTCTACACGCTCTTCCTGCGCTCACCGAATCACTTGCAGAACTCTGCGGCGCATTTGGATGCAAAGCGCGAGAATTTAGCGGGGTCATCAAAATGGGTCGCACGCAGCTGCAAGATGCCGTTCCGATGACTCTTGGACAAGAATTCGAGGCGTTCCGTGTGAATCTTGAGGAAGATATCATGCGATTGCAGGACGCAGCGCGTCTTTTCTTGGAAGTGAATCTTGGTGGAACGGCAATTGGAACGGGCATTACGGCACACCCAGAATATCGTTCAAAAGCGATTAAGCACTTGAATAAGATCACCGGAATGCAGCTTGTGAGTTCGGCGAATTTGATTGAGGCCACGCCTGATACTGGCTCATTTGTGCTCTTTTCAGGAATTCTAAAGCGGCTCGCGACTAAGCTGAGCAAGATTTGCAACGATCTTCGTTTGCTTTCGAGCGGACCTCGTTGCGGATTTGGTGAAATTAATCTGCCGCCGATGCAGCCAGGCTCGAGTATTATGCCAGGAAAAGTGAATCCGGTGATTCCTGAAGTTGTGAATCAGGTTGCATTTCAGGTGATTGGAAACGATTTGACTATCACTTTAGCGGCCGAAGCAGGTCAGTTGCAGTTGAATGTGATGGAGCCTGTGATTGTGTTTAACCTCTTCCAATCGATGCAGATGCTCCCGCGTGCGGTCAAAGCACTGAGTCGATTGTGTGTGAGCGGAATCACCGCGAACCCTGAAGTGTGTCGGCGTTATGTTGAAAACAGTATCGGACTTGTGACTGCATTGAATCCACACATTGGGTACGAAAATTCAACACGGATTGCGAAAGAAGCACTTGAAACGGGCAAGAGTGTTTTTGATCTCGTCTTGGAACACAAGCTTATGAGTCGCAATAAACTTGAAGAGCTTTTGCGACCCGAAAATATGCTGTCCAACCTATAATATCGAACGCGGCTGGAGACTCTGTTGCGGCATCGGCAGGGTGTTGTTCTGCCTATGTCCTCATTTAGCAGCCAATAAATCTTCGATAGCGCTGGATAGCTCTTTGCTTTCTGGTTCGATGCCACTGGCAAAAGTGCGCTTCACATTTCCATGCTTGTCGATAAGAAATTTCCAGAAATTCCACTCCGGAGTTTTGCGTGTTTCAATATTTGGGTTCTTAACCGTTAAGAACTCATAGACGGAAGAACGCGGTAATGATGTGATGTTGACCTTGGAAAACATCGGGAATGAGACTTTAAATTTGAATTCGCAAAACTTCTTAACTTCTGTGTTTGAGCCGGGCTCTTGTCCTCCAAAGTCGTTGGATGGAAAGCCCAAAATGACAAATCCTTTCGCTTTGTATTTTTGATAAATTGCCTCAAGGCCTCGATATTGAGGCGTGTATCCACATTGAGATGCTGTGTTTACGACAAGCAGAACTTTATTTTTGAATTCGCTGAAAATGACCATTTTTCCATTGATATCATCGGCAGAAAGCGAGTGAAAATTAGCTGCTGCGGTGGCGGATTTTGGTGATGGAATGTTGGGAAGTGCAAAGCCCACCGCAGGTGTCAAAATAAAAGCCAAAGGCAAAGAAAAATAGCGAATGTGCATTTGAAGTCTCCTGAATGAGAAGATTTTTGTTCTTGTTCAGTATTGTGGATGATTTTTTTTCCGAGTCAAGTTCAAGACATTCGTCTTCGCAGATCTTAAAAAGATCGTAATTTCCCCTTAGGACGTGCCGAAAAAATGCAGTCAAATGCATCGGTAATGCGCTCTTTTTTACAGGAAGGGGGGCGTTTCTATGAGAGGATTTCTTGCTTTCGCTCTTACGGCAATTTCAACTGTCACGGCATGCGGAGATGCTCAACCCGCTCTGCACTTGCTAACTGCCGAAACTCAAGCACCGAATAGTGACTCTGGGGGTGGCTCAGTTTCTTCGAAGCAAAATAGTTTGGCAGCACCGTTTTCTGGAAAAAGTGACATGGCTTCGCAGGTTTCTGTTGATGCAAAAATAAACCCAAATTTGATCTTTTGTCCAACTGGGACATGGTATTCTCGAGCTGAAAAGCTCTGTGTGAACGAAACTCAAGCGTTTGGTCCATTTACACGAAAAATGATTGAGCTTTGTAAGAAATACGGAGGTGGGGAATCTGCCTGTGAGGGCGTTACGTGGGCCAGGTCTTTTGCGGCAAACCTGAGAACAACTGCGACGTGTCCACGCGGCTCGACGTATGACCAAAATTTGCAAACTTGCGTTGAAGGAAGCGAAGTTTACGGCCCCTTCAAAGTGAGTGATGTTGACTTCTGTCGGCAACGAGGAGGTGGTCAGGTTTGCGAAACGATGCGTTGGAGTCAAAGTTTTTTTCCATTACGTGTCCGTGGTGGCTCGGCAAATCGGATTCTTTTGAGCTATTATTCCAACCGCAACAACTACGATGAAGTTTATGATGAAGTATTGCAATTTTATCCCCCGGGTCGGCGCAATGGATGCGTTGCTTTTATGAGCACCGCTTTGCGCATGTCTGGCACCGCTGTGCCTTTGGCAGCCTACATTGAAGGCGAAAGTGTCTCGCTTGTGACCAAGCCATTCGCTCGTTATCTGCAGGTGGAGTTGGGGTGGATGAAGATCACTTCTGCAAATAATTTGCAGCCTGGTGATGTTGTTCTGACAGAGGACGATGCGAGTTACCCCGGATATCCTGCACATACGTACATGTTTTATGGATGGTCGAATCAAAAAGCAGGAATTGCCTGGGTGATCGACAACCAAGATTTTATCCACGAGCGCAACGTGTTCGGCTACGGAACCTACAATTTCACGCCTTTCGCGTATGCATTGAGGTCACCTGAATGATGCGAATCACGCACATGCTTCGTTGTTTGAGCCTTGCGCGCGTTATAGTCCTTGCATTGGCGTTGTCTGGGTGTCTGAAGCAGGCAGGGCAAGAGTTTTTGAGTGATACAAGTTTGTTGTCGCTTCCGCCTGTGGGAAAGAACGGCGGATTCAGAATCATCCCTGTGACAGCAGCTCGTGATAGCGACAGACCTCGGGTGATTTATCGTTGCAATGATCTGCAGTGCGGAGAAGCTTTTCAGCCAAGCAATGAAGAACGCGACGTGTTTATTCCTTGTGAGCTAGACAAAAGCGTGTTGCAAAATGGCCGAGTGATGCCCTACCTGCGGGTTGTGGGAGCTCCGGGTCAACAGAAAGTGATCGTCAAGGAAGCTCATCAAAAGGCATGCATGGCCGCAAAGCCGTTTGAAAAGATATTGGCCGAGGGAGTTCCTCAGACAGCACAGGTCAGCGGTAGCTCTGGGCAAGCCGCAGGTTCAGCGTGTCGGGCTTTCAAGCAAGACAAGGCTTCTTGCGAACTGAACGCAACTCAGGGGTGTCGTTGGACGACTCATCCCTCCCAGAGAATCGGGGCAACGGGGGGAGAATGTGTTGGCCTCTACCGCTCGAATGAACGTGCTAATGGTACTGAAAATATTCAGGTTTTGCCTAACTCGCAAAGCTCTACGCAGTGGTCTGGCCTGGAGTCCTACAAGGCGAAGTGAGACTTGGGGTATTCGGCCTCACTGGCAAACTCGAAATGACCCTTGACGGCTCCCATCACTCTCATTATCAAGTGCAGACTTCGAGTCTTGAGGCGTGCCCGGCTCTGCTGGGCCTATGATGATTGAATCCAAAGGAGTGAACAATGCGCGAGCTTATCAAGCTTGTAGGATACGACGAAAAAGGTAAGGCAACTGGCTCCGTTTACGTCACCGACAAGAATAAGAAGACGACAACCAAGAAGATCGAACTCAAGAAATATTGCAAGTTCACAAAAAAGCACATCACGCATCGCGAAGCGAAAATCTAAGTCAGATTTAACTTCTGCTCTTTTGGAACAAAAAGCCCCGGAGTTGTCCGGGGCTTTTTTTATTGCCGCGATCGCGCAACGACTTTCATCTCAACCGCGATTGGAGTCGGAAGTCCAGTGACTCCGATGGTTGTGCGCGACGGACCCGTCTCTGCATTGAAATACTCCGAGTAGACCTTATTAAATTTTTTGAAATCGTTCATGATGTCAGTCAGAAAACACTGGGCATCAATAATGTCGCCAAGATCGCAGCCAACAACCTGAAGTATGGTTCTGATGTTTTCAATCACTGATCGTGTCTGCACTTCAATGTCATAAGATTCAACCTCGCCGCTGGGAGAGAGAGTGACCCCGGGGATTTCTTTTTTTCCGCGCTCACGGGGGCCAATACCGGAGACAAAAATCAGCTCGCCATATCTTTTTGCATGAGGGTAAGGACCCACAGCCTCAGGGGCAATCTCAGAAAAAATCGACTCGGTGTTTTTTGAAATTAACATTGGAGTTCTTCTTTCGCAGTTTGGAGCTCTTCTTTCGCATTTTGAATGAAGAGAATTATTTTTCAAATCCACTGAGCTGTATGCAGATGTCTTTTGCCTCTGTGTAAAAATCATACGACCAATCGCCGCCTTCGCGTCCCAGGCCAGATGACTTCATGCCTCCGAATGGAACCCGCAAATCGCGCAAAAGCCATCCGTTGACCCAAACAACACCAGCTTCAACGGCGCGCGCAACGCGATGAGCACGTGAGATGTTCTCTGTCCAAATCGATGCGGCCAGCCCATATTCCGGTTCATTTGCGAGACGCACTACTTCGTCCTCGGATTCAAACGCGGTGACGGTGACAACGGGGCCAAATATTTCCTCTTGAATTGCACGGCTATCGTGCGGAACATGAATGAGAATTGTTGGCTCATAGAAATGCCCTGAATTAAATGGGGCAGGCAGTTGAGCGCGTTTTCCTCCATGAAGGACACGGCCACCGTCGGCAACCGCGAGCTTGACGTAGGAATCAACTTTTTCCAGATGAGCGGCACTCACAAGCGCTCCCATCCGCGAGTCGGGATGTGTTGGGTCTCCAACTTTGAAGTTTCTCGTTTGCGCAATGAAGCCATCGAGAAATTCTTCGAGTATTGAATTATGAACATAGATACGTGAGCCGCAAAGGCAGATCTCGCCTTGATTTAAAAAACTTGAGCGAACCGTTGTTGCGATTGCCTTGCTCAGGTCTGCATCAGCGAAAACGATGTTTGGATTCTTGCCACCCAGTTCCAAGCTGACTTTCTTAAAGAGAGGAGCGGCGGTTGTTGCTAAATGCGCGCCTGTTTCGGTTCCGCCGGTAAAAGAGATCGCTTTAACCTTCTTGTGTTCAACGAGGGCTTGCCCAGCCGTAGGGCCGCGTCCGAAGACCATGTTCACAACTCCGCCTGGAATTCCGGCTTGATGCAGGACATCGCACAGCATGAACGCGGTCAGCGGGGTGAGCTCAGAGGGTTTACAGACGACCGTATTGCCAAAGGCAATTGCCGGTGCAATCTTCCAAGTGAGCAAATAGAGCGGCAGATTCCAGGGAGTAATCAGGCCAACGACTCCAACGGGGTTTCTCTCGATATAGTGGAAAACGTGCTCGCCGGATTTAACTGATTTTTCTTCCAGATGGTGCAGTCTGGTTGCAAAAAATCTAAAGTTTTCAACGGCTCTGGCAATGTCCATTGATTTCGCAAGCCGGAGTGGCTTGCCCTGATCGGAGGATTCCGCCGCAGCGAATTCGTCGGTTCTTTTTTCAAGAATGTCAGCAACCTTCATGAGCAGAGCAGAGCGTTTTTGCGCACCGAGAGAGTTCCAAAGTGGGAATGCGCTCTGGGCAGCTCTCACAG
Organism: bacterium; assembly: GCA_009918675.1. Classification (GTDB taxonomy): domain Bacteria; phylum Bdellovibrionota_B; class Oligoflexia; order Silvanigrellales; family Silvanigrellaceae; genus RFOM01. Next base: position 47,641 of record RGDM01000017.1, read on the forward strand.
CTGTGTCGATATCTGCAGCGTCAGAATCAGGACATTGGCCATAATTTTGACCTGTTGCCGGATTTTCGACATCGAGCCAGCTCTTTGACAATGGGTCAGAAAATTGACCCGAGATATAATTTTGCAATCTTTGCATCCTACCAAAATTCCTCGGTTTGTTATCCTCGGCACTCTAGTGCGTGAATACAGACTTGTCCAGATTTCATCAGCTTGCAGACCTTTTGACACGATGTCGGAAGACCGACGGAGTGGGCCTTTTTTGCTCTAAATTCTTTGCCCATCATGACCGAGCATGGTGATTGCAGAGAGGTCATCAATATGAACTTCATCAGGGTCTTGGTTTTCGCCGGGCTGATGGGAATGACAACGGTTTACTTCGGGTGCGAAGAAAGCCGAGTCTCTTCCATCGTGCCGCAAACCTCTGCAACCCTGACAGATCTCGACTACGATTCCATTGGTAACCACGCCGTCTGGGTGATGCAAGACCAACTCCGGAAACAAAACATTCCCAATTCGAATATTGATCGTGTGACGCGCGCAGCACTTGCTGAAGTTCGTTACGCAAAGCCAACTGAAGGTCCGCTGCAGTTGGGTGAGTCTGATTACGAACAAAACCAGACCGAAGGAACTACCAAAGCAACGACAGTGAGCGACGCAGATGCTGCGTTGGCATTGCGCGCGGCTGTGCGTGGTGCGATGCGTTCGATTGCTGAAATTAAGAGTGAGCTTTCTCCCGAAGACCAAAAAATCTACACAATGGCCATTGTAAACAGTGGTCTTATTGTATCGAAATCCGCGAATGATAAATCTTCTTCTATGCCCGTCGCTCTTCTCGCACAAGCCTCGATGACAGAAGTGGGCCGCAATCTCTCTGCAAGCGGTATTACGAACGTCTCGTTGACTGATGTGATGAAGGACGTTGCCTCGACCTCGGTGTCGTTTCTGGGTTCACTGAAGGTCTCGAGTGATCAGTTGGTGGATGCGGTTGCGGCTATTGCTGCTGGTTTGTCTTCGGGTGCCAGCAACGAAGGTAATGCCAACGCCATATCCAAGACCGTTGCAAATGCGGTTTCGTCGCAATTGCCTTCGTTGGGTCTGCAGGCTGAAAAGCTGACCACGGCGGTAAAATCGATTTCAACAAAAATTGTTGAAGGATTGAGTGCAACTTCGCTGTCTGCGCAAGTGCTGACAGACGCAAAGGCTGGTTTGTCGGAAGGGATTATTTCTGGACTTGGCACCGCTGTTGCGCAAGAGCAAAAAGATACACTCGCGCAGTCTGTGCAAAAGGCATTCTCCGACCCTGGTCTTGGTTCGGTTAAAGTTCTTCAAGAAGATCCCACAACGCGCGAAATCACCTTGTTTGGAGGTGTGTACAACAGAACGTTGCCAGTGAATTTCAACGACGTTCTTGCGCAGTGTGGTTATAGTGCTTCTGATGCTGCGAGAACGCGATTCTTGCTCAGCTCAATTTATTCCGGTGAACTGCGTAAGGGTGATGTGAAACTCTATCAGGGTGCTCTTTGGGTGCCTGGTGAGTTTATTGAATGGACGCCGCCCTTGATGGCGAAAGATGGTCAACGCGCATTCAAGTTGACTGCTTTGCTTGGTGATACCCTAACACCACGCACCGTCAACGTGACGGTTTATGTTCAAGGTGCAAATGAAGCGCCAACCCTGACTTCGATCCGCACTCTCACAGGCGGAAAAGAAGATTCTCCGCAAGTCATTACATATGATGACCTGCGTTCTTCTTCAGATTTAAGTGACCGTGATTCGGGCCAGGTTTATTTCAAAATTTCGAGCGTTGGAAACGGCAAGGTTTTCAAAGCGGGTCAACAGTTGATGGTGGGCTCGTTGGTTGGTCCGGGTGAATTCGTTGTTTGGAATCCAACCGCCAACAGCAGTGGTACGTTGAGTCCTTTTAAAGTTGTTGCCTACGATGGCGATCTTGAATCGGCGACACAAGTTGATGTCAACGTTCTCGTGCTGCCTGTAAATGATGGGCCAACGGTTGTTGCAAAATCGACTGTGGTTGATGCATCGGAAGACACTGCATACACGCTCACAAACGCGCGCTTGAAGGAAATCACTCAGGCGAATGATGTTGAGTTCGATCAATTGTCATTTAAAATCACCGAACTTTCTCAAGGTGTGATGAAGCGTGCCGACGGCTCGGTGTTTGCCGTGGGTGAAATGGTTGGTCCGAGCGATACTGTTTACTGGGTACCTCCGAAAGACGTGTTTGGACTGAAGCAACCTGGGTTCAAGGTGGCAGCATTTGATGGCACCGACTATAGCCAAGTTGAAACGGTTGTTTCTTTCGACATTGCGCCTGTGAACGATGCACCTACACTTTCGAGTATCAGCACTTACACCTCCGCTGTGGAAGGAAATAAATTCCAAATTTCATTCGACAGCATGATTGCGAAGTCGGATGTTAAAGACGTCGATAACACAAACCTGATGTTCCGCTTAGTGAGCGTTCAGGGCACCAACGGCGAAGCTGTTTATGCAGACGGCAGTAACGTACCACTCACTGCGGGTGCGATTTTCAAACCAGGAGATGTCTGGGTTTGGACTCCTCCGGCGAAGTATTACAGCAGACAGGTGCAGGCATTTACAGTTGAAGCGTGGGACGGCAACCTTGCCAGTGCAAATAAGGTTGCGGTGAACTTTGATGTGCTCGCGGTGAATCAGCCGCCGACATTCCGCTCACCTGCGCGCAATGCTGGCGCGATTCCCGTTCTGGCCTCGAATGACTATGTCATTACCTATGAAAAGATGGCCAATGACCTTGAGCTCCAAGATGCGGAAAACGGCGCAAGCGTTCCGCCTTCGTTCCGTAAAGCAAAACCAATTTTAGTGATTGAGAATGTTGATTTTGGTCTTCTTAAGAAAGACGGCAGCAACGTTATCAATGGTGTTACAACCCTTGAGCCCGGACAAACCTGGGTGTGGACAGCTCCAAGCGATCGTTTGGGAGTGGTTGATGCTCTTACAGTGCGCGCTCGAGATGCTGATAGCACTTTCAGCCGAAGCGCGGCCACCTATGCGTTTGATGTGCAGCCACGGCCCAATCATGCGCCTGTGTTTACTTCTGTTCAAACCATTCAAGGTGCCCGGGAAGATTCACCGTTCACGTTGTCTTTTGAAGCTCTCTTGGCGGCGTCGAATGCCACGGACGAAGACAACAACGCTGTGCTCTTCCGCATCCGAGAGTTAAATTCGGGTGTTTTGAAGAAGGGTGCGACAGTCATCACCAACGCAATGCTTGCAGATCCGGGCGTGCTTGTTGGACCTGGCGATGTGTTGACCTGGACGCCAAACTTGGATGACTTCAATCCTGCGCGGGTTGCGTTCAAGATCAGCGCAACGGATAGCGTTGCCGACAGCGCGGTGGTTGGCTCTACCCTTGATGCGTCGCGCTTTGTTCCAGTGGCGTTTAATGTTGCGCCGGTCAACGACGCTCCCAAGTTGAGTTCAATAGACAAGATTAGCAAAGATTCGAACGGCGCGGTGATTTTGGAAGACACGCCCGTGAGCCTGACATTCAGCCAATTGTATTTTGCAAGCCATTTCTCTGATGTTGATGATGAAGTGCTTGCTGCGGCGGATCCAAACAAATCATTCAATCATCGCTTCGTAGTTACACACATTCAGCCAGGCGCAAAATTGATAGTTGATGGCACTGAGCTGATTGAAGGCCAGGAAATCGTTAAGTCTGCGATGAGCATTTCTTGGGTACCACCGCTCAATGCTTACGGTGAGATGACCGCATTCAAAGTGAAAGTGAAGGACGAAAACCCACTGGGTGCGCTGGACAGCGGCATTGAGATGCCCGTTGTGGTTGCTGTTGCTCCGGTGAACGATGCTCCGGTTTTAACCATTGCCGCAAATGAACCTGCTGCGAATTATCGTTTGTCGGGTGCTCAGGAAGATATTCTTTTTGTTCTGCCGTTTGATTCGCTGCGGCAGAAGTTGATGGGATACATTACTGATGTGGATGGCCCACAATTCGAATTTATGGTGAGTCCGGTCGCCGATGCGTCTGGAAACGCAACTCTGGGAACACTGAGCAAAGGTGGAACTGTTGTTGCGCTTGGTCAGAGCGTGCGCTTGCAGCCCGGCGATTCGTTGGTTTGGCAACCACCTCTGCATGTCAATGGCATTCTTGCTCCATTCTCGGTGAGAGCATTTGATAGTGCGCTCTCAAGCGCAAATGCAGCTCTGGTCCAAGTGAGTATTCAAGCGATTAACCATCCACCTGTGATTGCGACCAACAAAACTGTTGTCACACAGAAGAATACAGCATTGACCATTGCGCATTTGGCAATGACTCAGCTCCTCGAACTCACGGATGTTGAAAACTCGATGCACCCGGGCAATGCTGCGACATCATGTCCGTCGGCTCCGAACGTCTCGTTCAAAATCATGGAAATTCCGGGAGGCAGCATCACCAAGCTGAATGCCTCTGGAAATTCAGTTGCACTGAATCCGGGTGATGTTGTTGGCCCTTGCGAAAAACTCGTCTGGCTGCCGCCACTCGATGGTTTGGGTGTGTTCCCCGGCGTGCGTGTGCGTGCCGTGGACGATCAAGGCCTGATGAGCTCAATGACCGGGCTAATCTCCTACGAAGTTCAGGGAAGCAACGCTGCGCCGTTCTTCTCAACAAACACGCCGACGACCTTGCAAAATGGTAAACAAGATTTGCCTTATACGGTCACCTATCAGGCTCTTCTCGAAGCAACCGGGGCTTTGGATCCGGAAAATAATCCGATTCGTTTTGAAGTTTCGCCCGGCTTAAATGGCAGCACAACGTACAAAGGAACCACGTTGATCAGCGGAGCTCCAGTGCTGGTTGGACCTGGTGAAACCATTCTTTGGAATCCACCACCCAAGGTGAACGGCGTGCAAAATGCATTTGAAGTGCGCGCGTTTGATAGCGATAAATACAGTGTTGATGATGCAAATACGGGTCGGCTTGCAAAGGTGACTGTCACCATCAACCTCGGTGTCGTGAACCGTGCACCTTCGATTAACGTCACTCCCATTTTGGCCGGTACAGCCAATGACACGGCGCTTGAAGATTTGCCTTACGAGATCACGGTTGCGCAATTGCAATCTGCAACTCAGGCCACCGACCCCGACTTGAACGCTGTCATTCGCTTCAAAGCAAATGCGAATTATCCTGTGTCTGGCAAACTTGAGTACGAGTTGTCGCCTGGGGTTTGGCAGCAGGTAGGCTCGAACCAAGGCGATGTCTTGGGCAATGGCTATACACCGAAATGGCGCTGGACTCCTCCACTCAATACCTATGGACCGATCAAGGCATTTGCTGTGCAAGCCTTTGATGGAGACGCTGCCACAGGCTTGAACCCCGTCGCAGTACCAGTCACGATCAACGTCAACCACGTGAATCATACCCCCGTGCTTGGTTCTCTTGCGGGTGGTTTGCCAACCATCGCAACCTTGCAAGGTGGAATCGAAGACCAAGCGTATTTGATTCGCTACGACGCTTTGTTCGCCGCAGGTGTTCCGAGTGATGTGGATGGCGATCTGCTGCGCTTTAAATTGAAGTCGGCGGGTGTTGGCACAGTGTTCAAAAATGGTAATCCAATTGCACCGGGTGAATTGCTGTTGCCTGGCGAGAATTGGACATGGCAGCCACCTGCAAATGCAAGCGGTGTGCTGACAGCGTTTAATATCGTCGTTTTCGATGGTGCGGCTGAAAGTCCTGTGAGCCTGCCAGTCACTGTGAGCGTTGCTGCAGTGAATGATGTTCCTGTGTTTGGTATTGCGGCTGCGCTCAACAATGCAAATAAAAACCAATCGGGCGGATACAAAATTACCTTTGCTGACATTGCTGCGAAGATCCCGGTGGTGGATGTCGAGACGCCACAAAATCAAATTGAGTATCGGATTGAAAGTGTTGGTGCAGGTACTTTGCGCATGGGCCCTGCGCAAACGGGAGTTGATGTTGCAACGTTGGCAAACAAACCGATGCTGCGCGCTGCGGGCGGAAATGGAATTGCAGCTGATTCGCAATTGAATTGGACTCCACCTCTGAATGCCACGGGCACCTTTACGCTGATGAGCGTGCGCGCATTTGATGGTACTGACTACACGGTTCAAACGGTTGATGTTCGAATCACCGTTGTGGGCGGCAACGCGGTTCCAACAATCAACGCTGGATTCACTTTGGGCAGCAGCACGGTGCCAACTGAGGGTACGTATCAGAACGTTCCATTGGTTATTTCCTACGAAACTCTACTCGGCAAATCGGCTGCAGCGGACACCGACCTGACGACGGTTTATTTACAAGTCACGAATCTTGAGAGCGGGATTTTGAAGATCGGCAGCAATGTCTATAGCACCGCAGGAGTGTTGGACCCGCCGCCGAAGTTTGGTCCGGGTGAAAAACTGACCTGGTACCCCGCCGCGGAAGCGCGCGGGGTTGATGCCGCTGCGCTCAGTGCGTTCCGTATTAAGGCTTATGACAATATCGATTCTTCGCTGAATGATTCGCTGGTGAAGGTCAATGTGACACCGCTCAATCAAGCGCCGCTGATTGCAAGCAGCACGGTGTTCAATGACGCTTCGCGCAATCAAGAGTATTCAATTGACTTCAACACTCTCGCCGAGAGCCTGGCGATTTCCGATGTTGAAGATATTAATCCGGCAGAGACGCTTGCCTCGAATGTAAACAAGTATGGAAAGATGAAGTTCCAGGTGGAATCCATTCTTGGAGGACAGTCGCTCCGCATTGGTGCCAACGTGGGTTCAGCGTCACCTTGGTCGCCAACGAACAACATTCTTCGTCCGAATGTGCGACGATGGGCAAGGTGAGTTTTGTTGTCACTGGTCCGAATATCGCACCACAGTTGGCAACCGCCTTGAAAAAATATTCGGATGTTGGGCAAAATACTCCCTACATCATCAGCTACGACACGCTGAAAGCGGATTTGGGTATTACCGATATCGATAGCCCAACCGTGTCTTTTGTCTTCACAAATATCAACGAGAACGCTGGTAAATTGGTTGTTTCTGCAACCGATAGAACCGCTTGGCCAAACATTCTTTCTGCAGCTCCGCCGGTTTCGGCACGATTGAACAAAGGCGAGCAATTGGTTTTTGTTCCCAAGGACAATTTCAACGGAACCAACATCGAAGTCTTCCGGGTGCGCGCTTGGGATGGCGAAATGGCTTCGAGCAGCGAATCGGTTGTGACTGTTGATATTGCACGGGTGAATCAAATTCCGTTGATGACACGAGTCAACACCTTCTCGGGTGCAGTGCAAAACACGCCATTTGCATTTAGCTACGATGATCTGCGCGCAAAAACCGATGCCTACGATATTGAAGAACCGCTGCCAACAACCAAAACTCTTGGCTTCAAGGTGAAGAGTATTAACAGCGGCAGCTTGCGTCGGGTTGTGAGCCCTGGAAATTATCAAGCACTTGCACCCAACGCAGTTTTGAATCCGGGCGAAAATTTTGAATGGACTCCTGGCCTCAATGCCAATGGCACTCTGAATGCGATGAGCATAGTTGCATACGACTCCGACGGCGCGGAAAGCCAGGCTCCGCTGACTGTTTATGTTGTGACGGCGGCGGTGAACAACCTACCTGTATTCACATCGGCAGCGTTTATTCCGGGTGCAACCGAAGACATGCCATTTGTGATCAATTACATGATGCTCAACCAATATCTGCCAGGAACGGATGTTGAAACGGGTGTCTTGGCTTATCAGCTCACGAGCTTGGTGGATGGCATTTCATGGAAGAAGGGCAACACCACTCTTGATTCAGGAAGTTTGCCCATAACGGTTTATCCAGGCGAAAGCATCACCTGGACGCCACCTGCGAATAAGAATTTCACTTCAAACGGTTTGCTTGTGCCGTTCACTGTTAAGCTGCTTGATGGCAATGGTGGCTTGAGCACGGAAACAAAACAGGTTCAGGTTTCTGTGGCGGCAGTGAACGACCAGCCAAAGATTGTTTCGGTAAGCCCACTCGGTGTGGTGCAAAAGAATCATCCGAATGGGTTTGTTATTAGCTTCAACGACATCAAAGGTATTATTCCACTTTCGGATGACGATGGGACACCAGCGAATAGCCTTAAGTACCGCATTGAAAGCGTCAACAGCGGGACTCTGCGGATGGGTAATACCAATGCGGGAGCTTTGGTGGACGCTCCAAACAACAAGCCATTCTTGGTTTCTGTTCCTGCCGGTGGAGCAACGAACGAAACCGACCAATTGAATTGGACACCGCCGCTCAATGCGACCGGAAGTTTTGTTGTTATGACTGTCCGTGCATTTGATGGGCAGGACTACAGTGCATCAACGGCTGATGTTGTTGTCAGCGTCCAAGGACCGAACGCAAAACCTGTGATCAACACCGGCTTTACATTGGGTGCCACAGGAAGCGGAACGGTTGGTACCAAACAGAACGTTCCTTTGCTCATCAGCTACGATACATTGCTTGCGCAATCGCAAGCATCAGATTCCGACCTGACTCCTGTTTACTTCCGCATCACATCTCTTGAGAGTGGTTCGTTGAAGGTGGGTGCAAGTACCTACACTACGGTGGGTGCTATTAATCCGCCTGCGCTTGTTGGTCCGGGTGAATCCATTGTTTGGCGTCCGGCGCAAGAACAGTACGGTGTTGATCCAACACCTTTGAATGCATTCCGTATGCGCTCGTACGACAACGCAGATGTCTCAGTGAACGAAGCGCTTGTGAAGGTGAGCACGCAACCCGTCAACCAAGTTCCTTTGTTTAATTCGGAATATACCAACACGACGGGCGTAAGAAACGCAGAGTTGGTGATTCCGTTTAAGGATATTGCCAATCAGCTGGCTGTTTCGGATGTCGAGGACGTGAATCCAGCAGAAACTGATTTGACGCTGAAATACATCAAGATGAAATTCCGTGTCGAACAGTTGATGGCAGGGCAATCGTTGCGGATTGGTGCCGATTCCGCCACGGCAACGGCGTTTGATCCGAACACCAACAATATGCTGACAAATGGTTTGAACCTGTATTGGTTACCGCCTGCGAATGTGATTGGAACGTACTCTGCATTCCGCGTCACTGTGATGGATAGTCAGAATTTGCCAAGCGCAAATACCGCGATTTACAAAGTCACCGTCTCGGGAAGCAATGTTGCTCCTGCGTTGGCGACAACGACCGTGACCTTTGGAACAACGACTTCGGCAATCGAAAACGTTCCATACTCAATTGACTTCGATACTCTGCAAACAGCTTTGGGTGTTTCGGATGTAGATAGTCCGAACACACAATTGGTCTTCACAAGTATCAGCAATGGTGTGCTTAAGAAGATGGGAAGCCAGATGGCTCCTTTCACGGCAATTCCTTCTGCACCAGCCACAGCATCGGTGTTCGCAAAGAGCGAAGTTGTGATGTTTATGGCGAACGCGAATCTCTATGGCAACAGCATTGAAATGTTTAAGGTGCGGGCTTGGGATGGCGATAAGTATTCGCCCGAGGCAACTGTTTCGCTGAAGATTGGTCGGGTGAACTACAAGCCACGCCTGACTTACGTGAACGACTTTTCGGGTGGAACAGAAGACACAAACTTTGATTTTACCTATGCAGATTTGCGCGGAAAGACAGACCTCTTCGATATTGAAGAAGTGGGTGACTTTGGCGCCAACACAGTCCGCTTTGTTGTTAAAAATTTGGTGAGCGGAACCCTGCAACGAAGAACTTCAACAGCTCCATTGACCTATGCGAATGTCTTGGCCAACGAGCAAATTGGCAGTGCAGATGTGTTGCGTTGGTTGCCTGCGGCAAATGCATATGGACGTCTGCAGGCGTTTAGCCTTGTTGCACTTGATGGCGACAATGAAGAAAGCATCACAACTCTTCCGGTTTATTTCAACATTGCTGCGGTGAACGACCTACCAACCTTCACTGCGACTTCATTCCTTTCGGGTGCGGTGGAAGACCAACCTTTTGTGATCACTCACAGCATGCTGCAAGCAAGCTTCCCTGGCGCTGATGTTGAAAATGGAACGGTCAGCTATCAGATTGTCAGCTTGGGTGGTCAGGCCGGAACAAGCCTGAAGAAAGGTGCGCAGACTGTTGCGGTTGGAACATCGACAGCAGTCATCAACCCAGGCGAGTTTGTGACTTGGCAGCCGCCAACCGATGCAAACTCGGCAACTGGAACTCTTCACAAGGCGTTTTCAATTAAGTTGATTGACAACGACGGTGGCGTTAGCGCCGGGGCGGCCGTCGATGTAAATGTGAGCATTGCGGCAGTCAATGACCTGCCCGTCTTTGGCAGCGTTTCTGCTTTGCCAACCAGTAACCAAAACAACCCCGGCGGTATTCCAATCACCTATGCAATGCTTTTGGCTGCTGCTCCAACGACCGATGTTGAGACGGCAAGCAACGCGATGTCTTACCGCATTGAGAGCATCAGTTCAGGCACGCTGCGGATGGGCAATCAGAACACCGGCGCGGTGATCAACCCACAAGTGAGCCGTCCTCTTATTATCAACGCAGTTGGCGATCAAGTGACCACGACGGGAGTTGTTAACTGGACTCCACCGCTCAATGCGATTGGTAATTATGCGGTGATGGTGGTGCGAGCTCAGGACGCGCAAGGCGATTACAGTGCATCAACCGCAGAGATTCGTATCAATCTGACAGGTTCAAATGCTATCCCAACGATCCTTTCAACCTTTACACTGGGTGGCAACGGGGTCAGCGTGGGCACCTCGCAAAACGTAGCAATGCTGATTGACTACGACACCTTGCTGAGCAACTCGCAAGCTGCCGACACCGACCAAACGCCACTGTATTTCCGAATCACTGCACTCAGCAGTGGTACTCTGACTGTTGGTTTGAATACTTATTCAACCCCCGGTGCTCTCAATCCTGTTCCTGTGGTTGGTCCGGGTGAAAAGATTGTTTGGAAGCCAACATTTAATGCGTCTGGGCCAGCCCTCGATGCGTTTACAATGGTTGCTTCAGACAACAAAGATGTTTCTTCTGCTTCGCTTGTTAAGGTGTTGGTGGCTTATGTGAATCAGCCACCACAAATGAATTCGCTGGCTGAGTATTCTGGTGCCAACTCTGCAAGCCGGAATCAGTATTACACCATTGATTTTTCCGATATGGCGAACCGTTTGGGTGTCACCGATTCGGACGATGTTAATCCAACGGTGGCTGTCTCGGGCCGTTACAACCTGCTCTCTTTCCGCATCGAAAATATTCTTTCGGGGCAGTTCTTGCGGGTGGGTACGAGCTACGCATCGGCTGTGCCGGTTGTGACAGGGACAACCTTATTCCAGTCTGGACAACAGCTTTACTGGATGCCGCCCAACAATGGTGCGGATATCTATGACGCCTTTAGTGTGACCGTGATTGATAAAGATGGTTTGGCAAGTGCAAACATGGGTAAAATCCGCGTAAATGTTGCTGGCAGCAATATTGCACCGACAGCCACTTCGCAAAATACTGTGCTGGCAACGGCAAGCGAAAATACTCCTTTGACGCTGACCTACAATCAAATCAAACAGAAGTACGTCCAGGAGCGCCACCGTCAACCTCGTTGATTGCGCCTGGCGAAACAGTGATCTTCTTCCCAGATGCGAACTACAACGGCAATCCGGCCGAGATTTTCCGATTCTTGGCATACGACGGCGCAGCTTTCTCGGACTTGAATCCCGCGACTCCGGCACTCGACCCAGTACCGGTGACTGTTAATATTCAACCTGTGAATACGCCACCCACATTGAATGCAACTGCCATTTTGGATGGTTCGTTGGCTGCAAGCCGAAACACAGAGTACTCAATTACATTTGATCAGTTGGCGCAAAAGTTGGATCTCAAAGATGTTGAGAATGTGAACCCTTCAGCTGCAATTCCTGGACGATACGACTCTGTGCGCTTGCGCTTCGACCAGATTCTTGGCGGAAGTTATCTGAAGAACGATTTCGGCTTGATTGATGACACCAACAACACCCTGTTGCAGGGGCAAACACTCAAGTGGATGCCTCCCAACAACGCCACAGGAACTTTCGAAGCGTTTGTTGTGAGTGTTGTGGATTCTGATAACGCACAGAGTCTTACCACGGGGCGGGTAAGCATTACCGTGAATGGCTCGACGCAAAAACCAGTGATTGCCAACGCAACCCTGACAATGCCCACCAATGGCAAGCAAAACACAGGTTATAGCATTACCCACGCAGACTTGATGGCGCTTTTGAATGTGACAGATGCAGATAGCAACTGGATTTCGTTCGTAGTGACTTCGATCAGCAACGGCACCATTAAGAAGGGCTCGCAAGACATCATTGCCTTCCCTTCCGCGCCCGCAACTCCGCTCCCAACTGCAATTATCGCTCCCTATGAAACGTTGACATTCCTGCCTGGATTGAACGTAAATGGGTTGAAAGAAATCTTCCGTGTTCAGGCCTACGACGGTTTGAAATACTCGGATACCAATGCGGTTATTTCGTTGAATCTTGATAGGACAAATCTTGTTCCTTTGCTCACGAGGGTGAACGACTTTACCGGTGGTGTGGAAGACACTCCATTCACGTTTACCTACCAAAACTTGCGCGACAAAACCGATGCAAGCGATCTTGAAGAAACGGTTGCCGGTGTGACTCAGTTGAAATTCAAGATCAAGAGCATCAACACAGGTTTGTTAAAGAGAACCTCGGGCACAG